>CAXTSH010000009.1:42628-58834 GCA_964246925.1 uncultured Acetobacteraceae bacterium
AACGGATTGGCCGGCGACCAACGGAACCAGCGACACGGTTCCGGCGGCAGGCTTTCGGGTCCTGGCCGGTTGGCCACGGTGCTCACGTCCGTCCTGTTCCATGCCGCGACATCGCACGGCTTTCAGGGCGCAGCGTTCGCGCTCGCCTCGTTCAGCCGGCTTCCGAGACTTGAGCGAGCGCGCCGCCGTTCGACGCGTGGCTGTCGCAGACTTACGATGGCATCCCTCGGCTGATCGAGAGCGGCGTCAGGAGAACAGACATGGGTCTATCACGAGGCAGTCCCCGCACCGTGGAGCGAGCGCTGGGCACGATGGCCCGCGCCGACAAGGGACCGATGGCGCCGCCGCCCCTTCTCGCCGAGCCGATGCGGTCGGTCGCCGACGCGGTGGCCGGCTGGCCGGGCGTGATCGCGACGACGCACTGGCACCTCCACCGCCGTTCGCAGGTCGACGGGATCGACTTTTACGTGGGTGAGCAGGAACTCGGACACATTCACCTCGACGGCTCCATCCACCTCGCGACCAGCCCGGCGCTGGGCAAGGTCCTGGTCACCGAGGGTCGTGCCCGGCCGTTCCGGTGGGCCGATGGCTGGGTCGAGGCAGAGATCGGAGGCATCGGCGGGGATGCAGCCATCGCGCTCTTCCTGCGCAACTACGAACGACTGTCGTCCACGGATTGGTCGTCCGGAGCCCCCTGAGCTCGCCCTCTACTTCACCAGGCTCGTGTTGGTCGACGACGAGGTCGGATTGTTGAACTGGTAGAACACCCCGGCACTCGTCGAGGTCGGCAGCGCCTGGCGGACATACTGATCGACGACGCGATCGAACGAGGCGATGTCGGAGCGCGGCACCAGCACCGCGTCCTGCGGGCGGATCAGCACGTTCTGGGCGAGATCCTCCCCGGACTCCACCTTCGCGAGATCGACCGAGAAGATGATCTGGCCGCCCGCGATGCCGTCGCGCACGACGATCACCTCCCGACGACGCGCGGTCGGCAGCAGCCAGCCCGCCGCCATCAGCACCTGCATGATCCGGCGCGGGCCGCCGGGCAGCTCGAGATAGCCCGGACGCATGACCTCGCCGCCGACAAAGACCTGCTGCGAGGCGGAGCTGCGCAACAGGACGGTGAAGTCGGGTGCTGCGATCTTCGCCTCGCTGCGGTAGAGCGGTGCGAGCGACAGCGCGAGCTCGCCCGGCGTCAGCCCGGCCGCCTGCACGTCCTGATCGAGGCCCGGCACCATTACCCTGCCGTCGGGACGGACGGTGACCACCGCGGTGTAGTCGGTGTCGATCAGATGATGGATTTCGAGCTGGTCGCCGGGCAGCAGCCGGTAGGCCGCCCGCCCTGCCATCTCGTCGTCGCGCGTCACCACCGCCATCGGCGTCGGATTGGTCAGGATCGGACCGCAGGCGGCCAGTCCCGCGGCGAGCAGCAGCAATGCCGCGCCAGCGCGCGCGCGCATCCAGCCAGCGCGTTCGTTCATGTCAGCACCCGTAGCCAGTTGCGATATCGTACCGTTACGACATCGATCTGTCCAGGTGTATCGTCGCCCTGCGGTCGGAGGGCGCGGTCCACAGCGCGCGCCCGAGGAAGATCGGAATGTCGACCAGGTAGCGGACGCAGCGGCGGGGTCTCTGCAGGCAGAGCTGCACCCATTCGAGACCGGCGCGCCGCATCCAGGCCGGGGCGCGGGTCAGGTCGCCGGCCCAGTGGTGGAACAGGCCGCCGACGCCGAGGCAGACCCGGGCGCGCAGCGAGGCGGCATGGCGGTCGATCCATTGTTCCTGCAGGGGGTTGCCCATCCCGACCAGGATCAGGTCCGCACCGCTCGCGTTGATGGCCTCGACCACGCCGGCATGGCCAGCCGGGTCGAAATAGCCGTTCCGGCGCCCGACCACCTCCCAGTGCGGAAAGCGGGCCTCGACAAAGGCGGCGGCGGCCTGGTTGACCGCCTCCGTGCCGCCGAGCAGGAAGCAGCGCCCGGACCCGCGCCTGCTGAGCAGCGCCGGAACCAGGTCGGTGCCGACCAGATTGGCGCGCAAAGTCTGGCCGCGCAGCCTGGATGCGATACGCACCCCCATGCCGTCGACGAACAGATGGTCGGCGCGACGCAGCACGCTGCGAAACTCCGGCCGCCCGGCGGCCAGCCGTGCCGCATGCGCGTTGACGAAATAGCCGGTGACCGGCCGCGCGTCGGATGGTCGCGACAGCGCGGAGGCCAGCAGTTCGACCGCGTCACGCATCGACAGGTTATGCAGGCGCAAACCGAACAGCTTGATCATGGACCGCCGCGCGAAGAGACTTGACACGTTTCGATACCGCATCAGAATACGGACGTCGAGAGGAGATCGCCACCATACGCATCCTGTGCGCCGCACTCCTCGCCGCATCGGTGGCGGTGCCCGCCAGCGCGCGCACGCTCGCCTCGCTCCAGGCGGACGGCTATCTCGTCGAGCGGGTGCTGTCGGTCGATGGCGACTTCCGCGGCTGCGACGCGACCCATCCGATCCATTTCGTCGGTGGCGCCGACTTCCAGTGCCAGGCAAGGAGCTTCACCTACCTGCGCCAGCCGCTCGCCTTCGTGCTGCGCAACCCTGCCACGCTGGACACGGTGCTGCTGATCGGCGGGGCCGAGTATCAGGGCCGGCTGGAGGGACTTCCGTCGCTTGGCCGTCGCATCGACGCCGGCACCGGACCGCTGCTCGAACAGCCCGGACCGGCCATCATCCGCCTCGCCCCGGACGAGCCGGCCGTGCCCACCCACAGCGTCATACCGATCACCGGCATCGACCAGCCGATGCCTCCTGGCCACGACGACGGCACGCCCCAGCCGCGCTGAAGGTGGCGCTTCGGCGATCAGGCCCGGCCGCGCCTCGAGAGTCGCCCGATCGCACGCCTGATCAGACCCGCGCCCGCGATCGAGACCAGTGTCGCACCCCAGATCGTCAGCGTCAGGAATTCGCTGAAGCCGAGCAGATTGAACGCGGTCGAGATGAGCTGGAGGATGGCGAGCGCGATCACCACGCCACCGACGCGGCCGAACCCGCCGAGCGGGTCGACGCCGCCGAGCACCGCCGCCAGCACCGACACCAGAAGGTAGCTTTGCCCGTAGGAGGCATTGGCCGAGTTGAAGCGCGCCATCATCAGCACGCCCGCCAGCCCCGCGAGCAGGCCCGACAGCACATAGACCATCACGAGCACTCTTCTGGTGTCGACGCCCGAGTAGCGTACCGCCGCCTCGTTCGAGCCGATCATCGCGGTGAGCCGGCCGAACGACGAGCGGTTCAGCACCACGCTGACCGGCAGCGCTGTTGCCGCAAACACGATCAGCGGCGCCGGGATCCCGGCCAGGCTGCCGTTGCCGAGGAACAGCACCAGCGGCGGGAACCCCGAGATCACACCACCGTGCGTCAGGCCGATGCTCAGCCCGTTGACCGCCGTCATTGTGCCCAGCGTGGTCAGGATCGGCGAGACGTCGAGCCACGCGATGACCGCGCCGTTGAGCAAACCGATCAGCATCGCGATCAGCAGGCCGCCTGCGAGCGAGACGATCTGCGCCGGAATGGCCAACGCACCCGGCGACGCCGGCACCAGATGATGCAGGAGAAAAGCCGAGGCGAGCGCGCTGAAGTCGGCCACCGCAATGATCGACAGATCGAGCCCGCCCGACAGCAGGGCGACGGTCATCGCCAGCGACAGCAGCCCGAGCGGCGGCGCCTGCAGCGCCATGGAACGCAGCGTGCCGGCCGCGAACAACGGCGAGCCGATCAGGCCGCCGAAGACAAGCAGCAGGATCGCCAGCAGGACCAGCAGCCCGGCATTCACGCCGCCGATCCGCGGCCGCCACCGCGGGCTCGGCGCCACCGGGCCGGAGACCGAGACCGACCGTGTCATGGCGCGACCCCGGCAGCCTGTCCCGACGCCGTCCCGGCAATGACCCGGCGCGTGGCGGCGCGCTGGCGCCGCCGCTCCAGCGAGAGCGTCGACACCGCCAGCAGGATCACCAGGCCCACGAAGAACTGCGACCAGTATGAAGAGACGCCGAGCAGGATCAGCCCGTTCTCCATCATCGCCAGCAGGGCGACACCGAGGATCATCCCCGGCACCGTTCCCTGCCCGCCGGTCAGGCTGGCGCCGCCGAGCACGACGGCCGCGAGCACGCTCAGCTCGCGTCCCACCAGCACGTTCGGCGCCACCGACTGCGCGAGCTGCGCCTGTGCGAGCGATGCCAGCCCGGCGATGAACCCGAGATAGCCGTAGGCGACCAGGTTGAGCCGCAGCGCGCTGAAGCCCACGCGAGCCGCGGATTCCGCATTGCCGCCCAGCGCGTAGATCTGACGCCCGATGCTGGTCCGGTTGAGCAGCAGCCAGCTCAGCGCAAAACACACGATCAGTCCGATGATCTGCGCATTCAGCACGTAGGGATTCTGCTGACTGTCGGTCCCGATCACGTAGGAAAAGGCGCCGACGAACCAGTCGGGCAGGTTGAAGAGCTGGTTGCCCCCGGACAGGAACATCAGCAACCCGAAATAGACGTTCAGCATCGAGATCGAGACGATGATGGCCGAGATGCGCAGCGTGCTGACCAGCACCGCATTGACGAGCCCGAGCAATGTCCCGACACCCAGCCCTACCGCGAACAGCATCAGCCATCCGCCGCCGAACCTGAGCACCGCCTCCATGGCCACATATTGTGCCACGGACGCGACGGCGGTGAACGAGATGTCGATCCCGCCCGCCACCAGCACCACCAGCAGGCCGGCTGCCAGCATGCCGGTGAACGACGCGTCGGTCAGCAGGTCGAGCCCGTTCTGCAGCGTTCGGAACCGGGGGGCGGCAAGCGACAGCGCCGCCCCGAGCCCGACGGTCGCCACCAGCAGCCGCCACTCATGCGTCCGCCGGAAGCGCCTAAGCATCGACCGCCTGCCGGATGTCGGCCTGCGAGCTCGAGCGCGGCAGGAACTCGCCCGCCAGCCGCCCCTCCTTCATCACGACCACCCGGTCGCAATGATAGAACACCTCCGGCACCTCGTCGGAGATCATGATCACCGCAAGCCCGTCGGCGGCAAGCCTGCTCACGATGTCATAGATGCCGTCCTTGGCGCCGATGTCGACGCCGACGGTGGGGCTGTCGAGGATCAGCAGCTTCGGCCCGGTTGCCAGCCATTTGGCCAGCACCACGCGCTGCTGGTTGCCGCCGGACAGCGTGCTGACCGGGTTTTCCGGATCGGAGACCTTGATGCCCAAAGCGCCGATCCAGCGCGACACGATGCCGGCCAGGCGCTGCCGTGACAGCAGCCCCGAGCGCCCAGCCGTGCGGTCGAGCACGGCCAGCGTGATGTTGTCCGAGATCGGCTGCTTCATCACCAGGCCGAGCGACAGCCGGTCCTCCGACAGGTAGGCGATCCCCCGACCGATCGCCTCGTGCGTGCGATGACGGACCAGCGGCACGCCGCCGACGCTGATCTCGCCCGCTTCGGGCGGGTTCATGCCGAACAGCGAGAGGGCGAGCTCGGTACGGCCGGAGCCGAGCCGCCCGATGATGCCGAGGATCTCTCCGGCGCGGACGTCGAAGGTGATGTCGCGGTAGTCGCCCGCGCGCGACAGGCGCGAGACCGCGAGCACGATGGCGCCCGGCTCCTTCGCCGCGCGGGGGCGATAGGCGAACACCTTTCCCGTCATCAGCTCGCCGAGCCGGTCGCCGGTCATGCCGGCCGCCTCGTAGGTCCCCACCTTCTCGCCGTTGCGAAGCACCGTGACCCGGTCGGCGACCTCCAGCACCTCGTCGAGCCGGTGGCTGACGAACACCACCGCGATGCCGCGCCGCTTGAGTTCACCCGCCAGCCCCAGCAGCGTGTCGACCTCGCGTCGGGTCAGCGACGCGGTTGGCTCGTCCATGATGACCAGCTTGGCGTCGGACGCGAGCGCGCGGCAGATCGCGACGAGCTGGCGCTGTGCCACGGCGAGATCGGCCACGAACGCGTCCGGATCGAGACTGACGCCGATCCGGCGGATGGCGGCTTCCGCCGTGCGCCGGAGCCGTCGCCAATCCACGCCATGCAGACCGTGGTGGCCCTCGACCGCGATGTTCTCGGCCACCGTCAGGTTCGAAAACAGCGAGAGGTCCTGGTAGATCACCTGGATGCCGCGCCGGATGCTCTCGGCCGGCGTCAAGCCACGCACCACCTCGCCCCCGATCGACAGCACGCCGCCCGGATCGGGATGCTGGACGCCGGAGACGATCTTGATCAGCGTCGACTTGCCGGAACCGTTCTCGCCGGCCAGACAGTGGATCTCGCCGGCCTCGACGGTGAGATCCACGTCGCTCAGCGCCTGGACGCCGCCGAAGCGCTTGGCGATCCCGCGCAGCTCCAGAAAGGCCGCCACGCGGGAAGAACCCTACAGACCCTGGGCGATCAGTCCGTCCACCGTCTGCTTGTTGACCGTGAGGATCCGGTCGACGCTGACCGTACGGTTCGCCGGATCGACATGAGCTTTGCCCAGCCCAGGGATGTCCATGCCGTCCTGGAAGTCGGTCTTCTTCAGCGCCAGGCTGGCGACGGAGACCATCGCGAAGCCGGCATCCTTTGGGCTCCAGATGAAGCATTCGCGGACCGCGCCTGCCTCCAGCAGCGGCTTGACCTGCGACGGGATCGAGGTGCCGATGATGGCGATCTTGCGCCCCAGATGGCGCTGGCGCAGCACGTTGCCGCAGCCGATCGGACCGTTGGAGCCGAAGCACACGCCGCCGCGCACCTCCGGATAGGCTTGCAGGACGTTGCGCATGACCGTCTCCGCGGTGTCGACCTCGTCCGCACCGGGGAACCGGGACGTGGCGAGCGTCATGCCGGGATAGTGCTGCTTCTGGTAGGCGATCGCCGCGTCCGCCCACTTGTTGTGCAGCGGCGTGGTCAGCGTGCCGACCATGACGAAATACTGACCCTTCTCGCCCATCTCGCGGGCGAGCGCCTGCATCTGAACTTCGCCGAACTTGACGCTGTCGATCATCTCCACGTCCCAGGTCCGGTTTTCCTGGTTCGGACCTTCCTGGGTGATGACGATGATGCCGGCGTCCTGCGCGCGCTTGAGCACCGGACCGAGCACCTTCACGTCGAGCGGGACGAGGCCGATCACGCTCACCTTCTTGGCGATCAGGTCGTCGACCATGGACACCTGCTGCGCCGGATCGACATGCGCCGGACCGACCGTCGAGGTCTGGATGCCGAACTTGGCTCCTCCTTCGGTAATCCCTTCGGCAACCAGGTTGAACCAGGGAATGCCGATGATCTTGACGACTGTGACCATCTGCTCGTTCGCCGCGAACGCGCGCGGCATTCCGGCCAGTCCGGCGACCGACGCCGCCCCCATCAATTTCAGCGCACTACGCCGTTCCATGGTCCGCTCCCCTCTCCGGCGCTTCGCGCGCCGTGTTCGGACGGATCATTACCGATCGCGCCCGACAGGGCCAGCGTTCATGGGGCTCCGCCCCAAACCCCGCCAAGGGCCGGGCCCTTGGAACCCACACTTAAATCAGGCGGGTCCGGGGGCGCGGCCCCCGGCGGGTCCAGGGCAGAGCCCTGGCCGACCGGCCGACCCCGTAGGCCACGACCCCGGCGCTGCCGACGAAGAAGCCTATCGGCCAGTTCGACCAGAACGACAGCGCGATCGCGGCCCACACCATCAAGACTGAAATGACCACCGAGAACAGCATCGCGCGCAGCGGCCGGTCGGTCAGCGCGCGGGCGGCCGAAGCCGGCCCCACCATGAGGCTGAAGACCAGAAGAGCGCCGACCACCGGCAGCGCCATCGACGTCGCGAGCGCGAGCACGACCAGGAACAGCAGCTCCATCCGGCGGCTCGAAACACCCCTGGCCTCGGCCAGATCCGGTGCCACGGAGCTCAGCAGCAGCGGGCGGAACAGGGCCGCCGTGAGCGCGACCGCGACCGCACTGATCGCGGCGACCGGTGCGAGATCGCTGTTGCTGACGCCGAGCGCCTCGCCAAACAGCAATGCGTAGACTGCCTGCGAGTACTCGCTGCTCATGCTGAGGAACAGCGCGCCGAGCCCGAGCAGCGTGACGAGCGTCAATGCGGTCGCGATCTGCTGCTCGCCGCGCCGGCCGAGCTGGCTGATCCCGATCACGCCGAAAGTAGCGAACACGAGCAGGCCGACGATCGCGCCGATGCCGAGCAGGCTGGCCGCGGCGGCGCCGGGAAAGGTGCCGAGCGGCAGCGCATGCGCCGCGAAGGAGCTGCCCCGGATGACGACGAAGAAGCCGACGAGCCCCGCCACGGCGGCGACGATGGTGGCGGCGATCCAGGTGTCGGTCATGAAGGGCGAGAACATGGCCGATCACCCGGCCCGTGCCGGCGGGCCGGCGGCAAGGTAGGCGGCGAAGATCAGCGCCACGATGCAGAAGCTCACCGGCCAGCCATGTCCGCCAGTCCAGACATAGCTGTCGTAGGCGACCAGAATACCGCCCCAGGTCGCAACGACGCCGATCGATGCCGCGAGGAGCAAGGCCTGGGCGGGCCGCCTCGACAGGCGCAGTGCGATGGCCGCCGGTCCGATCAGCAGGGCGGTGGACAGGATCGCGCCGACGGTCAGTGCGGAGAGCGCCACCGCCAGCGCCATCACGATCAGATGGAGCAGGCCCACGAGGCGCACCGGCACGCCTTGCACGGCGGCGAGTTCCGGGTCGAGCGAGCTGAGCAAAAGTGGCCGGTAGAGTGCCACGACCGCCAACAGTGCCGTGACGCCGACCACGAGCGCGTATGGCACCATCGAGGATGGGATCGCGAACATCGACCCGAACATCACCGTGACTGCGGCCCCGGTCGTGCTGCTCGACGTCACGTCGAGATAGAGAAACAGGGCCGACAGGCCGAGGCCGGCTCCGAGGACGATGCCCGTCACCAGGTCACGCTCGCGTGCGTGGTCGACGCGGACGAGTTCCATGCTGCCAGCCGCGACCACCCCCATCACCAGAAAGCCGAGCAGGGGATTGACGCCCAGCAGGAACGAAGCGGCGCCGCCGGCGCTGCTGACGTCGGCGAGCGCATGACCGGCGAAGGCCTGGCCCCTGATGACCGTGAACACGCCGATCACGCCGGAGACGATGGCGGCGCCTCCGCCGATGATGGCCGCGACCCGCACCGGCCCGCTTGTGAAGAAGCCGGGTTCGACCAGCACCGCCAGCATGGGCGTCAAGGGTCAGGGAACGGCGGTGACATGCACCGGATCATGAGCGAGCGGGAGTGCCTGGTCATCGCCGGCACCCGCGGCGACGACCAGGATGCGGCCGTGCACGCGGATCACGTCGATATGGTAGCCATACAGCTTGCTCAGCACTTCCGTGCGCACGACAGCCTCGGTCCGGCCGCTCGCCGCCCGCCCTTCCGCCAGATAGACAATTCGGTCCATCGCCCGGAGCAACGGGTTCATGTCGTGGGCGGAGAGAAGGACGGTGATCTGAAACTGGCGTGACAGACGCTTCAGCAGATCGACGATGCCGGCGACGCTGCCCATGTCGAGGTTGGCGAGTGGCTCGTCGAGCAGCAGCAGGCGCGGACGGCGAACCAGCGCGTGCGCGATCAGGACACGTTGCTGCTGGCCGCCGGAAAGATCGCCGACACGCTGGTCGGCGAATTGCGACGCGTCCACCGCCTCGAGCATCTCGTCGACCGCCTTCCTGCGCGCCTTGGAGGGAAACGGCAGGCCCAGGCGATGACCGTCCAGGCCGAGCGCCACCAGATCCCGCGCCCGCATCGGAATCGCGGGATCAAAATTCGATTTTTGCGGCACGTAGCCGACGGTGGCCCGCTTGCCGCCGCCCTCGATCCCGGCGCTGCCACTCGCCGGGGTGACGAAACCCAGGATGGTACGAAGCAGCGTGGTCTTGCCCGACCCGTTGGCGCCGATCAGGCCGCAGAACTCCCCTTGCCGCAACGTGAAGTCGACGTCCTGCAGGACAGCCCGGCCACCGAACGAGACGCTGAGCTGGCGGACGGCGAGAACGCCGCCTCCCGCATGCGCCAGCATCAAGGGCCGGCCTGGAGCATCTCGGTGGACGTCCCGTTGGTCACCGCCCTGCGCATCGCATCGACCTCCGCCAGCATCCATGACTGGTAGTCATACCCGTGTGCCGGCATCGTCTCATAGACGCCGACGACCGGAACCCTGTTCTGCTTCGCCTGGCTGAGGAAAGACTGGGTCAGCGTGTCGGTGACCTGCTGGTTGTAGACGAACACCTTCACCTGATGGTTCGCGAACAGGCCGTTCTGGGCGGTGACGTCCTGAGGCGACGGGTCGGTGCCGTTCATGATGGCCGCCTGCAGGCTGTAGGGCGTCAGGATGACGCAGCCTGCCGCCTGCAGCATGTAGTCGGCGACCGGCTCGGTGACCGCGACTTGCGTTCCCGAAAGCTGTGCCTTGAAGGCGTCAATCGCGGCTCTCCAGGGCCGGAGCGACGCGTCGAAGCTCTTCAGATTGGCTTCGAAATCAGCGCGCCCCGCCGGCCGCAGCACGGACAGGTCGGCCGCGATCGCCTCCGCGACCACGGGCATCGTCTTGGGGTCGTACCACAGATGCGGGTTCGGCGTGCTGTCCGCCAGCCCGAGCAGATGCTGCACGTCGATCACCTTGCGACCGGACGCAGGGGCGGCGGCGATGATCTTGTCCGCCCAGGAATCGTAGCCGACCCCGTTCTTGACGATCAGTCCGGCAGCGGCGATCGCGGTCGCGATCCTCGGACTGACCTCGAAGGCATGCGGGTCGGTGTTTGGATCGGTCTCGATCGCGCCGACATCGACATATTTGCCGCCGATCTGGCCGATGACGTCGGCATATTCGTTCTCGACGCCGATCGCCTTCACGGGCGCCGTCTGGGAGCGCGCGTCGACGCTGCCGAAAATTGACGAGGCGAGCACGACCGCGCACGTCAACGAGGCGCCCGCCCTGGATCTCGACCAGAACCGAGGACCACCGCCCGCCGTCGCTGCAGGCAAGACCCGGGCGAAAAGCCTGTCCATCTGATCTCCGGCACGCGAGCGAGCGCAAGTGGACGCTATATCATAGCACATCCCTCGTCCAGGCTGCCGGGCTTCGCGTCCTGGCCGCTGGCTCAAGGTGGGTGCGAACAGGCGGCGCAGGTGCCTTCGACCTCGACTCCCGCATGGCCGGTCCGGAAGCCTTCCCGCTCGGCCGCGCGCGCGATGGCCGCCGACACCGCGACATCCTCGATTTCGGCCACCGTGCCGCAGCGCTGGCAGACCAGGAACTGAACCTGGTGCTGGTGGCCGGCGTCGGTGCACGCAATAAAGGCGTTGAGACGCTCGATCTTGTGGATCAGCCCATGGTCGATCAGAAAATCAAGCGCACGATAGATCGTCGAAGGCGTGCCGCCTCTGGTCTCCTTCAGGCGATCCAGCAGCGCATAAGCGGTGATCGCACCGTCCGTCGCGAGGACCAGGCGGAGCACGAACCGTCGCAGCTCGGTCAGTTGCGCACCCTCCCGGGCACACGCCTCTGCCGCCGCGTCCAGCCGTGCCTCGATGGCGCGCTCCCTTCCCAAGTTCATCGCTCCACCTCGCGCTCACATCCCCGTTCTATCCTAGAACCGCTGCGCGATGCCGGCCAGGATCGTGCGACGCAGGCCAAACTGCGGCGCGCCGACACCGACGCCGGTGCCGTTGCGTATCTCGTATTTGCGGTCGAGGAGGTTGATCACGTCGAGCCGCAGTTGCGTGGCTTTCAGACCAAGCAGATGCAGCGTCTGCACTGCCGCGATGTTGATGGTGTAGTACCCCGGGAGCGCCTGCCCGTTCGGCACCGAGCCGTCGGCGCGCAGGCCGCTGCCGACCACCAGATCGGTCGACAAACGCAGCGGGAACCTCGTCGCATGGAACGCGGTGTAGGCGGCGCCGCCTGACCCGCTCCAGGTCTGATTGTGGTCGAGATAGATAAAGTGCTGCGAAATATAGGCGAGCTCAGGAGCGGTGAAATTGAACTGCGCGGAGTCGATGTCCTTGCCGACCGCTCGTGACAGGGCGACGTTGGCGTAGAGCGACCACGGTCCGTGATCGTAGGTGGTGTTGAGCTCCTCGCCATGGTCCTCGCCATGCGCATAGTTGAACGCGGTCAGGATGATCGGCGCGCCGAACTGTCCCTCGTCGATCAGGTTCTCCGCTTCCTTGTAGTAGGCGTCCAAGCCGATCTGCCATCCCGGCAGCAGCACCTGGGTAACGCCCCCGTCATAGTAATTGTCGCGTTCCGCCTTTACCGTGCTGTCCTCATCCACGGGCGCCGCCGCGCTGGTGCCGTTGAAGGCGCTGACCGAGCTCTGACCAACCAGCTCGAACGGCGGCGGAACGAAGTAGCGCGAGTAGCCGGCATGGGCGGTCGTCGTCTTCGTCACATTCCAGACGAGATTGATCCGGGGGCTGAACTGATCCTCGTGCGTGTACTCATCGACCACATCGAACCGGGCACCGTAGTTGACCGTGACATGGGGCAGGACGCGCCACTCATCCTGCACATAGACGCCATACAGGCCACCGGTCTTGCCGAGGCCCTGGTCGATGTCGAAGGGCTGGTCGCTCGTGCCGGTCGTATTGCCTCCGGTCTGCAGCACCAGCGATTGCGTCGACGACACGTTACGCTCGCCGATAATCTGAAACCCTGCGCGGATCGTGTGCGCGGTGCTGGCATACCAGGTGACGTCGGTCTGCTCGCCGGTCGACAGCACCGAACGCGCGGCGGTCTGCGCGATGCCGTTGAACAGCAGGTCGCCGATCGGATCGGGCGAGTAGGTGAGCGAGGAGTAGCGGGTGAACATTTCGGTTTGCAGACCGATCGGCCCGATCTGCTTCTGCAGCGACAGGATGCCGAAATCCGTAATCTCGCGCTGGTGCTCGCTGAGATCGGAGCTATCGTAATTGGTGATGCCGTTGTCGTTCAGGCCGAGAGAAGGAGACTGGTTGGGGTTGTTCGGGATCTGGTAGAATTCGTTCGATGCACCGGCAATCAACGAGATTCGCGTCGTCGGATCGACGATGTCGGACAGGTGCACCAAGCCGTGCATCTGGTTGCTGAGGTCGTGCACCGGATTGAACGAGCCGGTTGGGTTCTCGATGCCGACGCGGTTGTGCACGAAGTCGCCGGTGGCAAAAATGTCGAACGTGCCGACGCTGGTGCCGTACTGGAAGCTCGGCTGGAGATAGTCTCGCGCGCCGCCATAGATCGAGATCTCGCCGCCCGGATCGGTGACACCGTTCTTGGTGGTGATGTCGATCACGGCCGCGGTGTCGAAGCCGTACTCGGCCGGCAGCGCTCCGGTGATCAGCGACAATGAGTGGGCGAACCGCGTTTCGAGGGCTTGGCCGAACACCGTCAGCCCTTCGGGCAACTGCACGCCGTCGAGGCGGAACTGGATCTCGTTATGGTCGCCGCGAACGTGGATCTGACCGAAACTGTCCTGCGCCACGCCGGGCGCCTGCAGCAGCACCTGGTTGAGCGGCGAGTTGTCGCCCTGCGGAATGGTCTCGATGCTGCCGCGGCTGAGCTTGTAGACGGTGGCGCCGAGGCTCGGCTCAAGCCGGCTGCGCGCCTCGTCGAGTTGTTTGCTGATTCGTACCTCCGGCACCGCGTAGAGCGGCACGCCGGACATTTGAGCCACGGCGACCGGCATCGCCGCCACGATCGATCCGAGCAGCGTCACGGGGAGCGATGGGCGCCATCCGGTCATCCACAAGTCCCCAACAGCTTACCTCAACGCTACGCTATCTTGTAGCGCTACGCTATCTTGTAGCGTCGGCTTCTGGCTGTCCAGCCCGGAATACCCCGTTCAGCGGCGGCGAACCGGTCTCGTCACAGGCGACCCGCTTCGGCCGCAACGCCGTCCATCAATCGCCCGAGCGCGGTCGGCTCGATGGTGAAGGCCGGCGTCAGATAGAGGATGTTTCCGAACGGCCGCACGAACAGCCCGCGCTCGACGAACGCCCGCTTGATCTCGTCGAGCGGCGGCATCTGCTCCAGCTCAACAGCTCCGATCGCGCCCAGCACGCGCACGTCGCGCACGTTCGCGACCGTCCGGCAGCGCTCCAGACCCTCCCGGAGCCGCAAGGCGATCCGTTCCACCTGGCCCAACCGGTCCTCGGTCTCGAACAGATCGAGCGACGCGTTTGCCGCCGCACAGGCGAGCGGGTTGGCCATGAAGGTCGGCCCGTGCATCAGCGCGGCACGCGGATCGTCCGACAGGAACGCCTCGAAGATCGGCGTCCGCGCGACGGTCGCCGCCAGCCCCATCGTCCCCCCGGTCAGCGCCTTGCCCAGGCAGATGATGTCGGGAACGATCTGCGCCTGCTCGCACGCGAACATCGTTCCGGTGCGCCCGAAGCCGGTGAACACCTCGTCGGCGATCAGCAGCACCCCGTAACGGTCGCACGCTACACGGACCTGACGCAGCGCCTCGGGCGGGTGCATCCGCATGCCGCCCGCACCCTGCACCAGCGGCTCGACGATCACCGCCGCCAGTTCGTGCGCATGACGCCCCAGCGTCGTCTCGAAAGCGCCGGCGGGCGGCAACGGTGCGATCACCTGCTCGGGCAGCACGCCGCGAAACAGGCTGTGCATGCCCTCGTCGGGATCGCACACCGACATCGTGGCGAACGTGTCGCCATGATAGCCGCCGGAAAACGCCAGCAGACGCGTCCGCCCGCGCGCACCCCGGTTGATCCAGTACTGGACGGCGATCTTGATCGCGACCTCGACCGCGACCGAGCCTGAATCGCTGAAGAACACGTGGTTCAGGTCGCCCGGCAGCAGCGCGGCAAGCCGCGCCGCCAGCCGCTCCGCCGGCGCATGCGTCAGGCCGCCGAACATGATGTGCGGCATCGCCTCGAGCTGGGCCGCCACCGCCTGCCGTATGTGCGGATGATTGTAGCCGTGACACGCCGTCCACCACGACGCGATCCCGTCGATCAGCTCGCGCCCATCCTCGAGCGTGATCCTGGTCCCATCGGTCCGCATCGCCCGCAGCGCCGGCGAGGCCCCCCGCATCTGCGTGTAGGGTCGCCAGACGTGGGTCAATGCGCGGCGCCGGCAGCCCTCATCCCGAGCTTCTCGAGCAGCGCCCGGTCCCTGTCGACCGCCGGGTTGGGCGTCGTCAGCAGGCGCGCGCCGCGGAACACCGAATTGGCACCCGCCAGCAGGCACAATGCCTGGGTCTCGTCCGACATCCCCTCGCGCCCGGCTGCCAGCCGCACGCGAGAGGCCGGCATCGTGATCCGCGCCGCCGCGATCACCCGCACGAAGTCGATCGGATCGACCGGCGCTGCCTCTCCGAGCGGCGTACCCTCGACGCGCATCAGCATGTTGATCGGCACGCTTTCCGGATGGCGCGGCAGGTTTGCCAGCTCGCAGATCAGCCCGGCCTGATCGCGGGTGGTCTCGCCCATGCCGATGATCCCGCCGCAGCACACATGGATGCCGGCGTCGCGCACGTGCGCGAGCGTCTCCAGACGGTCGGCGTAGGTTCGCGTCGTGATGATGTCGCCGTAGTATTCGGGCGAGGTGTCAAGGTTGTGGTTGTAGTACTCCAGTCCGGCGTCCGCGAGCCGATGCGCCTGACCGCCGGTCAGCATGCCCAGCGTGACGCAACTCTCGAGCCCGAGCGCGCGCACGCCCTCGACCATCGCGCAGACCGCATCGAGGTCCCGATCGTTAGGGCTTCGCCACGCGGCCCCCATGCAGAACCGTTCGGCGCCCGCGTCACGCGCCGCCCGCGCCTCCGCCAGCACAGCCTCGATGGGCATCAGTTTGCTCGCGGCCAGCCCGGTTTTGTGGTGAAGGCTCTGCGCGCAGTAGCCGCAATCCTCCGGGCAGCCGCCGGTCTTGATCGACAGCAGCGTCGAGATCTGCACCTCGGTCGGATCAAACCGCGCCCGGTGCACGGTCTGCGCCTGGTAGAGCAGCTCGGGAAACGGCAGCGCCATCAGCGCGCCGACTTCGTCCGTGGTCCAGTCGTGGCGCATGTGTATATCTCCTTGGGGCATCGTGCGGTAGCACGCCTTCGGCATGACGCCCCGAACCTCGCCAAAGGCTAGCCTTTGGAAACCATCACTTAAAGTCACGGGGTCTGGGGCCGCCGGCCCCCGCGGGTCCAGGGGCCGCGCCCCGGGGTGGCAGAGGAGGGTCATGAACAGCG
>CAXTSH010000010.1:0-28402 GCA_964246925.1 uncultured Acetobacteraceae bacterium
ACGCAACCGGCTCCCGTTGCGTGGCGAACCGCCCAGCCCCTCCAACCCCCCGCCCGGGTGTCGTTTTCATACACGCTGTCCAAAAGCTGAGACGAAATGCTCGGAATTGCGACCGATACTTGCAAGCCAAGCATCGAACCGCTTCGTTGCTTGCCATTATCCGCTCGATTGAGGCAAAGACTGCCGACTGTCATCGTTCCGCCACTCATCCGATCGGACCCTTCATGAGCGACGAACTTCCGAGACCGCCACACCGGGGAGAGAACCCAGACGCTGTGGTTACGTTTTCGGAAGGACGTTTCAGCATGGCGCCTGCGCCTGTCTGGTGGACGCAGGAGGAGTGGTTCAGCTCCTCTTCCGTCGTCACCTCGTTCGAGATCGGGCCTCTGCGCAATGGGGTCATCGGCCGCCAGGCGCCCGAGGGCGTGACCGTCTGTCTCGTCGCCAACGACGAGCATCAGGACGTGCGCATGCTGTGGTGCCCGACGGAAGCCGACTACGCGGCCTTCCTCTGCGGCCCCGGCGCGGTGTTCGCCGCGACCTGCGCCCAGATCCTGGCCGCCGACCCCCTCAAGCGGGGGACCTGGAAGTAAAGGCCAGGGCTCTGCCCTGGACCCGCCAAAGGCTCGCCTTTGGAAACCGTGACTGTAGTATAACCCAGGGCGGCAGCGGCGTGGCGCCGGCCTCCTCAGGCGAGCGTCTGGAGACAACACCGGGCCTGCTCGGACCACCGCGAATTTCAAGTGGAACGCGTCAAGACGCGGGGCCGCCAGTCAGGACGGCATCGTTTCGAATGCCGCCAGGTGCGACGCGAGCACTGCCCACGCTGGTCGATCCCGTGTGAAGATTGCCATCGTCGGTTTGAACAACGAGGGATCGTCGAGCGAACCGGCATAGATCGTATGTTCGTCGTCGCGCCCGTGATCGCCGCCGAACACCAGGCTCCCGCAGACAGGGCAGAAGTTGCGAACGGCCTCGCGGCCGGTCAACGAGACCGAGCGGAACTGTCGCGTCTCGCCGCTGATGCGCAATGCCGTGCTTGAAAAGGTCGTGAAGGGGATCGATCCCGACCCGGAGGCTTTGCGGCAATCGCCGCAATAGCAAAGGCCCGAATAGAGCGGAGGACCTTCCGCTTCGTAGCGCAGCGATCCACACAGGCAGCCACCCGTGAACAGAGCCCCGCGCCCAGCCGCGCCAGGAGTTTCAAGTTCGGCGCCCGCTCGTAGATCCGACATCGTTCGCCTCGACCGTTCATGCCGCCGCGCCTTTTGGACAAGGTCGGCAATCGTTGCGACCACAGCCTCACGCTGACGCGCAACAGCCTACCCAGCCGCGACAGCCTCCGTCCACGTCAGCTCGCCGTCCAAATCCGCACCGGAATGCGTGCAGACGCGGCTATGATGGGCGCCGTGTCACGTCGGTCATGCGGGTCTGGGACGGCTCGCCCCAGCTTGGTCCAGGGTCATGCCGAAGGCATGCTGAAGCACGACGCCCCTGGCCGTCAGGTCTTCGGGATCTGCATCCCGCGCACCACGGCAGGCCGAGCGCCGACCTCGCCGAGCCACCGCTGAACGTTCGCCACCGCGCCGAGCGTCTTCGCGAGAGGCGCTGCCAAAAACGTCGTTGCCACCACGGTCCATGGATAGGCCGCGATGTCGGCGATCGAGTAATCCTCACCGCCCAGGAACGGTACCGCCGACAGGCGCTTGTCCATCACGCGCAACAGCCGGTCGGCCTCCGTCGTGAACCGCTCGATGGCCAGCGGCGCCTTCTCCTTGGATCGCACCGCAAAGAACCCGACCTGACCGAGCATCGGTCCCAAGCCGCCGATCTGCCAATTCATCCAGGCAAGCGCGTCCATGCGCGCTCGCGTCGTTTGCGGCAGAAACCGTCCGGTCTTCTCGGCGAGATAGAACAGGATCGCCCCGCTCTCGAAAATGGCGAGCGGCCCGCCGTCGGCCTCCTCGTCCACGATCGCCGGGATTTTGTTGTTGGGCGAGATCGCGAGGAACTCGGGCGTGAATTGCTGGTCGCCGCCGATATCGATCGGCACCGCCTCATACGACAGTTCCAGCTCCTCGAGCATGATCGAGATTTTGCGGCCGTTCGGTGTCGACCAGGTATAAAGCTTGATCACGACGCTTCACCGCCTCTGTTGATCACCGCACCGTCGCCGAACCCAGGTCGTTCAGCAAGCAGGATCACCCCGGGTGGCGCTGCGGTTCGACGAAGAGCGGAAACATCCAGCCCGGATACTCGGGCGGCAGCGTGCCTGCCGCATTCAGCGCCGCCATGTCGTCGTCCGAGAGGGCGAGTGCGGTCGCCGCGATGTTGTCATCGAGCTGCTCGACACGCTTGGCCCCCACGATCACCGACGTCACGTGGCGCTGTTCAAGCAGCCAGCCGAGTGCGACCTGTGCGACCGACACCCCGTGTCTCGACGCGATCGGCCGCATCGCCTCGATGCAGACACGCGCCCGCGCCTCGTCGACCGGCGGGAACGGCAGGCTTGCCCGGCGCGAGCCCGCGGGCGAGGTGCCGTCGGCCGACATCTTGCCCGCCAGCAGCCCGCCCGCCAGCGGACTCCACACCAGCAATCCCACCTTCTGGTCGCCCAGCATGGAGACGACGTCGCGCTCGAGATCGCGGCCGGCAACGCTGTAATACGCCTGCAGCGTCTCGAACCGCACCCAGCCATGTTTGTCCGAGACCCCGAGCGCCTTCATCACCTGCCAGGCGCGCGCGTTCGAAGCCCCGACATAGCGAACCGCTCCTTGCCGCACCAGGTCGTCCAGCGCCCGCATCGTCTCCTCGATCGGCGTCACCGGATCGAAGCCATGCATCTGGTAGAGGTCGATATGGTCGGTTCCCAACCGCTTGAGGCTGGCGTGAACCGCATCCATGATGTGCCCGCGCGAAGCGCCGCGATCGTTCGGGCCCGCACCCATCGCGCCATAGGCCTTCGTCGCCAGAACGATGTCGCTGCGCGCGACGCCGAGGTTTTTCAACGCGCTTCCGGTGATCACCTCCGACTGCCCGGCCGAATAGATGTCGGCCGTGTCGATGAAGTTGATGCCGGCGTCGAGCGCGCGCCGGACGAGCTGATCGGCGTCCGGCTGCTGCACCGCGCCCATCACGTCAAAGACGCCGCCGCCGCCGAAGGTCATCGTCCCGAGACAGAGCTCGGAGACGAACAGGCCGGTGCGGCCGAGCTGGTTGTATTGCAAGTGGCTCACCATCGCTTGAAGTGGTGTGCTTCACATGGTCGCCAGCCCATTGACGATTAGGCGCTATAAACGGCATGTGCTTGTGAAAGCAGTGCATCAATGAGGCGCGAAGAGCTGAACGACCTCGCGGCGTTTGTCGCCGTCGCCGACGCCCGTAGCTTCACGCGCGCGGCCGCTGGGCTTGGCCTGTCGCCCTCTGCGCTGAGCCACGCGATGAAGGCGCTCGAGAGCCGCCTCGGCGTGCGCCTGCTCGCGCGGACGACACGCAGCGTCGCCACCACGGACGCCGGCGAGCGTCTGCTGCGCACCCTGCGGCCAGCCTTCGATGATATCGGCGCCGGGTTGGCCACACTCGCCAACCTCCGCCACCGGCCTGCCGGGACCGTGCGCATCACCACCTTCAAGTATGCGGCGACCTCCGTGCTGCTGCCCGCTCTGCCCGGCTTCCTCTCCGCCTATCCCGACATCCGCGTCGAGGTCACCGTCGACGACGGCCTCACCGACATCGTCGAAAGCCGTTACGATGCCGGCATCCGCTTCGGCGAGCAGGTGGCGAAAGACATGATCGCGGTCCGTGTCGGTCCGGACGTGCAGACGGTGATCGTCGGCGCGCCTGCCTACTTCGCCGATCACCCGCCGCCGCGGACGCCGCGCGATCTCGCCCGCCATCGCTGCATCCTCTATCGGCTCGCGACGGCGGGCAGCCTGCTGCCGTACGAGCTGCACGACAACGGACGGCCATTCCAGGTCAAGGTCGACGGACCGCTCGTCTTCAACGATGGCGACCTGATGCGCCAGGCGGCCCTGGCTGGACAGGGCCTCGTCTACGCGCTCGAGGACGACGTCGCTGACGACATGGCGGCTGGCCGGCTGATCCGGGTTTTGGCGAGATGGTCGCCCAAATTCCAGGGTTGCTTCCTCTACTATCCCAGCCGGCGACAGACCCCACCCGCACTGGCAGTCCTCGTCGAAGCTCTGCGCCTCCGCGCCGGGAGGGCTCACACGTAGCAATGCAGGCGTTTGCCCGGCAGCAGATCGTATGGCGCGGCCCACCCCGGAAGTGCCGCAAGCCGCTGCAGCCAAGCGTCTATCGAGGGATGGCTTGCCGCCAGGTCATAGCCGCTCTCGTGCTTGGGAAACACAAGGTATCCGGTCATCGACAGGTCGGCGATCGTCGGATCGTTGCCGGCGATGAACGGCTGAGCCTGAAGCCGGCGCTCCACAATGGTCAGAAAGTCATCGACGCGGCCTCTGAGAAAATCGAGCACCTCAGCGTTGGGCTTCGGCCGGAAGGCGCGCATGTAGCGATACGTCGCCATGAACCCGCTCAGCTTCTGGTTGTCCCAGAACAGCCAGCGCAGAACTTCGAAGCGTGCGGCCTCGTCGGCACCCTGGAAGCGGCCGAACCGTTCGGCAAGACGCAGCAGGATCGGCGCCGTCTGGGTGAGCGCAACGCCGTCTTCCTCCAGGACGGGGATCTCACCCATCGGATTGACGGTCCGGCGCCACTCGGCGGTCCACGTCACGCCGCTGCCGAAGTCCGTCCAGACCGGCTCGAAAGCCTGTCCGCACAGCGTCAGCATGAGCGCCAGCTTGTAGCTGTTGCCGGATTCGGGAAAGTAATGCAGCCGGTATCTGGTCATCGCCGTCAGCGGGTCAGGTAATCCGTCATCGTCATCGCGAACAGGATGCCAACCCAGAAGAACCCCACCAGCGAAAACAGGCGCACGATCGGCTGGTGCTTCATCATCTCCATCGAAAACACCAGCACCATCACCACCATCGACGCCGCCAGCGAGAACTCCAGCGGCCACCACCGCGGCTCGAGAACGCCCACCGCCGAAACACCGCCCAGCAGCACGATCAGCACCACGAACACGATCGCAGGTGTTCGCATGCGCGCGCGAAAGTCCGCGTCCCGCAGCATCCCGTTCACCGGTTCAGCACATACAGCGTGGGATAGACGATGATCCACACCAGGTCGATGAAGTGCCAGTAAAGCCCCAGGATCGAGATCCGGTTCGACCGGCGCTTCAGGTAATCCGACGCGCGCGCCATGTGTGCGGTCACCAGCACGATCCCGATGCCGATCGTCAGGTGCAGCGCGTGCAGGCTGGTGATGATGTAGTAGAGGTCGACGAACAGCCGCGCCGGCGGATTGTCTGCCAGCTCGTAAGGGCGCCAGGTCAGGAACGGCATCATGTGCTCGTCATAGTCTTCGTAGTACTCGAACATCTTCAGGCACAGAAACACCACGCCCAACGACGCGGTCGCGTGCAGCGCCTGGATCATCCAGCGCTTGCGTCCGAGCCGCGACAGTTCGATCGCCGCCGACATCGTCAGGCTAGACGCGATCAGCACCGCCGTGTTGATTGCGCCGATCGCCATCTTGAAGTGGATCGCGGCCGCGCTCACGGCCGCCGGATGCAGCACACGCAGGATCAGCGCCGAGACGAACAGCGTGGAGAACAGCAGCAGCTCGGTCAGCAGGAACACCCACATGCCGAGCTCGGCCACCTCCTTCTGCTGCGCCGGACTGTTGAACTGCTCGTCGACTTCGATGCCGACCTCGACGGCCGCGCTGCTGCCCGACATCGCTCAGCCCCGTTCGGGAATGCGGTTCGGGTAGTCGTACGGCTCGAAATCGACGATCGGCGTGGAGGCGAAATTGTGCGGCGGCGGCGGCGACGGCACCGTCCATTCGAGCCCCTTGGCGTTCCACGGATTGGGCGGCGCCGGTTTTCCATAGCGGAGCGACCAGCCGAGATAGAGGAACGGAAACAGGTAGGCGGCACCCAGGACCAGCGCTCCGGTCGAGGACAGGATGTTGAGGTCCTGAAACTGCGCCGGATACACATGATAGCGCCGCGGC
This sequence comes from uncultured Acetobacteraceae bacterium, assembly GCA_964246925.1. Classification (GTDB taxonomy): domain Bacteria; phylum Pseudomonadota; class Alphaproteobacteria; order Acetobacterales; family Acetobacteraceae; genus CAXTPV01. Next base: position 6,100 of record CAXTSH010000010.1, read on the forward strand.
ATGCCGAGGTAGCCCAGGATGAACTGCGGCGCGAACGTCATGGTGAAGCCGATGAACATCAGGAACGCCGAGATGCGCCCCCAGCTTTCGACATAGAGCCGACCGGTCAGCTTCGGCCACCAGAAGTGAATGCCGCCCAGGAAGGCGAACACCGTCGAGCCGACCATGATGTAATGGAAATGTGCCACCACGAAATAGGTCGCGTGCACGTGGCTGTCGATCCCCATCGACGCGAGGAACAGCCCGGTGATGCCGCCGATGACGAACAGGCCGATCCAGCCCATCGCGAACAGCATCGGCGTGTCGAGCCTGATCTCCCCCTTGTAGATCGTGGCCGCCCAATTGTAGACCTTCACCGCCGAAGGCACCGCGACCGCGAAGCTCAGCAGTGAGAATGCCATGCCGGCATACTCGGTCTCGCCGTTGAAGAACATGTGGTGGCCCCAGACGAAGAAGCCGATGACCGCGATCGCCATGCTCGAGTAGGCGATGAACTTGTAGCCGAACACGCGCTTGAAGGCGAAGGCGGTGATCAGCTCGCTCATCACCCCCATGCCAGGCAGCACCATCACGTAGACCACCGGGTGCGAGTAGAACCAGAACAGGTGCTGGAACATCACCGGGTCGCCGCCGATGACCGGGTTGAACACGCCGATCCCGGCGACCCGCTCGAACAGCAGCAGCACCAGCACCATCGTCAGCACCGGCGTCGCCAGCACCAGGATCAGGCTGGTCGCATACAGTCCCCAGACGAACAGCGGCATCCGGAACCAGGTCATGCCGGGGCAGCGCAGCGTGTGCACGGTGACGATGAAGTTGAGCCCGGTCAGGATCGAGGAGAACCCGACGACCACGATGCCGAACGCCGCCGCCCCCACGAACCCGTTCGAGTAGTTCGTGCTCAGCGGCGTATAGAACGTCCAGCCGGTATCGACGCCGCCCGCGATCATCGAGAACAGCACGAACAGTGCTGCGATCATGAAGATGTACCAGCTCAGCAGATTGAGGCGGGGGAATGCCACGTCCTTCGCCCCGATCATCAGCGGCAGCAGGAAATTGCCGAGCACGTTCGGGATCGACGGCACCAGGAAGAACCACACCATGATCACGCCGTGCAGCGTGAACAGCTTGTTGTAGGTGTCGTTGCTGAAGATCGCACCGTCCGGCACCACCAGCGACAGCCGGATCAGCGCGGCTGCGATGGCGCCCAGGATAAAGAACCCGGTGATCGAGCCGAGATAGAGCAGCCCGATCCGCTTATGGTCGGTCGTCGACAGCCAGGACCAGATCGTGTGTCCGCTGTTGAGATAGTTCTCCGGCCGCCCGATCGTGGCCGCGGGCGGTCTCGGGTCGCGAAAGGCGGAAAGGCCGAGGCTCAATGCAGGTCTCCCGTGCCGGGTCCGATCGACTTGATGTACGCCACCAACTGCAGCAGGTCGTTGTCGGACAGTCGGTGCGCGAAAGACGGCATCACCTGCTGGTAGCCGGCCAGCAGGTTGCGGTCCGGATAGAGGATTTTGTCGGCGAGGTAGGCGTCGGTCGCATCGACCGAGGTGCCGTTCTCGAGCGGCACCGGCTCTCCCGCCAATCCCGCGAGGCTCGGCGCGTGCACCTTCGACGACGCGCCGTGGCACCCGCTGCAGCCGAGACTGCTGAACAACGCCTGTCCGCCAGAGGCCAGCGTGTCCGGGGATCCCTGGCCCGCGAGCCAGGCCTGGTAATCCGCGCCGGTCATGATCGTCAGCATCCCGCCCATTCTGGAATGGTCGGTCCCGCAATACTCGGAACAGTACAGGTGATAGGTCCCGGGCCGATTGGCATTGAACCAGAGCTCGGTCGTCCGCCCCGGGATCGCGTCCATCTGGATGCGCAGCGCCGGCAGGTAGAGCGCATGCACCACATCCTGCGAGACGAGATTGATCCGCACCGGCTCGCCTGCCGGCACATGCAGGTCGTTGATCTCCGCCTGTCCGCCCGGGTGCTGGAACTTCCACATCCATTGCCGGCCGATCGCGGTGATCACCATCGCGTTCGCCGGCGGATGCATCTGCCGATCGAAGATACGCGCCGCCCACGCGAAGAACACCAGCGACGCCGCAAACGGGATCAGCATCCAGGCCAGCTCGATCGCCGTGCTTCGATTGACCCGATGCAAACGATCCGCAGGCCGCCCGGCCCGATACTTGATCGAGCAGAACAGCATGAAGGCGAAGATCGGCAGCGTGAGCACGAGCAGGACGCCGGTGAACGCCCAGATCAGGTAATCGACCTCGTGCGCGCTCGCCGACGCCGCGCCTGGCCAAAGCGCAAGCGGAGAATGATCGTTCACGGTGAAGGGTCCAGCGACTGTCCCGTCACCAGAACCATCGCCCGATCGATCGGCACGTGCGCCGTGGCGTGGCTCGGGTCATTCCAGCCGTAGTAAGCGAGCCTGTTCGCCTCGGCCCGACCCTGCAGCGCCCGGTCCCTGAACGGATGCATCTGAAGATGCGGCCCTGGAACGGCGATCGATGCCGTCTGCTGCGCCGTCAGGCCGGCGGTGTCCGCACGGTCCCAGCCACCGAACAGCCAGATCATCAGGAACACGATCCCGATCAGGGTTCCCGCCGTCCCCGCGATCAAAGCCAGGATCTTGGTCAGACCCGCAGCACTGAGATCCTTGACCTCATATCCGGCGCGGAGTGCCGCCGCGTCGGGCGTGTGCGACCGATCGCCGCGAGCGGCCCGGCTCGATGTCGGCCCGAGCCGACGGACCAGGCTCAATCCGCCCAACGCCACGCTGCCGAGCGCACCGACCCCGGCCGCGGCGCGCCAGGCGAGCCCGCCCCATCGCCGCTCCTCACGCGGTTCGTTCACGATGCCTCCCCGCTCGGGCCTCCAGGCCGCCCAGCAGCGGCAACAGCGCGATCGAGACCGTCCCCAGGGCGACCATCACCAGCAACGACGCCCCGAACCCGCCCGGCGAGACAAGCCAGATCGTCTCGACCGCATGCGCGAGCAGCACCAGCAGGCAGGCGATCCGGAGCCCCCATCCGCTCGCCACCAGGCTCGCCGGAAGCACGAAGCCGGCCAGCAGGCCGAACCACTCCGCGGCCCGGCCCAGGCCGGCGTCGCGCACCGCATACCAGCCCGCCTCTGCCGGCAGATTGCCGGACCAGGCGACAAGATACTGGATGAACTGCAGATAGAGCCAGGCGCCCCCGGTCAGCACCAGCAGCAGACCGGCGCCTCGCACACGCCCGGCGATCAGCACGGCGGCAGCAGCCGCTCCGGCCAACTGGCCTGCCACCACCAGAAGCCCGAACACGCCCGAATGCCATGTCGGATCGACCGACATCACCCAGTCGATCGCGGCGAGCGTGCCGACCAGTCCATGCACGCCGAGCCCCAGGCCTGCCAGGCGCCGGCGGCCCGGTCCGGACCGCTCTCCCGAGAAGGCGAGTGCGAGCACGCTCCAGATCGCGAGATAGACGATCGACCGGCCGATGAAGAAGCCCGGCTGCAGCCAGTCCCGTCCGAACGCCGCCTCCGGCCGCACCGAACCCGTCCAGATGAAAGTCCCGTGCAATCTGACCAGCACCGGCACCAGGAGTGCCGCCGCGAACGGAATGCCGCGCACCAGCACGCGCAGCGCCGGTTGCAGCTCAGCGCCGCCCCCGATCAGTTCGCACCCCATCAGCAGCGGGAGCGCTCCGATCGAGAGCCCCGCCCAGAACAGCCAGCCGGCGAGATAGGCCGTCGCCGGACCGAGTGCGCAGGCGAGCAGCAGTGCCAGCACGCCCACGATCGGCATCGCCACCCGTGCCGTGCCGTTCACCGTGACGCACCCAGGGCGGCAAGGTCGGTCCCATCCAGGCGCGCCACCTTCGTCACCGCCCGCGCCTGCAGCGCACGCAGGTAGGCCACCACCGCCCAGCGATCCGCCGGCTGGACCCGGTCGCCATACCCGTACATCACCCCGTGACCGTTGCCGATCACGTCATAAAGATAACCGGCCTTCGCCTGCCGGAGCCGTTCCTCCCAAAGCACGGGCGGACGCGGAAACCCGCGCTGCACGATGATCCCGCCGCCGTCGCCCGACCGTCCGTGGCAGGGCGTGCAATCGATGCCGAACTCCTCGCGTCCGCGCGCCAGCATCGACGCGGTGATCACCGGCGGCTGCGCCACATCCGCTCCAGGAGACCCTTGCGCGACCGTCCCCGGTGCCGGCGGCTGCATCGCCGAGCCGTTCCTGAAGAACGTGTTGCGATCCCAGTTCTGCGCCTTCTGCTGTTCGCCCATGTCGAACTTCTTGCACCCGGCCACCGCCATCACTACCGCGAAAATGAGGCAAGTCCGGTTTCCAAAGGCGAGCCTTTGGCGGGGTTCGGGGCAGCGCCCCGCCTTTAGCCTCATCGCGGCACGTGCTCGACCCTAATCGGCTTGGGTCCCTCCCGACGCAGAAACCGCTCGACCGCATGCGCGTCGAAGTGCGGGTCTTCCTCGTCCGGCTCGATCGTCAGGAAGAAACGGTCGTCAGTCGCCCGCTCGAACCCGGCGATGTTGAAAGCCGGATGGTTCAGGCGAGGCAGCCGGCTCAGGAACAGCATCGCGACACTCGCGGCCAGCCCGCCACCCACTGCGGCGATCGAGACGCTCGGGATGACGAAATACTGCCAGCTCAGGGTCGGCCGCCCCCCGATCAGGAACACGTAATCGACCGTCGTCGCATAGGCCGCCATCCCGAAAAACCCCAGGCCGCCCACGACCGCGCCCACGACACCGGCCAGCCGAACCCACCGGCCATCTTCGCCCAGCAGTGCTGCCACACCCGGCACCGGCACCGGCGAGTAGGCGTGCAGCCGCCGGAACCCGCGCGACCGCGCCGTCCTCACCGCTTCGAGCAGCTCGTCGCCGCTGCCGAACTCGGCGGCGATGGCGAAGAACGGCGCCTCAGCCACGCCGTGCTTCCGTCACCGAGATCGCCGGGAGAAAACGCAGGAACAGCAGTAGGCAGGCCAGGAACAATCCGACCGTGCCGACGAACAGCCCGACCGCCCAGATCGAGATCACGTAGAGATGCGACGAGGACGGCAGGAAGTCATGATGAAGCGTCACCACGATCGTCGTGAAATGGTCCGTCCACGTCCCCACCAGCACCAGTAATCCGACGCCTGCGAGCACCGGACCCGATCGCCGCAAGCGGCCAAACCACAGCAGATGGATCGGCAGCAGCGCGCACACGATCATCACCCAGGCGCTCCAGGCATAAATCCCCGTCAGCCGTCGCGCCGTGACCGCCAGCTCATAGCGGTCGCCGCCGTACTCGGTGAACAGCACCTCCATGACGTGGCAGTAGGTCACCGACAGCCCCGCCGCCAGCAGCCACCAGCCAAGCCGGTCCAGGAGCTCGGTGGGGATCGCTGCTGCGAACTCCAGCGCCGCCCGCACCACGACCGAGATCAGCGTCATCGCCGCGAGCCCGGAAAACACCGCTCCGCACAGGAACGTCACCGGCAGCAGCGTGTCGTGCCACCCCGGCTCGACCGTGCCCGCGTACATCACCGCAGCCCCCGATTGCAGCGACACGACCACCAGCAGCCCGCAGAGCGCGTGCACCCGTCGGAGCTCCATCCAGCGCTGCCACTGCAAGGCCGACCCGCGCCAGCCCAAGGCCGCGATCCCATAGAGGCGAGGCCGCCACCAGCCTGCCGTTCGGTCGCGCAGGACGGCAAAGTCCGGCAGCATGCCCCCATACCAGGACAGCAGGCTGATGCCGAGCAGGCTCAGGATCGCCATCGCATCCCACGCCAACGGGCTGCGGAACTGCGGCCAGAGATCGAGCAGGTTGGGGTAGGGCAGGTTCCAGTAGAAGAACCACGGCCGTCCGAGATGCACGATCGGATACAGACCCGCCGCCACCGTCGAGAACACTGCGACACTCTGCCCGAGCCGGACGAATGCCGCCCGTCCCGGCGCGTCGGTCAGCAGCATCAACGCGCTCACCAGCAGGCCGCCGGTCGCGATCCCGATCCACCAATCATAGCCCACGATATCGAGCGCCCAGGTGACCGGAATGTTGTTGCCCCAGACCCCGACACCGTCCCAGAGCAGGGCAAAGAGGCTGACTGCCAGTATCGCTAGCAGCGCGCCCACCAGCCCGAGTGCGAGCAACCGGCCGCGCGCGCTGCTCTCATGCGACGCGGTCCGGGCCGCGAGCTCACCCGCATCGGTGCCGGTGATCGCTCCCGCCGACATCAGCCTGCTTTCACGTCGCCGGGCGACAGCGCCGCGAGATAGGTCGTGCGTGGCCGCGTGTTCAGCTCGCCCAGCAGCGCATAATTCCGCGGATCCTCGCGCAATGCGCGAACCTTGCTGCCCGCGTCGGCAAGATCGCCGAACGTGATCGCGCTGGTCGGACACCCCTGCTGGCAGGCCGTCCTGACCGCTCCGTCCGGGATCGGCATGCCGCTCTTATCGGAATCGATCCGAGCCGCCGCGATCCGCTGCACGCAGTAGGTGCACTTCTCCATCACCCCGCGAGCGCGCACCGTCACATCCGGATTGCGCTGCGCCGCGATCGACGGCGCCACACCCGAAGTGTAGTCGAGGTAATTGAAGTGACGCACCTTGTACGGACAGTAACCCGAGCAGGCCCGCGTGCCCACGCATCGATTATAGACCATCAGGTTCAGCCCCTCATGGTCGTGCAGTGTCGCCTCCACCGGACAGCCGACCTCACAGGGCGCGTCCTCGCAATGCATGCACGGCACCGGCATGAAGTGCGTCTTCGGGTCCTCGACGCCGCCCTCGTAGTATCGGTCGACACGCAACCAGTGCATCTCCCGCCCGGCGCTCACCTCCTCGGCGCCGACGACCGGAATGTTGTTCTCCGCCTGGCAGGCGACGACACAGGCGTTGCAGCCGATGCAGCTATCGGTGTCGATCACCATGCCCCAGGCGCGGCCGTCGCTCGGGCTGTTGGCGTAGAAGATTGGCCGGTGCACCAGCCCGTCGCCGGCCGGCGCGGCACCCACCGCCTGCACACGCAGCAGCCCGTTGCCCTCAATGAGGCCGTGCTGTTCGGTGGTGGCGAACTCAGTCCGCCCGGCGACCCGGCTGAGCGAAGCCCCCTCGATCGCAAAGACGCCGTCGCCCGGCAACAGAGCGGTCACATCCATCCCCACCCCGTCGGCCACCGATCCGCCGGTCCGTCGCCCGTAACCCAGCGTCACCACCACCGTGTCGTCCGCCTGCCCGGGCGTGATCCACACCGGTCCGACAATCCGCTTGCCGCCGGCCTCGACCGCCACATGGTCGCCGATCGCGATCTTGAGCCGCTGCGCCAGCCCCGGTCCGATCGCCACCGGATTGTCCCAGGTCACCTTGGTCAACGGCCGCGGCAGTTCCTGCAGCCAGCCATTGTTCGCCCATGACCCGTCCCAGACGCTCGCATCGGGCCGGACCAGCACGGTCAATCCGCTCTTCGCGGCCGGCATCCCACCCGCCATCGTCGGCGTCACGGCGACCGGCGGCAGAGCCGTGCCGGGCTTGAACCCGTCCAGCAGCCAGCCGCGCCAGGTCGGATCGCCGGCCGCGTGCGTCCGCCGCAGCAGCGACAGCCCATCGGACGGCACCGGATCGAGCAGCAACGACAGGATCTCCGAGGCTGTCCGCGTTCCATAGAACGGCACCACCGTCGGCTGCAGGAACGTGACCGTCCCGTCGAACGCCCGTGCGTCACCCCAGCTTTCCAGCGGATGCGACAGCGGCACGTGCCAATCCGCCCGTATCGCCGTCTCGTCGTCATGCAGACCGGCGTGGATTTTCAGCTTCACCCGTGTCAGCGCCGCGTCGAACCCCGGCAACGAATAGGCCGGGTTGACGTCCAGCATGACCAGGGCGTCGACGTGGCCGGCCTGCATGTCGGCCAGCAGCGTCCCGGCCGGTTCCGCGTCCGCCACCACTGCGTCGGTGTAGAACACCGGCCCGCCGAGTTGTGCGTTCAGCCGGTGCACCGCCGCCTGCAACGACGCCGTCTGCCGGCCGCCCGCAACCACGATGCTCTCTCCCGGTGACCCGCGTAGCGCCGCCCCTGCCCGGGCGACCCAGTCGCGGTCTGGCCCGTCCGCCGGCTCGCCGCCGGCCACGACCTGCGCCAGCCCGGCCGCGACCGCCTCCATCGCGGCCGTTGGCACCACCACCGGATGGTCCGCCTTCGCGCTCGTCAGGCCCGGCGTGGCCGACGCGGAGAACAGCGTCAGCAACGGCCCACCGGCGGAGGCACGGCGCGCCGCCGCCCATTCCGCCGCGACACCGGCCTGCTGCGGCCCGTGGTCGAGAAAATCGCCGTCGAGAGCGACCACGGTCTTCGCCCGATCGAAGCGCCAGCGCGTCTGCAAACGCCGCCCGAACGCCGCCTCGGTTCCCGCATAGCTGGCGAGGATCCCCGACGGCGCGTGCACATGCCAGCGCATCGCCGGAAACGCCTTTTGCATGGCGGCGATCTGGCCAAGCAGCGTGGGCGACGTCACCGGGCCGGTCAGCAGGCGCAGCCCTTCGCCGCCGCGCGCCCGGAACTGCCCCATCTGTCCGGTCATCGCTGCCGTGAAGCTCGGCCAGTCGCTGATCCGGTCCAGGTAACGCACTGCCTGCGACCGGTCGGGATCGTATAATCCGAGCACCGAAGCCTGCCCGAACACATCCGTCCCGCCGCGCGTCCAGCGGTGCCGCGGATTGCCCTCGACCTTGATCGGTCGCCCGTTGCGCGTGCTCACGTCAGCGCCGTTGGCAATCCCGTCGAGCAGCCAAGCCGACGCATAGACCAGCGTCGCGGACGGCACCGAATTGGCGGGCTGCCGGACGTAGGGCACCTCCTTGCCGCGATTGTCCGCATCCTCCGGCTTGCCGCACGCGCTCAGGCCGCCCAGCGCCATGCTCGCCGACAGCGCGCCGAGAAAGCGCCGGCGTCCGCCCACACCGCCGCCGAACGCGGCAAGTGCCGGAAACTCGTGCGCCAGCAGATCGCGAAACGCCGGCGTGTCCGCCGCCTCGTCGAGGCAGCGCCACAGCGCACGCCCCTGCAATGCTGCCAGCCTGGCCCGCAGCCCTTCGAGATCCGGTGTCCTCACCGATGACAAATCGAGCAATCCACCAGTCGCGCGCCGCCGCGTATGCCATACGCCGCGACCAGCTTGGGTCCGAGTGTCGCCTGGTCGCGCGACGGGTGCCAATCCATGTCCCAGACCTCGTCCGGTGTCCGGACATTTCGTTCCGGATGGCGATGACAGCTCAGGCACCAGCTCATGTGGAACGGCTGCGCCCGCCAGGTGAGCTGCATCTTCGTCAGGTTGCCGTGACAGGTCGAGCAACCGATCCCCTTCGTCACATGGATGGAGTGGTTGAAGTAGACGTAGTCTGGCAGTCGGTTGATCCGCTGCCACACGAGCGGCTTGTCATCGGCGAAACTGTCTCGCACCGGTGCAAGCATCGGCGCCTTCGTCCAGATCTGGGAATGGCACGTCATGCAGGTATGTGTCGGTGGCAGCCCCGCGGAGGCCAGCCGTTCGACAGTCTGATGGCAATACCGGCAATCGATGCCGAGCTCTCCCGAATGGTGCTTGTGACTGAACGGCACCGGCTGCTCGAGCGCCGTGCCGACACCGGTGGCATAGGTCGAATTCGGAACCGCGCCGATCAGGATGAGACCGACCGCGCCCGCGCCAAGCCCCGCCAGGACCACCAGACGAAGGAGCTGGTCCGCCCCTGGACGAAAAAGCTGCCGCACCGTCAGCGATGGTCGTGCACGAGGTCGGCGTGACGTATCATCCGTGCGTTCGCCATCCTCCAGCCGGAGCTCACGATGGATCGTCGCCTCGGCCGGACCGACGATATCGTCCCGCTTCTCGCCCTGCTAGGGGCGGGCGGGGCGCTCGAGTGGTTCGACTGCGTCCGCCCGACCGCGCTCGGCGTTTGGGGACCGTACGGGTTTTCCTGGCCGATCTTTCTGGCACTCTCGCTGCCGGTGATTCTCTATTGGCGCGGCATGTCCCGCGAGCCGTCGCGTCGGCAGTCCGCAGCGCGGCGAGCGCTGTTCCTGACCGGGAGCGCGCTGATCTTCATCGTGCTGCAGTCGCACTTCGCCTTTCTCGCCCAGCACATGTTCACGGCCACCCGCCTTCAACATCTCGCGATCCACCATCTCGGTCCGTTCCTGATCGCGCTCGCCTGGCCCTTCGACGCGATGGCCGCCGGCCTGCCGCGTTCGCTGCGCGCGGGCCCGGCCACTCGCGCAACTCTGGCTTTCTTGCAGCGGCCAGCGATCGCCGGCTTCCTGTTCGTGGGCCTGATCTATCTCTGGCTGATCCCGCCCGTGCAGTTCCGGGCCATGCTCAACCCGGGCCTCTACGCGTTGATGAACTGGAGCATGACCCTCGACGGGCTGCTGTTCTGGACACTCATCCTCGATCCGAGACCCGCCGCTCGGCCCGGCATCCCCGGCCGCATCGTGCTCGCCATCGCCGTGCAGATGCCGCAGGTGCTGCTCGGCGGCATGATCGCCAACATCGATCGTGACCTCTACCCCGCCTACAACCTGTGCGGCCGGATCTTCCCGGGGATCGGCCCCTTGCTCGACCAGCAGATCGGCGGCTTCATTCTCTGGTATCCGGCGGCGATGATGAGCGCGGTTGCCGTGTTCATCCTGCTGCGGCGTCTTGGGGAAGCGGAAACCAGGGGTTCCACCCCTGCACCCCGCTAAGGGCAGTCGCCCTTAGAACCCAACACGAAAGAAATGCCGAGATCGCCGGGAAGCGACCCGCGCGGGAACAGGTAGGTCACGTGTCCCATCTTTCGGCCGGGCCTGGCCTCGGTCTTTCCGTAATGGTGCACGAGCGCGCCGGGCTGCTCCAGCAGGGGGTCCCATTCCGCAATCCCCTCGGGGCCGATCAGGTTGCGCATGACCGCGTCCGAATGCCGCGACACCGGCGGCAGCGTCAGCCCGCACACCGCGCGTATCTGCATCTCGAACTGATCGACCGGGCACGCGTCGATCGTCCAGTGGCCCGAATTGTGCGGCCTCGGCGCGATCTCGTTGGCAAGGACCCGCCCGTCGCCGCCCACGAACATCTCCAATGCCAGCAAACCCTGCAGACCGATCGCCTCGGCCGCTCGCCTTGCCAGATTTGTCGCTTCGGCCGCGACCTCCGCCGTCACCCGCGCGGGCGCCAGCGTCACGTCGAGGATCCCGTCGCGATGGCGGTTCTCCGCCACATCGAAACTCCGCATGGTTCCGTCCGCACCGCGCGCGACAATCACGCTCAGTTCGCACGCGAAGTCGATCAATCCCTCCACGATCAAGTCCGAGCCGCCGAGCGACGCAAGGGCCGCCTCGGCCTCGGCGAGCCCGCGGACGACCGCCTGGCCCTTGCCGTCGTAGCCGAGCCGGCGCGTCTTGATCACCGCCGGCCAACCGAGGGCGTCGAGCCCACCACCATCGTCCAGCGCGCGCCAGGGTGCGGTCGGCACGCCGGCGCGGTTGAGGAACGACTTCTCAGCGACCCGATCCTGGCTGATCCGCAGCACGTCCGGCGACGGCCGCACCGGCACCAGCGACGCGAGCCGCGCCAGGCCGCCGGCACCGACGTTCTCGAATTCGAACGTCACCACATCGACCGCGCGCGCAAACGCTTCGAGCGCCGCCTCGTCCTCGTACTCGGCGCAGATATGGGCGGCGACCTGCGAGGCCGGACAGTCCGCCTCCGGCGACAGCACCAGGCATCGATAGCCGAGCTTCGCCGCCGCCATCGCCAGCATTCGCCCGAGCTGGCCGCCGCCCAGCACCCCGACCGTCGATCCCGGCGGCAAGGCGCCCGTCAATCCGGCGCCTCGGCAACCGATGCCGTCCGCTCCGCCCGCCAGGCGGCAAGCCGTTCCGCCAGCGCCGGGTCCGACAGCGCCAGGATCGACGCCGCCAGCAGCGCGGCGTTCACCGCACCGGCCTTGCCGATCGCGAGCGTGCCCACCGGAACCCCGGCCGGCATCTGCACGATCGACAGCAGGCTGTCCACGCCCTGCAGCGCCCGTCCCTCGATCGGCACGCCGAGTACCGGCAGGTTCGTCCATGCCGCACACATCCCCGGCAGGTGCGCCGCCCCCCCCGCACCCGCCACGATCACCCGTAGGCCGCGCGCCCCCGCCTCGCGCGCGTAAGCCGCCAGCCGATCGGGCGTCCGATGCGCCGACACGATCCGCCTCTCGTGCGCGATCCCCAGCGCGTCGAGCGTGTCGGCCGCCTTGGACATCGTTGCCCAGTCCGACTGGCTGCCCATGATCACACCGACGAGCGGCGTCATGTCAGGCGATGCTGTCGGGGATCAGCCGGCTTTCGAGCCAGGCGATTTCGTCCTTGAGCAGGAGCTTGCGCTTCTTGAGCCGCTGGATCTGAAGCTGGTCCAGCGGCTGGTCCGACAGGCGGCTGATGACGGTGTCGAGGTCGCGGTGTTCACTTCGAAGCTCGTGCAGCTTGCGGAGCAGCGAGTCTCGATCCGTCAGCATTCGTCCTCCTGGCAAAACGGCAGCCGTGACGCTACCGTCCAGCCTTAGCACGGAGGATGGGTTGGGCATGAATCTGCAAGGCCGGATCGAAGCACTCGCCGCTCGCCACCAGAGCCTGGAGGATCGAATTTTCGAAGAGGATCACCGGCCGTCACCGAATGCCGACGCCTTGGCCCGCCTGAAAGCCGAAAAACTCCGCCTCAAGGACGAAATGGAAAAACTGAAGGGGTCTGGGCTCTAGACCCCAGTGGGGGTCCAGGGGTGAAACCCCTGGCGTTCCCTAAGCCGCCTCCTCATCCGCCTCGGGCGGCGGGGGCACCGGCACATGCCGACCCTCGCGGGTCAGCCGTTCGTTGGCCGTCTGCACCGCGGCATTGAGATCGGTCTGCGTGCAAAGCCCAAGGATCACCGGATCGCGCGGCTTTATGTTGGCCGAATTCCAATGCTGCCGGTCGCGCACCTTCTGGATCGTGTCCTTGGTCGTCCCCAGCAGCTTGACCACCTGTGCCTCGGTCAACTGCGGAAAGTTGCGCAGCACGAAGGCGATCGCATCCGGTCTGTCGTTACGCTTGGCTACCGGCGTATAGCGAGCCCCGCGCGACCGCTTCGGCGCCGGCGAGGCATTCGCCAGGATATGCAGTCGCAGTGCGGTGTCGCGCTCGCAATCCGCGATCTCGGACGCCGCGACCTGCCCATTCGCCACCGGGTCGTAACCCACGATCCCTTGAGCCACCTCGCCGTCGGCGATGGCCTGCACTTCGAGCGGATGCATGCCGCAAAAATCGGCGATCTGGGTAAACGTGAGGGCGGTCTTCTCGATCAGCCACACAGCGGTGGCTTTCGGCATCAAAGGAAGTGTCATGTCGGGTCCAATCGGGCCGCGGCGGCGGCCCGCCGCAATGTGAGGTGGTATGAAGCGCCGGATTGCCCGCGGTCAAGGCTTGCCTTGCCAACCGATTGCACAAAGAAGGGGCCGGCGAACCGGCCCCTGCAGACGGTCGGTCAGTGCGTCAGGCTGCCTGCCTGGTCGCTTCCACGGTCTCGCCATGACCTTCGATGGCCGCAGCCTTCGGCGCAGTCCCGATCGCGATGCGCCGCGGCTTCAAAGCCTCCGGCACCACGCGTCGCAGTTCGACGTGGAGCAGGCCGTTCTGAAGGTCGGCGCCTTCCACCACGATGTGGTCGGCAAGAACGAACTTCCGCTCGAACGGCCGGCCCGAAATGCCCCGGTAGACGATCTCGCCCTTAGGGCTGGCATCGGTGGCGGGAGCGCTGGCCGGCTTGCCGGACACGACAAGCGTGTTGTCGCGTGCGACCAGTTCGATGTTCTCGGGTCCGAACCCGGCCACCGCCATCGTCAGGCGGTAGTTGTCATCCCCGAGCTTCTCGATGTTGTAGGGCGGATAGGTATTCGTCGCTGCCGTCTCGACGGCGCTGTCCATCAGGCGGGCCAGCCGATCAAACCCGATCGCGGTGCGGAACAGGGGAGTAAAGTCGTAAGTCATCAAAAACCTCCTCAAGAGCAAGGTTCACGTCGTTCGACCACCGTTTCCGGTCGGTCCAGGATCCGAAGCCCCAGACGGGCGCCTCGGATTCAAAAAATAATCGACGCAAAACCCGTCTTCAAGAGGCGTGATCAGTCTTCCTTCTTCATTCCCAGGCCGGCGAAACGCTTGTTGAACTTGGCCACCCGCCCGCCCGTGTCCATCAGGCGCTGCTGGCCGGTCCACGCCGGATGCGACTTCGGGTCGATGTCGAGACGCAGAGTGTCTCCCGGCTTGCCATAGCAGGATCGCGTCGTGAACTCGGTGCCGTCGGTCATGACGACCTTGATCGCGTGGTAATCGGGATGGATGCCGGATTTCATGATGGGACTTCCGTCGAAAGGCGCCGATGCCGACCGGCGCGACCGGGTTCCTCTAGCGGCGGGCGGGCGACGCGTCCAGCGTCGCACGCCCTCTCCCATCACTCCCTGCGATGTTCGGCGCGCGCGGTGCGGTTCTGGAAGATCCGGTCCGCCGTCGCCTTCTGCTCGGGCGAGAACTGCGCGTAGAGCGTCTGGAACGGCCCAACCAGCTTGCCGATCTGCTCACCCTGCTGCTGCGTCAACTCGGCGAAGGACTGGAGGTCCTGCACCGCATTCATCGTGCCGAATTCCTGCTGCCGCTTGGCCAGCGTCGCCGCCTGGTCCTCGGCATTCTGCCGCATCACCGCGGCGACCGCCTGCCAGCTCTGCTCCTCGGCGGCCGTGATGTGCAACTGGTCGTGAAGCTGGGTAATCCGCTCGTTCGCCCTCGCCTCGGCCTGCGATGAGCTCGGCGCCCCGGCCGCCGGGGCCATCGTCTGCGCCAACGCGGGCAACGCCACCGCAAGCGACAGCGCGCCGGCGCCGAAGACACGAACCAAATCCATCTCGATCTCCCTCAACCTGATCTCTCCGGCGTCATCGACCCCGAACACGGCCGCAAGATGGCGCTCGCGTGGAGTTTCGTCACCACGTTATCTCGTGATGCCACCGCGCAGGTTGACCTGGAACCATTCCTCCCTGCCGTAGCGCGCCGAGAGAGCGTCGCCTTCCTTATACGCAGGCTGCAGGTCGTAGGCGGTGCCGGTCGGCCTGGTATGCATCACCGCGACGTCGTCGATGATGCCGATCGATCTCGGATCGCCGCCGACGATCTTCGACCAGGCGTAGTCGATCCCGTACGAGCTGCGCGTCAGATCGAACGTCTGCAGGCAGGCGAGCAGTGTCGCGCGCGACATGATCGGGATCATCACCTCGACCATGCTGGCGAAACGAACGTGGTAGCGGGCGTCCTGCCGCGTCGCCTCGTAGTTGATCACCCCATCGGGATGCAGCGACGGCTGGCCAAGCTCCAGTCGCCAGCGGCGCATGGCGTGGAACGATGCATTGATGTCTCCCCAGCTCATCTGGATGTCGTCATCGGGGAACATGACGTAGTCGTAGGCCGTCAAAGACGGATGGCACATCAGCAGGCTGCGGATCGCCTGGAACTTTCGTTCCTCTCGCTGCACGGAGCCGTACTCGCTGAAGTCGTTCGGCGGCTTGCCCCGCCCGTAGAAGCTTACACACAAATCCCACGACCGGTCGGCAGGCGCGATGTCGACCGGCCACGACCGGTGCAGCGAAGCCTCATTGGCACGCAGGATCACCAGATCGCGCCGCGGCGCCGCCGCGGATCGTCGCTTCAGTTCAACGCGGCGAAACGGACCAGGGAGCGCATGCGCCGGCACGATCTCGACCAGTTCGCACCCTGTCCGTTCCGCGCCGGTCCTGCCGCCGAGCAGCCGCAGCCGGCCGCCCTCGTTGACTTGCCGATCAAAAACCGTGCTGACCAGACCGCGATCGTCGAGGAATACGAGCGACCCGTGCCGATGCGACCAGGCGGTCTCCTTGGGGTGGGAATGGCCACCGATGCTGCCGTCGGCGCGAAGCTTCACGAACGGCGCGTGGATGTCGCCGCCGACTGTTCCGAACGACCAGGCTGCCGACACCAGCCGCTCGATCGGTGGCAGGACGCGTGGCCTCGCATCGAACGGAACGCCGAACTCCACGATGCAGGATGTCATCGTGCTCCTATTCCCGCCCCCAGTCGAACGCGGTCCTGAATGCCTCCGAACCGCGGATCGCGTCGATCCCGTCCCCGTGCGGCAAGCCGAGACCTGCGGGCAGCAGATGGAAGCCGCCGAGATCGTCGACCAGGTGCGCATAGTAGGCCTGAGCCGGGTTGTCCGCGTCATACAGCATCCGGTGTTCGACCAGCTCGCCCCGCCTGCGTGTGCTCATGCGCACCAGATCGCGGATGCCCGAGACCGCGCAATCCTTCTGCGACAGCGCGTCAGCCTCAATGAACAGCGGCAGCATGGCTGGCTCGGCCAAGCTCCTGATCGCCGTCTCATGGTCCGGACCATGCGTCGTCTGCGCGCCGACGGTGACCGATCTGACGCGGCAATCCGGAAACTCGTAGCTCAGCAACTCGGCAAACATCATCGCCGCGAATCCGCCCGAGCCTTGCCCGACGAACAGGAAGTCCCGGTAACCGCTCACCGGCAGATGCCGGAGCCGGTCGAGCACGCGGGCGGTCTTGTTGAGATACCAGAACGGCGGATCCGATCGCTCGCTGATCAGAACGAGATCAATCCGGCCCTCCGCCATGAACTCCGCGAACTCCCATTGCGTATCCGGACCGTCCAGCCGGCCCGCATACGAGAAGAAGACGATCAGCAGCGGCTGGCTCGGCCGGGCCAGCGAGTACACCGTCTGCAGATCGTCGAGGTTCTGCGCCAGGACGAACTCGCCCTCGACGCCCGCCGCGGTGCCGAGCAAGGCGTCGCGCCGCGACCGCTTCTCGCGACGGTCAAACACCCAGGAAGGCGGCCCATCATCGGGTCCGACCATCAAGCGGCCGTCGGCCAGCGACCAGCGGGACGTTCCTCCGTCCGCGCCGGCCATCCGGCCGTCCGGCAGAAAACGAAGCGTGTCGCTCCCACCCGCCCCGTCCGGCGTCACCAGACGCCATAATGGCGGGATCAGCTCGCCCAGCGTCAGCAGTGCCGCCGGTGGCGGCGGCGGCCGATCGAAGATCGACGGCATGGGTCCGATGTCGACCGGCGGCGCCACCTCTTCGGCCGGCTTGCGACGCCAGAGCCCCATCGCCGTCGCCCTCTCAGGCCGAACCGCAGAACGCGGCCGATCCGGCACGCAGCCCGCTCATCATCGCCTGGTTGCTCCAGAGATACTCCCATTCGCCGAAGCGCCCGGCGAGCCGGATCCCCTGGCTCGCCACCCACTCGCGCACCCGGTCCCGGCGCGCCTCCATCCCGAGGTCGAACACCACGTTGGCGTAGGCAAGCCGGCGATGATCGGTCAAGCGGATGTCTGCCGCCGATGCGAGCCCCATGCGTGCGAGGGCCGACACGCAGTTGGCGATCAGCGCCTCGGCGCCCAGGGTCTGCGGCTTGCGTCGGGACGAATAGATTTCGAACTGCAGCGACGAGGTGCCCGCAGGCGCATTGTCGGCCGACTTGCGGCTCGGCGAGTAGGCACGCGCGGCCAGGATGTCGCGGTCGTAGATATAGAACCAGAGGCTCGGCGGCACGTCCTCGCGATCGAACCCGATCGAGACCAGATCGAGTTCGGTCGCGAACAGGGTCGATGCGTCCGCGCGTATGTCGTCGGGAACCTTCGTCGCCATCTCGATCAGACGCGGCAGCGGCAACGTGCTGACCAGATTGTCGTACTCCGCGACCTCGCCGTTCGCGAACATGATCCGCCGCGCCGACATGTCGAGCGAGACCGCCGCGTGACCGAGCCTGAGATCGGCGCCGACGGCGAGCGGATCGATGAACGCCCGATAGCCGCCGCGCTTCGGATAACGCATCTGGCTGATATAGTAGGTGTTTGGCGTTTCCGGCGAGAACGCGCCCGCGAGAACTTCGCGCAGATCGGCACGACGCATGCGCTTGCCGATCCAGTCGGTGCCCAGCTCGGCCGCGTCGACCGTCCAGTATTTCTCCGTGTAGACGAGGGGCCAGCGGGTCGCGATCGGTTCGCCGTACTGGCCGATCAGCCAGTCACGGTAATTGGCGACTTCGCCGACGCCGGGATGTTCGGCCAATCCCGCAACCAGCGCCACCTTCTGCTCGGCCGGCAGCGGGAACATGTTGTTCTGAGCCGGATGCTTGAGCCAGAACCCGTCGTCGAAATTGAGCGAGACCGCGTCATGCGTCTCGTATGGCGTGCGATCGAAGACGGCGCGCACTTCAGGCTCGCTTGCGAACGACAGATGAACGCCGTGATCGAAACGAAAACCGTCGATCTCGAAATGATCGAGCGTCCCGCCATGCCGCGCGCGCGCCTCGTAAATCGTGGCCTCCCGGCCGGCCGCGCGCGCCGCGGAGGCCGCCGCCAGCCCGGCCACCCCGGCGCCCAGCACGACGTTCCTCGCCCGGCTCATCGGGCGACCTCGCGCCAGGCCGCGGTCTCCCGCAGCGCCGTCACGTAGCGCGCGAGCCCCTCCTGCCAGGGCGGCATCGTGTCGAGACCGAGCAGAGCCAGGCGACGATTGACCGCCGACTCGTTCGGCGAAACCCTGGCCCTCCGCTCGAATCCACTCTCGGACGGCAACACCCGGCAAGGCAGCCCCGACAGTCTGACGATCTCGCGCACGTACTCGAGCCGTGTCGCCGCCCCGCCCGACACGATGTTGCAGGTCCCACGCACGCCGGTTGCGAACACCGCCAGCATGGCGGCTGCCAGATCATCGACGAAGGTCGGATTGCCCGTCTGGGTCGGATCGCTGCGCATCGTCTCCGACCTGGCCGCCTCCAGGATGCGCTTGAAGACAAAGTTTTTCCGGTGACCGGCCTCGCCGCCGAACAGCCATCCCGTCCGCACGATCAGGTGCTCGACCCCGGCGGCGCGAACCGCACGCTCGCCGGCGATCTTGGACCGGTGATGCGCGGTGGTCGGCTGCGGCTGGTCGTAGTCCTCATAGGGGCCGGTCTTCCAGGCGCCGTAGCAGCCGGTCGACGAGACATGCACCAGCGGTGCCCCCAGCCTGCGGCACGCGCCCGCGAGCAGTCCGGGCAGCTCCGCGTTGGCCGCGAATGCCGGCCCCGGCTCGACCTCGGCAGCCTCGACGTCGGTATCGGCGGCCGCGTTCACCACCAAGTCGGGTGCGACCGACGCGACGTAACCGAGCAGTGCAACCGGCCGGTCGACCCTCAGCACGTCGCGGCCCGCCGGCACGATCAAGGCGTCCGGCCAGGCCAGCGCAAGGGCGTGACGCAACGCCGTCCCGAGCATGCCGCCGGCGCCGGCCAGCAGGATCTTCATCCGATCGGCTCGCCCGGCTCGAGCGGGAACGCCTCGAGCGCCGCCGCCTGCGCTTCGGACGGATCGTGGCCGATGCTGGCGACGTTGAGCACCATGTTGGTCGCCTCCCCCACGCCCTCGAACGCCATCCAGACCCCGGGCGGCACCGTCAGTCGCGCATGCGTGCGATCCTCGTCCGGCGAGAGCGCCACGCTGCCCGCCCAGTCGCCCTGGCGCACATAGAAGCGGATCGTCCCGCAACACACCACGAGATTGAGCACCATGCGCGTATGACGCTTCCAGCCCTTCACCGCCCCGTGCGCGACGGTCGAGAAATACGCCTCGCCGAAGCCGGCGTAACCGGGGTCGACCGCCTTGATGCCATGCAGCACGGCCCCGAGCGGCGTCGGGATCCGGCGCAGCCTGGTCAGCAATACGCCGTACGGGCTCCGGGTGCTCAAGCCCAGACCTGCCGACGCTCCACGGCCAGTCGCTCGTAAACCGCGATGTCGGCGTGCGTCGCCTGGCGGGCGTCACCGCCGTCGCGCACCACGTCGCGATACCACCCGCCGGTCATCGACACGCATTCCCCGTAGGACAGGGTCGGCTGCCAGCGGAGCCGCAGCAGCGCCTTGTCGCAACTGAGCTTGAGCAGGCCGGCCTCGTGAAACGGGACATTGCCGGTGATTTCGTGGCTGTCGCCCTCGGCCAGGCCCCAGACCCGGCCGAGATCGCCGAGCAGGTCGACCACGCGCGTGTTCTGCTCCGCGCGCGGCCCGAAATTGAAGCTCTCGCCCGACAGCGTGCCGTCCTCGCGCATCGCCTGCGCCAGCGTCAGATAGCCGCTCAGCGGCTCCAGCACGTGCTGCCACGGCCTGGTCGCCGCCGGCGAGCGGATCTGCACGCGATGTCCGCCCTGCCACGCACGCACGCAATCGGCGACGATCCGGTCCGCCGCCCAGTCGCCGCCGCCGATGACGTTGCCCGCCCGCGTCGTCGCCATGCGCACCGGATGCCCGGCGGCAAAGAACGAATGCCAGAAGCTGCGAAACACCAGCTCGGCGCCCCCCTTCGACCCCGAGTAGACGTCGCGGCCGCCGAGCGCATCGGTTTCCCGATAGCCGAACGGCCACTCGACATTGTCGTAGCACTTGTCGGACGTGATGATCACCGCCACGCACGGGTGCTCCAGGCGACGCAGCGCGTCGAGCACCGACGCCGTTCCGACCACGTTCGTCGACATTGTGCCCACCGGATCGGCATACGATGTCGAGACGATCGCCTGGGCTGCCAGATGGAACACGAAATCCGGCTTCATCGCCAGGACCACGCCCCGGAACCGGTCCACGTCGCGTATGTCGGCGCGATGGTCCGCAATACGCGCCTGCACACCTGACAACTCGTGCAGCGAGGGCGCCGTCGGCACGTCGCGCGAGTAGCCGGCGACCTCGGCGCCGAGCTCGAGCAGCCAGTTGGTCAGCCAGCTTCCCTTGAAGCCGGTATGCCCGGTCACCAGCACCCGGGCACCGGCGAACACGCCTCCGAAAGGCTGCGGACCAGCGCTCACAGCTCGTCCTTCCACAGCTTCCAGGGCGCCTGCTTGCTGTCCCAGAGCTCACGCAGGAACGTCAGGTCGCGCACGGTGTCCATCGGCTGCCAGAACTTCTCGTGACGGAACGCCGTGAGCTGGCGCTGGTCGGCCAGCCGTTCGAGCGGGTCGCGTTCCAGGATCGTTGCGTCCCCTTCGATGAGCTCCGCGACTTCCGGCTCCATCACCATGAACCCGCCATTGATCCAGCCTTCGCCGATCTGCGGCTTCTCGATGAAGTTCAGCACGTCGTCGCCGTCGAGCGTCAGGCCGCCAAAGCGGGCCGGAGGCCGCACCGCGGTGATCGTCGCCCGCCTGCCGTGGCGTTCGTGGAACGCGAGCAACGCGCGCAGGTCGACGTCGCCCACGCCATCGCCGTAGGTCAGCATGAACCGGCGCCGCCCCAGGAACTCGACGGCTCGCCTGACCCGGCCGCCGGTCATCGTGTCGGCTCCGGTTTCGAGCAGATGCACCGTCCAGTCCTCGACCGGCCGGTCGCCATGCCGCTCGACGGCGCCGGTGCTGGTCTCGACGGTCACGCTGCCCGCCTGATGGTGCAGCCCGTAGAAGAAGTCCTTGATCACCTCGCCCTTGTAGCCAAGGCACACCACGAACTCGCGAAATCCGCTGGCCGCGAACATCTTCATGATGTGCCACAGGATCGGCCGGCCGCCGATCTCGACCATCGGCTTGGGACGCACGTCGGTTTCTTCCCGCAGCCTCGTCCCGAGGCCGCCTGCGAGCAGGACGACCGGCGTCATGGTCCGCAAACTCGCCGCAGGTGAAGCATGATGCTCCAAGTACTTTGCTGCAATGCACCATCCTAAGGAAGAGCTGGACCATTGTCGAACGGCGGCAATTGACCTCATCCTACATCAAGGCCGTTACGCGGTGCACCCGGCCAGCCGTGCAGGCATGATCTCGGATAGTGCCCGGAACGACATCCCAGTTGAACATCCTGTCCATCCAGTCCTGGGTAAGCTTCGGCCATGTCGGCAATGCTGCCGCCTGCTTTCCCCTGCAGCGGCTCGGCGCCGAGGTCTGGGCCATCAACACCGTCCAGTTCTCCAACCACACCGGCTATGGCGACTGGACCGGACAGGTCTTTCCCGGCAGCGCCATCGGCGACCTCGCCGCCGGGCTCGACCGCCGCGGCGCGCTGGCCCGCGTCGATGCGGTGCTGTCGGGCTATGTCGGGGATCGGGCGACCGGCGCTGCCATCCTCGACACCGTCCGCCTGGTCCGGCAACGCAATCCGGCCGCGCTCTATGCCTGCGACCCGGTCATGGGGGGGGGCGCCCCGGGGGGGGGTGGGGCGGCCCCCCGCCGCCGCCCCGGACGGG
>CAXTSH010000010.1:28412-31243 GCA_964246925.1 uncultured Acetobacteraceae bacterium
CCGCCCCCCCCCCTCGCCCCCCCCCCTGCGGCCGGCCCCCCCGGCCCGCGGGGGGCCCCCCCCCCCCCCCCCCCCCGACCTGTTCGGCGCGCAGGCCGTGCCGCAGGCCGACCTGCTCACGCCCAACCACTTCGAGTTGTCGCTGCTCGCCGGCGCCGACGCCACGACGCTGTCGGCGGTCAAGGACGCGGTCACGGCGTTGCGTGCCCGCATGCGCCCGACCGGTCCTCGTATCGTCATGGTCACCAGTCTCGTCGTCGAGGACACGCCGGAGGACGCCGTCGAGCTGCTCGTCGCGACCGGCAGCGGCTTCTACCGGTTGCGCACGCCGCGGATCGACATTGCCGTCAACGGCGCCGGCGACCTCATCGCCGCCCTGCTGCTGTTTCACGTCATCGACACCAACGACCCTGCTCTCGCGTTCGCGCGTGCCGCCAGCAGCGTCTGGGGGATCATCGAGCGCACGGCCGCACTCTCGACCGCCGAACTCGCCCTCGTCGCCGGCCAGGATCAACTCCTGCAACCTGTCCGCATCTTCAACCCGCAGGCGTGCTAGACCGACCCCCATGCGAAGCGCCGCACTCGCCCTCTGTCTGGTTGTCCTGCTGGCCGGCCCCGTTCGCGCGCAAGGCATCGTGTCCGCGCCGGATCGCGACGCCATCGAACACGTCATCAACGCCCAGATCGACGCCTTCCGTCATGACGATGGTGCGGCGGCCTTCAATTATGCCTCACCCCATATCCAATCGATGTTCGGCGATGCGGCGACCTTCCTCGCCATGGTCAAGCAGAGCTACGCACCCGTCACCCGGCCGCGCTCGGTCACCTTCGGCGCGCTCGAACAACGCGACGGGCAACTGGTACAGCATGTGGAGCTGTTCGGCCCGGACGGCGAGGACGTCGCCCTCTACACCATGGAGCGCGAGCCGGACGGCACCTGGCGGATCGCCGGCTGCGAACTGGTCAGGAGCCAGCGGATCGAGACCTGACCCAGTCGCGCAGCCCCTCGATCGCCACCACGATGTGGTAGAACGTGCTCGCCGGCGCCGGCTCGGCCACGAACTCGCCCTGCGCGGTCATCTGGTCGCGCCACAGGCCGGGCGGTGCGTCGCGGAGGAACGCCAGCACGCTCTCGCATCCCGCCCGGGCACCTTCGAGGTAGCGATCCTCGCCCGTCATCGTCGCCGCCAGGCATCCCGCCTTGATCCGCTCCGTCTGCGCCCACAGCCGCCCGACCGGCGCGTGGACCGACATGTCGTCGAGCAGTTCCAGCACGGCGACATTGCGCTGCCGGTCGACCCCGAACCGCTCCCCGATCCCGATCAGCCGCAACGCTGCCTCCGACGCGTCCCGCCGCCCACGGTCAGCTCCCCAGCGCATCAGCAACCAGGCCCACTCGAACTGGTGCCCGGGCTCGACGATCCGTCCCGCCAGACCCGGAACCCGCGCCCAGTCCGCATCGAACGCCTCGGCCAGCGCGCCTGTCCGGGCATCGATCATCCGGTCGAGGGCAAGGCCGGCGATCCGGTCGGCCATCGCACTCCACTGCTCATCGCCGCCGCACTCGGTCCAGGCGAGGCACGCCTCCAGCAGGTGCATGTGAGGGTTCGCCAGCAGCGGCAGCGGTGACGCGTCGCTCGACAGGAAGCCCCCGGACCGATGCCCGAACGTGCGCCCGATCGCTTCGCGCACCGCCAC
Organism: uncultured Acetobacteraceae bacterium; assembly: GCA_964246925.1. Taxonomy (GTDB): domain Bacteria; phylum Pseudomonadota; class Alphaproteobacteria; order Acetobacterales; family Acetobacteraceae; genus CAXTPV01. The sequence continues at coordinate 30,111 of CAXTSH010000010.1, forward strand.
CGCCCGCCCGTGCGCCTCCCGGTCGCCGATCGCCCGATGCGCCCCGGCCAGCGCCAGCAGCACGAACGCCTGATCGTAGAGCACCGCGCGATCGTCGTGCACCGTCCCGTCCGCCCCGACCAGCGTCCGGAACAGGCCGTCCGCCCGTTGATAACGGGCGAACATCGAAGCCATGCCGTCGCGCATGATGGCGTCCGCCGGCCCGTCCCAGCCCAGGCCGGCGGCGTGCGCGAAGGCGAACACCTGCCGGGGCTGCACGCGCGCCCTGCGGTGCACGTCCACACCCCGTCCATCGAGGCCGAGCTTCTCGTGGAACCCGCCGAACGTGCGGTCCACCCCCCGCTCCGCCCAGAGCGGGAAGGCGTCCCGAACCGCCCAGGTCACCAGTTCCTCAGCCGCCGCTGCGATCGAATCTGTTTCCAAAACCGTCACCGTGCTGCCATGTTGCAAGGCTCAGGCCCGCCGGACGTTAGCGTGGCCAACCCAGAACATAACGTCCCGACAGCGGACGGCGGAGGGCTCCATGAGTATATCGTCCATTTTGCGAGGGAAGCCCCAGGGCATCTTCTCGGTTCTTCCGACCGATACCGTGGCTGCGGTCGCGACCGTGCTCGCCGAAAAGCGGGTCGGCGCCCTGGTCGTGCTCGACAAGGCCGGCCAGTTGCTTGGCATTGTCAGCGAGCGCGACCTCGTGCGCAGCCTGGCGACCAACGGCGCGCGCACGCTGGAGATGACGGCCGCCCAGCTGATGACGCGTGTGCTCCACACCATCACGCCGGAGACCCAGATTCCGGCTGCGATGGAAATGATGACAAAGGCGCGCGTCCGTCACCTCCCGGTACTCGACGGTGGTGTGCTGATCGGCATGGTCAGCATCGGCGACGTGGTCAAGGAACGCATCGACCAGCAGGCCCAGGAGGTCGAGACCCTGCGCGACTACGTCTCCGGCCGCGGCTAAGAACGGGGCTCCGCCCCGAACCCCGCCAAGGGCCGGGCCCTTGGAACCCACTACTTAAGTGGCGCGGGTCTGGGGGCACCTGCCCCCCTCCATGCCGGAGGCGTGCTACCGCACGACGCGGCGGGGGGGCGCGCCCCCCCGCCGCGTAAAGGGGGGCTATGCCCCCGCCCCCCGC
>CAXTSH010000010.1:31253-54078 GCA_964246925.1 uncultured Acetobacteraceae bacterium
AGCTTACTGGGATCATATCCCACGCCCCCAGGCCCCAGAGGCTGCGGCGTCCGCTCACGCTCTCGCGGCCGCGCCGAAACCGGTGGCGGCTCCAGCCCGAGATCAATCGCCTCCAGCCGCTTGATCTCGTCGCGCAACCGGCCCGCCTCCTCGAATTCGAGATCGGCCGCTGCCGCCCGCATCCGCCGCTCGAGTTCGGCAATCGAACTCTTCAAGTCTTTGCCGACGAGCTGAAGGTCCTTGCTGCCGCGAACCGGCTTGACGGTGACGTAGTCCTGCTCAAAGACCGAGCTCATCGCCTCCGAGATATGGCTGCGCACCGACTGAGGCGTGATGCCGTTCGCCACATTCCACTTCGTCTGCTTCTCCCGTCGCCGCGCCGTCTCCTCGATCGCGAAGCGCAGGCTGTCGGTCATCACGTCGGCATAGAGCACCACGCGTCCGTCGATGTTGCGTGCCGCCCGGCCGATCGTCTGGACCAGCGAGGTTTTGCTGCGCAGAAAGCCTTCCTTGTCCGCATCGAGGATCGCGACCAGCGCGCATTCCGGAATGTCCAGCCCTTCGCGAAGCAGGTTGATGCCCACCAGCACGTCGAACACGCCCAGCCGCAGGTCGCGGATGATCTCGATCCGCTCCAGCGTGTCGACGTCCGAGTGCAGATAGCGGACCTTGACCCCGTGCTCGGTGAGATATTCAGTGAGATCTTCCGCCATCCGTTTGGTCAACGTCGTGACCAGGATGCGTGCGCCGCGTTCCATCACCGCGCGGCATTCGTGCAGCAGGTCGTCGACCTGCCGCTCGACGGGCCGGATCTCGATCACCGGGTCGATCAACCCCGTCGGCCGGATGACCTGCTCGGCAAACGCCCCCAGCGTCCGTTCCATCTCCCAAGGTCCTGGTGTGGCGCTGACGAAGATCGTCTGCGGCCGGAACCGCTCCCACTCCTCGAATTTGAGCGGCCGGTTGTCGATGCAGGACGGCAGCCGGAAACCGAACTCCGACAGGATGGACTTGCGCGCATGGTCGCCGCGCTCCATGCCGCCGATCTGCGGCACGGTGACGTGGCTCTCGTCGACGATCAGCACGGCATCTTCGGGCAGATACTCGAACAGGGTCGGCGGCGGCTCGCCCTGCCTGCGGCCGGACAGGTAACGCGAGTAGTTCTCGATTCCCTTGCAGACGCCGACCGTCTCCATCATCTCGAGATCGAACTGGGTGCGCTGCTGCAGCCGCTCCGCCTCGAGCAGCTTGCCGCCAGCCACCAGCTCGTCGAGCCGCTGCTTGAGCTCGACCTTGATCTCGCGGATCGCCTGGTTGAGCGTCGGCCGCGGAGTCACGTAGTGCGAGTTGGCATAGATGCTGACCTGCTCCAGGTCGGCGGTCTTTTCACCCGTCAGCGGATCGAATTCGGCGATGGAGTCGATGTCGTCGCCGAACAGCGTCACGCGCCAGGCGCGATCCTCGTGCTGGCTCGGAAAGATGTCGACCGTCTCGCCGCGAACCCGAAAGGTCCCGCGCGCGAAGGCGGAGTCGTTGCGCTTGTATTGCTGCTCGACGAGTGCACGCACCAGCGTGTCGCGCGCAATCGCGCCGCCGCGCTCCAGCCGCACCACCATGCGCGAGTAGGTCTCGACCGAGCCGATCCCGTAGATGCATGACACCGACGCCACGATGATGACGTCGTTCCGCTCGAGCAGCGCCTGCGTCGCCGCGTGGCGCATGCGGTCGATCTGCTCGTTGATCTGCGCGTCCTTCTCGATATAGGTGTCGGACCGCGGCACATAGGCTTCCGGCTGATAGTAGTCGTAGTAGCTGACGAAGTATTCGACGGCGTTGTCCGGAAAGAACCCCTTCATCTCGTTGTAGAGCTGTGCCGCGAGAGTCTTGTTGGGCGCCAGCACGAGTGCCGGCCGCTGCGTGGCCTCGATCAGCTTGGCCACCGTGAAGGTCTTGCCCGACCCGGTGACGCCGAGCAGCACCTGGTCGCGCTCGCCCTTGCCGATGCCGTCCACCAGCTCGCGGATCGCCGCCGGCTGGTCGCCGGCCGGCTCGTAGTCGGACTTCAGCGTGAACCGCCGCTTGCGCTCCTTGGCCGGCTGATGAAGCGGCGTGAACGGACGATCGGAGACCAGCTGCAGGACTTCTGACATGAGTTCAGGATGGGCGCCTCGGCCAGGCACGACAAGGCGCCGCTCCGGAGCCCGAATGACGTGCTAGCGTCCGGACATGGCCTTGAGCGACCTGTCGGACCTCTTCCACGCCATGCTGGTATTGCCGTTCCTGGCAGGCAGCTTCGCAGCCGGCCTGGTGGTCCAGCGCCGCCTCCCGGAAATCCACCGCGGCCCGAAAACCCACGAGATGCTCCGCGTCGTGATGGAGATGCTCGTCACCTTCGCGGCCATCGTGCTCGGCCTCCTGATCACCACCTCCAAGGCGGCGTTCGACGGGGTCGAGACCGAACTGCGCAGCTTCGCCGTCGACATCATTTCCACCGACCAGACGCTGCAGGGCTACGGTCCGCAAGCGGCCCCGCTTCGCGCGATGCTGGTCCGCTACACGACCGATGCGCTGGCGCAAGCCCGGGTGCCCCACCAGCATCCGACCATGTCCAGCGGGTCCCGTCTGCTTGACTCGATCGAGACTGGCGTCCTTCACCTGAGCCCGGCGACGGCCATGCAGAGCCATCTCCAGCAGGTGGCGCTCCAGCAGCTCGCCGCGCTGCAACAGGCGCGACACCGCATCAACGACGAGGCGCAGGCCGAGGCCAATCTCGCGTTCTACGCGATGCTGAGCATCTGGATGATGGTCGTCTATGGCTGCTTCGGTCTGATCAGCGAGCACACCTGGCTGGGCAGCACCGTTGTCGGCATGTCGATGATGGCGGTGGTGTTGGCGCTCTTCGTCATTTTCGAGATGGACTCGCCGTTCACCGGCCTGATCACGATCTCCTACGGGCCGCTCACGGACGCGCTCCGCAGCATCGGTGCCGGGTAGGCCGTCATGGCTCGAGAGGCCGGCGGAGCTGGGGTTCGGAGCGGGTGCGCGTCCGATCGCGTTCGGGAACCATGGGCGCCGGCAGGATCGGCGGCCGTGGCAACGGGTCGGGGCGATCGTCCCGGCGCTCCGGGACGACGGGAGCGCGCGGCGGACGCGCCACGTAGCCGTCCTCGTCCGGCTCGCTGCGGCGCCAAGCCGCAGGCCGCCGCATCTCCTGGTCCGGGAGGCGGTGGGACAGCTCGCGGACGTCGGACTGCAGATCCTCCAGACGCTGATCGAGCGCCTCCATCCTCGCCTTGAGGCCAAACACGCTGAACGGCATCAGCAGGTAGGCCCCCGCGATCAGCACCCCGGCGACCACGATCAGCAATTGCACCCACGCGGGTACCCAGGCGGGCAAGTCGAACGGCAACGTCATGTCACCACCCTAACAGCACCGCGCCGCGTCGCACTACATGCCGAGTGCGCGCCGGTAGACGTCGAGCAGAGTTTCCTGCTCCTCGACCTCGGCGGCCTGCTTGCGGCGGATCGTGATGAGCTGGCGGAGAACCTTGATGTCGAAGCCCGCGCTCTTGCCCTCGGTGTAGATGTCCTTGATGTCGCTGGACAGCGCGCGGCGTTCCTCCTCAAGTCGCTCGATGCGTTCGACGATGCTGCGCAGGCGGTCGGCAGCGATCCCGCCGGTGCCGGCCGGCCCGTCCCGTTCCGTCTCACGTAACGCCTGCGCCATGGCTGCCGAGTCCCCGTCCTGAAGAGCAGCGCGGTTAGCGCCTGTCCGCGCCGGCGGTCAATCGACAGGCCTTCGATCAGGGGCGTTGATGTCTCCCCTGCCATTCCTTGTAGGGCATGCCGTAGACGGTCTCCCTCGCCTGCACGTCGGTGAGCGGCAGACCTTCCGACTCGGCCGCCTCGCGATACCACCGCGACAGGCAGTTGCGGCAGAAGCCGGCAAGGTTCATCAGGTCGATGTTCTGGACGTCGGAGCGTTCACGCAGGTGCGCCACCAGCTTGCGGAAGGCGGCCGCCTCGAGCCTTACCCGTGTCGCATCATCCATCAAATCCGCCCCTTCTTGCATGGCTGATCCGAAGATGGTGGTTTGCGGGAACCGACGCACCCCCGTGACGGAGCAAGCCGATGCCGGCCGCGATCATCCCCGTGGAGACGTTCGACTACGTGATCTTCGGCGCGACCGGGGACCTGACGATGCGCAAGCTGCTGCCGGCGCTCTACTACCGCTTCGGGGACGGGCAGGTGCCGCCTGACAGCCGGATCATCGGCACGGCCAGGAGCGGGCACACGACGGAAAAGTTTCGCGAGCTGGCGCGCGACGCGCTCGATCGGTTCGTCAAGAAGCCAGGGCACGACCAGGACAAGGTCGAGGCTTTCCTGCAGATCGTGCATTACGCCTCGGTCAACGGAGCGACCGGGGAGAACTGGGCCAACCTGCAGGGGTATTTCGAGGATCGGGCTCTGGCCGACCGGGTGCGCGTGTTCTATCTGGCAACCGCACCCAACCTGTATGGCGACACCTGCCGCAACCTGTCGGACAACGGCCTGGTCACCGGCAAGTCGCGTGTGGTCCTCGAGAAGCCGATCGGAACCGACCTCGAATCCGCCCGCCGGATCAACGAGCAGGTCGGGCAGTATTTCGCCGAGGAGCAGGTGTTCCGGATCGACCACTATCTCGGCAAGGAGACGGTCCAGAACCTGATGGCGCTCCGTTTCGCCAACACGGTCTTTGAACGGTTGTGGACCGCCGACTGCATCGACCACGTGCAGATCACGGTCGCCGAGACGGTCGGCGTCGAGGGGCGGGCGCCGTACTACGACACCTCCGGCGCGCTGCGTGACATGGTGCAGAACCATCTGCTGCAATGCCTGTGCATGCTGGCGATGGAGCCGCCGACGACGCTGGCAGCGGACGCGGTGCGCGACGAGAAGCTCAAGGTGCTGCGGGCACTCAAGCCGCTCGACGCGCACGACATCGCCGTCTCCACGGTGCGCGGCCAGTATGTGCGCGGAAGCTCCGACGGCAAGACGGTGCCGGGCTATCTCGACGAGCTGGGCGAGGGTTCCGACAGCCGGACCGAGACGTTCGTGGCCATCAAGGCCGAGATACGCAGTTGGCGCTGGGGCAAGGTGCCGTTCTATCTGCGGACCGGCAAGCGGCTGCCGACACGGGTGAGCGAAATCGTGGTGCAGTTCCGCGACGTACCCTACTCGCCGTTTCCGCGCGAGATCGTCGATCTGCCGGCCAACCAGCTCATCATCCGCCTGCAGCCGGACGAGGGCATCCAGATGGTGGTGATGACCAAGGATCCGGGACCCGGCGGCCTGCGGCTGCGGCCGGCCAAGCTCGACATCAGCTTCGAAAAGGCGTTCTCCACGCGCTTTCCCGACGCCTATGAGCGGCTGCTGATGGACACCGTTCGCGGCAACTCGGTGCTGTTCATGCGGCGCGACGAGGTGGAGGCCGCCTGGACCTGGGTCGAACCGATCCTGGAGGCCTGGCGCGACAGTCCGGAACACCCCAAGCCGTATGCTGCGGGAAGCTGGGGCCCGACCGCCTCCATTGCGCTGATCGAGCGCGACGGGCGCACCTGGCACGAAGAGCTGCTCGATTGAGCGGGGGGCGAAGCCTGGAGGACGACGAAGCCGAAGCCGCCCGCTCGCTGGCAGCGCGTCGCCGGCGTCTGACGGGCAGCCCGCCGCGCATGTCGCCAGGGCGGTTCTGGCGCCGGATCGGACTGGTGATGGTGCTGGTGGTCGTCGCCGTCGCGACGCAACGCAACGCATTCCAATCCTGGTCGGACCGGCTCTTCGGCGCGCCGGTGAACTGGCAGAACGACTATTCGATGACGACGCACCTCTACGACGTGATCGCCGCTCGCCACCTGACCGGCGTGCCGAAAGCCTGCCTGTTGCTCAACATCCACGGCAACGATCCGCCGAATGCGACCACGATGGACGTCTTCGAGCGGCCGACGGAGGCCTGCCTGGGTCCCGCGCACGACAGCGTGCGGGTGCTGCCACGCCTGTTCGAGCTGCGGGTCGACCGTACCACGGGGCGGGTCGAGACAGACAGCGGTCAGGTGGGCGTGTTCCGTCCTCTCACCTGATCACCGACGAGCTGATAAGCAGCGCACCATGAACTCTGGAGCTTCGATGTCCGAGCCAGGCGAACACGGCGAGGAGCACGCCCAAGGCCATGATAACGTCAAGCGTCGCGACTTCATGACGCTGCTGGCAGGGTCGGTGGCCGCGGTCGGCCTCGGCGCGTTCGCCTGGCCGTTCATCGACAGCATGTCGCCGCCGGTCTCGGCCGCCACCGACGAGGAAACCGTCGACGTCGATGTAGGGCATCTCGCCCCTGGTACGCAGACTTCGGTGATCTGGCGTGGCAAGCCGATCTTCATCGTGCACCGCACCGACGCACAGCTCCTGCGACTGCAGGACCCCAACTTCACCAGGGCGCTGATCGACCCGGCGTCCGAGGCTTACCAGCAGCCGGCCTACGCGGTGAACTGGCACCGGTCGATCTCGCCGTCCTACGGGGTGCTGGTTGGGATCTGCACGCATCTCGGCTGCGTGCCCAACTTCTACCCCAACCCGTCGGCCACCGAGCCGGTGCCGAACTGGCAGGGAGGCTATCTGTGTCCCTGCCACGGCTCGCGCTACGACCTGGCGGGACGCGTGCTGCGCGGCTCGCCGGCGCGCTACAACCTGCCGGTGCCGCCCTATTCGATGCCGGGCACGACCGCGGTGCGGATCGGACAGAGCCCCGACGACCTGTCGTTCGACTTCGACAACATCAAGGCGTTGTGAGGGCCGCTGCTGCGTTCGCCGCCCCCGGGAGCTGACCGACGACAATTTCTGTCGGGCGAAAAGGTCTCAGGCGCCGACCGGCGAGCGTCGCGCCCGCGCTCCGCGCAGCCTCCGGTTGAGCGGCTCGGCGTAGAAATGCGCGACGAAGGCCGCGAGGACGGTCGCCGAAATCAGGTAGAGGCCAAACAGGAGCAGCGTACTCGCCTCGGTTCTCGGTCCGACCGGCCATGCGGTCCTGATCAAGCCGAGCGGGATGAGGTGCCCGAGATAGAGTTCGTAGCTGTGCCGCCCCATCCACGCCGCCGGTCGCAGCCGGCGGGGCGCACCGGGCGCCCCTTGCAGCACGATGGCCGCTCCGATCGCCATCGCGCTGACGCCAAGGACCGCTGTGTCCCGGATCGAGGCCGAAAGGTAGAGCAACACCATGGCCGAACCCACCAACCACTGCAGCCAGCTCGGCGGCCGCAACGCCATCAATCTGGCGATGCAACCGATGGCGATCCCGTCGAAGCACGCGAGATAGGCATAGAGCAGCCCGACCTCGTCATCTTCATGCATCAACCGCCAGACCGGTCCGACGGCGACGATCGCGAGGAGGAACAGAATGAACCATCTGCGACGCAGAGCGACCGCCAACAGCGGGAAGGACAGATAGAAGACCTCCTCGACCGAAAGCGACCACAACACGCAGAGCGCATAGTTAAACCAGCCGGCATGTCCCATCAGCACGTTCATGGTGAAGGTGAGCGCCGCCCCGTCCGCCACCACCAGCGGCACGTGATCGTCGGTGAAGATCGCGACACCGCCGAGCGCCAGCGCGTTGACGGTCGCCAGCAGCAACAGCAGCGTGGGCCCGATCCGCGCGGCCCGGATCCGATAGAATGCTCCGGGCGAGACGTTCTCCAGCGAACCCCAGCGCGCCAGGGCGGTCGACGTGATCAGGTAACCGGAAATGGTGAAGAATATGGTCACACCATAATTGCCGTTGCGCGCGATCGCGTGCACCAGCCAGCCGCCGCCGAGCCGATAGGCGATGTTGAAGTGGTGCACGAGCACCAAGGCTATCGCCAGTCCGCGAATGACATCGATGCGAGTGTTTCGCCCCGGGGGCGTCGTCAGTGAGCACGCCTTCTGGCGTGACGCCCCTGGACCCCGCCAAAGGCTGGCCTTCGGAAACCGGGGTCTGGGGCCAAGGCCCCAGCGGGTCCAGGGCAGCGCCCTGGCCTTAGTACCCCATATACCGAAGAAAATTACCGCTCATAACAATCCCCACCCCGCGCGGCCCCCCCCCCCCCCCCCCCCCCCCCCCCCCCCCCCCGGGGCCCCCCCCCCCCCCCCCCCCCTTAGTACCGCTTATACGGAAGAAATTTCCCGCTCATCACGATCCGCACCCGGTCTCCCGCCGGATCCGGCTCACGCTCGACCGACATCGTGAAGTCGATCGCGCTCATGATGCCGTCGCCGAACTCCTCGCCGATCAGCTCCTTCCACGTCGTCCCGTACACCTGCACCAACTCATGGAAGCGGTAGATCACCGGGTCTGTCGGCGGACCCGGCGGCAGCGAACCCCGATAGGGTATCTGCTCCAGCAGCGTCACCTCCGCCGGCGTCAGCCCGAGCGCCTCCCCGAGCCGCGCCGCGCCATCCGCCGGCACCGCCATCTGCCCCAGACATGCCGCGCACGTCCACACGGGGGACTGTCCGGCAATCCCGCCCAACTGCGCCCAGCTCAGCCCGCGTTCGCGCTTGCGCTCGACGATCCAGCGTCCGAGCACGATCTTTGCGTCATTCATGCGAACCATCCATCATTACGCACGAGAACGACGGAGAAGGGATCGCCATGGCTCTGCCACTCAGTCCGCCGCACACCCCGCGCTGGGTTGCCGAGTTCCGCGCCTTCATCATGCGCGGCAGCGTGGTCGATCTCGCCGTCGGCATCATCATCGGTGCCGCCTTCACCACCATCGTCAACAGCCTGGTCAAGGACCTGCTCAACCCGCTGATCGGCCTGCTGGTCGGCGGCATCGATTTCTCCAACCTCTTCATAACGCTCAAAGGTCCGGTCGCGCACACTCTGCAGGACGCGCAAAAGGCAGGTGCCGTGACCGTCAACTACGGCAACTTCCTCAACGCGGTGATCCAGTTCCTGATCGTCAGCTTCGCCATCTTCTGGCTCGTCCGCCTGCTGACCCGCCTGCATGTCCGCCAGGAAAAGATCGAGGAGGCGGCAGGCCCGACCCCGACCGAGCAGTTGCTGGCCGAGATCCGGGATCTGCTTGCGACAGAGCGTCCCGTCAACGCACCGAAATGACAATCTTTCCGAAATGCCCCGCCTGTTCCATGTGCCGGTAGGCCGCGCGCGCCTCCTCGAACGGGAACACGCGATCGATCACCGGCCTGATCCCATGCAGCGCAATCGCCCGGTTCATCGCCTCGAACATCTCCGTCGAACCGACCAGCACTCCTTCAACCTTCAGACGCCGGCGCAGGATGGTGAGCGGATCGACCTTCTCGCCGGGGCCCGACAGCAATCCGATCACCGCGATACGTCCGCCGGTTCGTGCCGCCTCCATCGAGCGTGCGAACGTTCCCGGGCCGCCGACCTCGACCACCAGATCGACGCCGATCCTGTTGGTCAGGCGCTTGGCCTCCCGGTCCCATTCCGGCGTGTCGCGATAGTTGATCGTCTCCGCCGCCCCCAACGCCCGCACGCGCTCGAGCTTCTCGTCCGACGACGACGTCGCAATCACGCGCGCACCTGCCACGCGTGCGAACTGCACCGCGAACACCGAAACCCCGCCGGTTCCTTGCGTCAGCACCGTCTCGCCTGGGCGAAGGCCGCCGAACACCACCAGCGCGTGCCACGCCGTCAATGCCGCGCAGGGCAGGGTGGCCGCCTCCTCGTAGGTGAGGTGCTCGGGAATACGCACCGCCCCCTCTTCCGACAGCGTCACATACTCGGCCAGCATGCCGTCCAGGAAGCCGCCGCGCGCCGTCCGCTCCAGCGCGCTGGTGAGCTGCCCACCCTGCCAACGGTCGAAGAACCCGCCTGCCACCCGGTCGCCGACCGCGAAGCGGCTCACCCCGTCGCCGATCGCCACCACCTCGCCGGCGCCGTCCGAGAGCGGAACCAGGCTGCCCTCCTTGACCGCCGGATACTGGCCGCGCACCGCCATCAGGTCGCGATAGTTCAGCGAGCAGGCATGCACCCGAACCAGAATCTCGCGCGCTTTAGGCGTCGGTTCATCTGCTTCTGTCAGAGTCAAATCCTCGATGCCGCTCGGGGCTTCGATCCGATACAATCTCATGGGTTGCTTCCCGCCTGTTCCTGACGACAGTCAGACATCTCGGATGACCGATCGCCGCATCCGGACCGGAGTTCCTTGCCCGATGCGACCGACCACCTGCCTGGCCCTGTTCGGTCTTCTGCTCGATGCGTCCTGTGCCGCGAGCCTGTCCGGGCCTCCGCTTCCGGTCACCGCCGGTTCGCTGACCGACGACTATCTCCTCGTGCAAGGCTTGGTCCGGGGCACCGTCCAGAGCGACACCGTGGACCGTGCCCAGTTCCTCGAGATCGTCCGCCTCGACCGGGAGGCGGTGGGCGCCCTGAACGCGTTGGCAACCGACGATTCCGGGCGCGCCCGCCAACGCGCCCGCGACGCGCTCGCCTCGCTGGCCGCCTACGCCGCGACCGTCAGCGCCACGGCGCCCAAGGGCGTCCCTGCCAACGTCAGCCGCTCTGGAGCGCCTTGAGAGCCAGCCAGCGTCCAAGCCGCGCATTCACCGCCTCGGGCGCCTCCTGCTGCACCCAATGCGACACTCCTGGCAGTCGTTCGACGGTCAAGTCCGTCACGTGGGCGTCCAGCCCCTCCGCGAGCTCGACCCCGAGCGCCGCATCCGCCTCGCCCCAGACGAGCAGCGTCGGCACCCCGATCGCGCGACCAGCCGCCGGCCTGACCAGGCCCCCGACGTTCGCCCGGTAGTAGCTGAGCATCGCGCGCGCCGCGCCAGGCCGCACCGCGTTCGCCCGATACTGATCGGTGATGTCGGCCGGCAATCCGGCGGGCGCGAACGCCTCGCCGATCGCGCGGGCACGGCTCATCGTCAGCAGCCGCTCCGGCACCCCGGGCACCTGAAAGAACAGCACATACCAGGACCGCAGCGCCTGCCGGGGCGACCGGCGCAGCACCGCGCCGAACCGCGCCGGGTGCGGCGCATTCATCACCACCAGCCCGTCGAGCGGCACAGCCCGCCCTATCGCCACGGACCAGGCGATCACGCCACCCCAATCATGTCCGATCAGCAGCCTTCGCCGCGCACCCAAGACCTCGAACAGCCCTGCCACGTCCTCCACCAGCCGCTCCATCCGGTAGGCGCGGGTGGCGGTCGGCCGCGTCGTCTCGCCGTAGCCGCGCAGGGCGGGTGCGACCGCCCGCCACCCGCGCTGCGCCAGGAACGGCAGTTGATGCCGCCACGACAACCGGCTCTCCGGGAACCCGTGCAGGCACAGCGCCACATCCGGCCCGACCCCCGCTTCATCGATCGCGAACGTGAGCCCGTTGGCCCGAACCGCTCGCGCAGCGCTCATGTTCGCCGCAACCGCTTGGCTCCGAGCAGCAGCAGGATGGGGGCTGCGATGAAGATCGACGACGACGTCCCCACCACGATCCCGAACAGCATCACGGTCGCAAATCCCGACAATGTGCCGCCGCCGAACAGCGCCAGCGGCAGGGCGGCCAGGAACACCGTCATTGAGGTCCCGAGCGTGCGGTTCAGCGTCTCGTTGATCGACAGGTCGATGAGTTCGCGTAACGGCATCGACCGATACTTGCGCAGGTTTTCGCGCACCCGGTCATACACCACCACCTTGTCGTTGGTGGAATATCCCAGAATGGTCAGGATCGCCGCCACCATCACCAGGTCGAAATCGAACCGCGTCAGTGCCAGGAACCCGATCGTCTTGGTCAGGTCCAGCAGCAGCGTCGCAACCGCGCTGACCGCGAACTCCCACTCGAACCGCACCCAGATATAGACCAGGATCATCAGCAGGCTGAGCCCGAGTGCGAGCAGCCCGTCGCGGAACAGCTCGCTCGAGACCGAGGCCCCCACCGCGTCGGTCCTCAGCACCTTCGTCCCCGGCGCCGCCGCCGCCAGCGCGCGCCGCACCTGGTCGACCGCCGCCTGCGTCGCCGCCTCGCTGCTGCGCTGTCCGAGCCGGATCAGCACGTCGTCCGCCGCCCCGAACCGCTGCAACCCAGCCGTCTGCACCCCCTGTGCCGCCAGCCGCGCCCGGATGTCGCCGAAATCCGCAGGGCCCGGAGTGCGCGCCTCGACCACGACGCCGCCGGAGAAATCGATCCCGAGCCGCAGCCCCGGCACGAAGAACAGCACGATCGACAGCAGCGAGAGCGCCGCCGACACCGCCAGTCCGGCAAAGCGGCCGCGCATGAAGCGGATGCGGGTGCCGTCCCGCACGAACCGCAGTGCCGGCCGTCCCAGCATCGCGCTCATATGATCGTCCTCAGACCGGAAGCAGGGCAGGGCGCACGCGGGTGAACCAGCGCACCATCAGGAGCCGCGTCACCAGCACCGACGTGAACAGCGAACTGGCAATCCCGACGGTGATCGTCAGCGCGAAGCCTTTCACCGGACCATTGCCGAACACGAACAGCATCACGTGCGCCAGGAACGCGGTCGCGTTGCTGTCGATGATCGTGCTGTAGGCGCGCTCGAAGCCTGCCTGCATCGCGGCGAGCGGCGTCCGCCCCCGTTTGACCTCCTCGCGTATGCGCTCGTTGATCAGGATGTTGGCGTCCACCGCCATTCCCAGCGTCAGCAGGATGCCCGCCATGCCCGGCAGCGTGAGCGTCGCCTGAAACAGCGACAGGACCGCCGTCAGCAACACCAGGTTCATCAACAGGGCCGCGTTCGCATACCAGCCGAACAGCCCATAGAACGTGCCCATGAAGCCGATCACCAGCAGGATGCCGACGCTCAGGCTGAGCGCGCCGGCCCGTATGCTGTCGGCCCCGAGCTCCGGCCCGATGCTGCGCTGCTCAAGGACCGTGAGCGGCGCCGGCAGCGCTCCCGCCCGCAGCAGCAGCGCCAGCGTCGTCGCCGACTGCGCGGTGAAATGTCCGGTGATCTGCCCTTGCCCGCTTGGGATGACGCCCTGGATCACGGGTGCGGAGATGACCTGCCTGTCCAGCACGATCGCGAACCGATGCCCCAGATTCTCCCGCGTCACGGCCGCGAACCGGCGTGCACCCACGCTGTCGAACGAGAAATTGACCGCCCACTGGCCGGTCTGCTGATCGATGGCCGCCTGCGCATTGGTCAGATCGCCGCCATCCACGTCGACATGGCGGGTGACCACGATCTTTTCGCCCGGCTGCTCCTGCATCGGCAGCGCCTCGTCGCCCGGAGGCGCCGCCGCCTGAGGCGAGGCGGTCTCGTCGACGAGCTGGAACGTCATTTTCGCCGTCGTGCCCAGGAGCGTGCGCACCTGTGCCGGATCCGTCACCCCTGGCAGCTCGACGACGATCCGGTCCGCGCCCTGTCGCGCGATCGATGGATCGACCACGCCGGTCGCGTCGATCCGCCGACGCACGATCTCGATGGACTGCCCGACCGCGTTGCTCGCCCTTCTCGCCAGCGCGGCCGGTGCCAGCGTCACCGCGACCGACCCGTCCGGCCGTGCCGATACGCTGAACTCGCCCGGCATGTCTCGTGGCATCGCGTCGAGTGCCGCGACATCGCGTTCCCGTTCCGAGGGGTCGCGCGGGGTGAACGTGAGCGCCCCCGCAGCCGCGTTCGCCTGCACGTCACGGTAGCCCAGTCCGGCCGAGATCAGGGTGTGCCGTACGCTGTCGCCCAGTGTTTCCAGCCGCGCCCGCGTCACCGTGCCGAGGTCGACCTGCAACAGAAGATACGAGCCGCCGCGCAGATCAAGCCCCAGATGGATGGTGCGCCAGGGCAGCCAGGCGGCCGGTCTGGCGACGAAGTTCGGTACGCAGAGCAATGCGCCGAGGAGGCAAACCCCGAGGATCAAGCCTGTCCGCAGACGGCTGAAATACATCATCGGTAGAAGTTCGCTCCCTCATCCCCGTCGCCGAGCGACAGGCCAGGGCGCTTGCGCCGAGGCGCGCGGAACATGCCGACCGCGCGCCCGGGATGCAACCGTTCCCGCTCAGCGCGGGAACATCCGCTCAGTGGGTGTCGGGCGTCGCCTGCCGCTGCTGCTCGCGCGCCAGCTCGCGCTGCTGCTTGCGGTATTCATGGCGCTTGTAGGCGCCGACCGCGCAGCCGCCGGCCGCACCCAGCACGCCATGATGCGCGAGGTGACCGCCAACGGCGCCGACAGCGCCATATTTGAGGCAGCCGCCCGGTTCTGCCATCGCCGACCCCGCTCCCAGAGCCGCAACCAGACCGGTGACGATCGCGACGCGACGGTTTCGTGTCATATGCCCACACCTTCTATGCATTCCGATCGACAATGAACGCTCCCAACGCGGCAAAATTGCGTCCACCGGGCGGCGAGACAGCATCTTTCCCCGCTGCTAACCACGGAGGAGGCGGCACACGGCAGACGGGAGGCGACCATCTCCGACCAACGACTGCGCATCGGCCTGATCGGCGCGGGCCATTTCGGCCGTTTCCACGCGCTCAAGATCGCCGCAAACCCGCGCGCCATCCTCGCCGGCATCCACGACCCCGACGGGCCGCGGGCAGCGCAGATCGCCGCCGAAGCCGGCCACCCGCCGACGCTTGACCTGGACGCGCTGATCGAGCGCTCCGAGGCTGTCGTCATTGCCGCTCCCGCCGAACACCACGCCGCCCTCGCCACCCGCGCGCTGGAGGCCGGCCTGCACGTGCTGATAGAAAAGCCGATCGCATCGACCGTTGCCCAGGCCCGCGCGCTGGCCGCCCTCGCCGCCCGGGCCAACCGCGTCCTCCAGGTCGGCCATCTCCTGCGCTTTTCCGCCGAGCATCGCGCCATAGCCGCCCGGATCCGTCGCCCGCTCTATATCGAGGCCACCCGGATCGCACCCTTCAAGCCGCGCGGCACCGACGTCTCGGTCATCCTCGACCTGATGATTCACGATCTCGACCTCGTGCTTGCGGTCGTCGACAGCCCGATCGAAAGTGTCGACGCACTGGGGGCCGCCGTCTCCAGCGCTCACGAGGACATCGCAAACGCCCGCGTCCGCTTCGCCAACGGCTGCGTCGCCGCGATCACCGCGAGCCGGATCAGCATCAAGACCGAGCGCCGCATGCGCCTGTTTTCGGAGGAGGGCTACCTTTCGGCCGATTTCGTGGCTCGGGAGCTGACCTTCATCGGCCGCGAGCGTGGTCTGCCGATCCCCGGCACCGGCGGCTTCCGCCGGGAGGCCGTGCAGTGGCGCGAAGAGGACCAGCTCGCCGCGGAACACACGGCCTTCGTGGCTTCGTGCCTCGATGGAGTGCCGGTCATCGTCGACGCCCATGCCGGTTGCCGGGCGCTGGAAGCCGCACTCGCGGTCACCGACGGCATCCGTCACAGCCGCGAACGCATGGAAGCCTCGGGTCTGCTTTCGCAACAAAGGTAGACACGTCACGCTCGATTGCCACCGGCTTCCTGCCGCGCCTCGGCAGCGCACCGGCCATTAACCGAACCTTCGCATCTGCCCCGCATGCTGGCCCACACTCAACCGCCTGCATGGCTCCAAAACAAATGCAAAGCAGCTTGCTGCTGACGACGCTCCGGCTACGAAAGCTTGGACTGGGAGCGGTGTTCCTCGGCGCGCACGCCTGTCTGACGCTCCTGTTCCATTCCCGGGTGGAACTTGTCAGCACCATCTTCATGGTCGTGGCCTCGCTGCTTGCCGCCTGCTCCTGCTGTCGGGCGGCGCTTCGCGTCGAGGCTGCCGCCCGTCCGGGCTGGATTTTCGCCGCCAGCGCCATGCTGGTCTGGGGCAGTGGTTGCGCGCTGGCGACCTGGGTGGATTTGGTCGAACACGCATCGAACCTTGTCGCGGGCGCACCCGATTTCCTGTTTTTCTTCTACGGCGTCGCGATCCTGCTGGCGGCGACCTGGTCGGAAGACGACGCCCTCGGCGGTATGGCGTTCTGGTTCGACGGCCTGCAGGCAACGCTGGCAAGCTATCTCGCCTACGTCGCGATCTTCAACGTGCTCCCGTTCTCCGCCGACCGTATCCAGCCAATCCGCGCGGCACTGCTGGTGCCGACCTACGACGTGGAGAACGCCATTCTCGTCGGTCTCGTCGTCCTGCGCCTGATCGGGCGTGCAACATCCCCGAGCCGCTGGCTTTTCGACCGTTCGATGCTCTTCTTCACGCTCACCTACGGCTCGGCCGCGGCCATCTACAATCATTTCTACGCCAGCACGTCGAGCTATCACGACATCATCATCGACATACCGTTCCTGATCCTGGCGGCCACCGCGCGCAGCACGGTCAGCCAATCCTGCAAAGCCGCCACCCGCAACTTCATGGCTCTTCTTGTCGACAGTGCCGGACCGATCTTCTTCACTGCGATGGTGGTGTCGTTCGGCTCCATCGTCGCCGCACACCACGTCACCCTGGGTATCGGCGGGATCCTGGCGGCGCTGCTGATCTACGGATTAAGAGCGGCGCTCCTGCAAAGTCGTTACCTGCGAGTCCAGCAAGCCCTCGGAGAGGCCCGCGACCATCTGGAGCGTCTGTCGCTCGAGGACGCTCTCACGGGCGTTGCCAACCGCCGCCACCTCGACAATTTTCTCAAGCGAAGCTGGGACGAGGCCCAACGGACGCGCCAGAACATATCGTTTCTTCTTCTCGACGCGGATCATTTCAAAAATCTCAATGACCGGCAGGGCCACCAGGCCGGCGACCAATGTCTCATCCGGATCGCCGCCGCCCTGCTGGCCTCGACGCGACAGACCGATCTTGTCGCCCGCTACGGTGGCGAAGAGTTCGCGATCGTCTTGCCAGACACCGACCTGAGCGGTGCCTTTCGCGTGGCAGAGACGATCCGGGCGTCCGTTCACGCCATGCGGGTTGCGAACGAAACGCGGGACGGCGAACACCTCACAGTCAGCATCGGCATCGCCAGCAACGAGCATGGCCCGCAGAGGCTCGAGTTCCTGGTTCAAGCCGCGGACCGCGCTCTGTATGCGGCCAAGCTGGCTGGACGTGACCGGATCATCGCGGCTCCGGTTTTCTCGATCGAGACCGCGGCGAACGAGCCCGCGCTGGTCTAGACCCGCAAACTGCTCATCGGAAAGGTGAAGGCGACCGCCTCCGCCGGGGTTCGGGGCAACGCCCCGAGTTCAGCCTGTAGCGCCGTCGGGGCGCTAAGCAGAGGCCCACAATCAGCGTCATGCGCCGCCGGCAGAGGCGGTCGCAAGAAGCCGAACCGTCGCCGAATCTTCGGCGCCACCGAAAAAACAATCGAGCGCGCTTCGGAACGTCACATCCGAGACCGAAGCGCGACTGAACAGCGTCATCGACGAGTGGAACTTCAGATCGTCGGGGTGGCCGAAAATGTCCAGGGCCGAACGCCCCTCGGTCTGGTTGACCAGCGTGGTGCAATCGGTCAGCCGCGTCCCGAGTATCCGATGCCCAAGATACGCACGCGCTTCCGCCAGCGATCCGATCGCAAATCGCTGCGCCATCGCACTTCGTCCCAGACCGGCCAGTTGCGGAAAGATGAACCACATCCAGTGGCTAACCTTGCGACCTGCGCGCAATTCAAGGCGAACCTGTTCCAGGACGCTGTCCTGAGCCAGCACGAAACGCTCAAGATCAAACAAGACCTGTCACCCCGCCGCTACAGGGGATTGCCGAACGTGGCCGGCGCGATCGAAAACGTGAAGTATTTCTTGTTGATCGCGGCAAACGTGCCGTCAGCAACCATGCCGTCGATGGCCTCGTTGAACTTAGCCCGTAACGCGTCGCTCCCGGGACGCAGCGCGATGGCCGTATGCGACCCGTAGCGCGCCGGATCGATGATCGCTCGATCGGCGAACCTGAACTGGCCACTGTGCAGTTCCAGCCAGCCATGGCCAAGCTCCATGTCGCAGAGCGTCGCGTCGATCCGCCCCGCCAGGAGATCCGCGAACGCGGCCGCCTGGGTTGAGTAAAGCCGCACTTGCGCGACCCCGCCCAACACCTGCCTGGCATAGGTCTCGTGCGTCGTCCCGCTCTGCACGCCGATCTTTTTTCCTCTCATGCTCGATAGGCTGTTCGTCACCTCCGAAAGGTCCGGAACGATCAGGATCCCGCCTGTCTGCGTCACCGCTTCGGTGAACATGACCTGCGACGCCCGCTGGGGTGTCACCGTGATCTGCGAGACGGCCGCGTCGATCCGCCCGGCCAGCAGAGCCGGGATCAAGCCGCCGAAGCCCATCCCGGTCCATTCGCAATCGAGACGGAGACGCCGGCAGATCTCGTTGCCGACATCGATGCTGAAGCCTGATGGCGGCCGGTTCGCGCCGACCTGCGAGAAGGGCGCGTCGTCGGCCTCGGTCCCGAGCCGGAACGGCTCTCCCGCATGCGAGTGCCGGACCATCATGGCCGCCGAGGCCAGGCACAGCAGAGCAAGGCTCCGCAGGCCTCCGACCGATCGCGGCATGGTCCGTCTCCTTACGCCGGCCGCAGTTGGCCGGTCACGAGCGCGCCGGCCCGAAGCGTCTCCGTCAACTCTTCGCGTCAACGCAACAGCGCCAGCACTTCGATCGCGGCCGCATCCGCCGGGAGGAGCCCGGCAGGTGCCCACAAGGCCTGCAGAACCGCCCCGAACGCCTGGCGCTGCGCGTCCGCTTCCGCTTCGCCCTCCATCAGCCGGAACACCGTCTCGGCCAGCTTTCCCGGCGCGCACTGCTCCTGCAGCAATTCCGGCACCACCTCCCGCCCCGCCAGCAGATTGACCATCGCCACATGCTTGACCCGGATCAGCCGGCGCGCCAGTGCCGCCGTCATCGGGTTGACGCGATAGGTCACCGCCATTGGCACGCCCGCCAGCGCCAGTTCCAGCGTCGACGTGCCCGACTTCGTCAACGCGACCGAGGCCGCCGCGTAGGCGTCATGCTTGTCGCCGATCTCGGTCACCACCACCGGCCGGACCGGCCAGCGTGCCGCCGCGCGTTCGACGATCGACGCGACGACGGGCGACACCGGCACCACCGGCACCACGTCCGGCCGGGCGCGCGCCACGATCTCCAGCATCCGGCCGAACACCGGCAGCAGCCGCGGCGCCTCGTTGCGCCGGCTTCCCGGCATCAGCACCAGCACGGGCGCATCTTCCGCAATGCCCCAGCGGGCCCGGAATGCAGCTCCATCACCGGTGTCCGCTCCCGACTGCAGCACTGGATGCCCGACAAAGACGCTGTCGATGCCATGCCTCCCGAAGAACGCGACCTCGAACGGCAGCAGGCAGAGCAGCTTTTCCCACAGCCCCGGGAACCGTCGCACCCGGCTCTCCCGCCAGGCCCAGGCTTGCGGCGCCACGTAGTGCACCCTCGGGATGCCAAGCGGCGCAATCACCCGCAGCAGCCGCAGCGCGAAGCCAGGGCTGTCGATCGTCACCACCAAGTCGGGCCGCAGCGTCTCGATGTCTGCCCGCGCCTCGTCCAGCCGCCTCCGCAGGGCGCGCAGCCGCGGCAGCACCTCGGCCAGACCCATCACGGCCAGATCGCGCATCGGAAACAGGCTCTTCAGGCCGAGCGCTTCCATCCTCGGACCGCCCACACCGGCGAAACGCACCCCGGAGCGCCGGGCCGAGATCGCTGCCATCAGACGACCGCCCAGCACGTCACCGCTGGCCTCGCCGGCCAGAAGCCAGATCAGCCGGGGTTCCACCCCGGGCCCCGCAAGGCTAGCCTTTGGAAACCATCACGAAGTGACCGGGGTCGGGAGAGTTCGGCCGGCGAAGAATGCGTCCAAATTCTCCAGCATCAGGCTTCCCATCGCGTGACGGGTCTCGTGCGTGGCGCTGCCGACATGCGGCGCCAGCACGACGTTGGGCAGCGCGAACAGGGCAGGGGGCACGTTCGGCTCGTCGGCAAACACGTCGAGCCCGGCGCCGCCGAGCCGGCGCTCGACCAGTGCCTCGACCAGTGCCGGCTCGTCGACCACCGAGCCGCGCGCGATGTTGACCAGCACGCCTTCGGACCCAAGCGCGTCCAGCACCGGCCGGTCGATGAGGTTGCGCGTCGACGCCGAGGCCGAGGTCGCCACGAACAGCACGTCCGACGCAGCCGCCAGCGCCCGGACGTCCTCGTGGAACGCGTGCTCGACCTCCTTTCGCGTCCGGCCGGTATAGCCGATCGTCCCGCCGAAGCCTGCCAGCCGGCGCGCGATCGCCTGCCCTATGCGCCCGAGACCGACGATCCCGTAGCGCCGGCCCGACGCCGTGCGCATCAGGCCTTGCGGCCCCGCTGGCCATCTGCCCTCACGCACGTGCCGGTCCGCCTCGATCAGCCCCCGCATCGTATTGATCATCAGGGCAATCGCGAGATCTGCCACGTCGTCGGTCAGCACGTCGGGCGTGTTCGTCACCCGGATGCCGAGCGACGTCATCGTCTCGACGTCGATCCGGTCGTAACCCACGCCGTTCACCGCGACGATCCCGAGTTGCGGCAGCCGGCGGGCGAGCGCCGCGTCGATCCCCGTGTGCCCCGACGTCACGACGCCGCGTATCGACGCCCCGTTCGCCTCCAGCCATCTCTCCAGCTCATCCGGCGTCGGAGGCTGGCGAACGTCGTAGCGTTCCTCCAGCAACGCCTGGATCCGCGGCGTCACCGGCGCGAGCTGCAGGATCATCTCCGGCATGGTCACCTCCCTCAAAGCACCGACAGCACGCCGCCGTCGACGTAGATCACCTGACCGTTGATGAAACTCGACGCGTCCGACGCGAGAAACACCGCCGCTCCCTGCAGTTCCTCGACCCGGCCCCAACGCCCCGCCGGCGTCCGTTGCTTGAGCCAGGCGTCGAACACCGGATCCTCGATCAAACGCCGGTTGAGCTCGGTCTCGAAATACCCAGGCCCGATCGCATTGACCTGCAGCCCGAACGGCGCCCAGTCGGCACACATGCCGCGGGTCAGCATCTTCACCGCCCCCTTAGACGCCGTGTACGGCGCGATCGTCGGCCGCGCCGCCTCGCTCTGCAGGCTTGCGATGTTGATGATCTTCCCCCGTCCCCGCGTGATCATCCGTCGCGCCACCGCCTGGCCCACAAAGAACACGCTGTCGAGATTGGTCGTCATCACTTCGCGCCAGGTCTCGACCGAAAACCGGTCAAGACGCTCCCGGCGCTGGATACCGGCATTGTTGACCAGGATCTCGATCGCCCCCGTCTCAAGCTCGATCCGTTCGACCGCCGCCTCGACGGCATCCGGGTCGGTCACGTCGAACGCGGCGGTCAGCCCGCCAACCAAGCGAGCCGCGTTTCCCAGCTTTTCCGGATCGCGCCCGTTCAGCACGACGCGAGCCCCGGCATCGACCAATCCCCGGGCGATGGCGTAGCCGATGCCCTGGCTGGACCCGGTCACCAGCGCCAGCCGTCCGCCGAGATCGAACAGTTTGGACGCCATGCTGCACTCCGCCTGTCGCGGGAGAGCTTCCGCGGCGAGGCCGAAACTGGCATAGGCGATACAAACGCCTGCTTACAAGGGCGGGTCTGGGGCCGCCAGCCCCGGCGGGTCTAGGGCAGCGCCCTGGTCTGGTCTGAGGGAGTTGGTCAATGCGAGCCGCCGTCCTGCACGCCGCGCAAGACCTTCGCGTCGAGGAACGCCCCGAAGCTGATCTGCGCGACGGCGAAGTGCGGGTCCGCGTCCGAGCCGGCGGCATCTGCGGCTCCGACCTGTCCTACTTCCGCAAAGGCGGCGTCGGCGACTTCAAGCTGCGCGAGCCGCTTACCCTAGGCCACGAGGTCGCCGGCGACATCATCGAGATCGCCACCCCGGCCGATCGCCTCCAGCTCGGCATGCGCGTCGCCATAGACCCGAGCCGACCCTGCCTCGCCTGTCGCTTCTGCCGCGCCGGCCGCTCCAATCTGTGCGAGAACATGCGCTTTCTCGGCAGCGCCGCCCTGATGCCGCATGTCCAGGGTGCCTTCAGCGAGAGCGTGGTTGTCCGCGCCGATCAGTGCGTCCCGGTCCCGCCCGACATGCCGTTCCGTCTGGCCGCCTGCGCCGAGCCGCTCGCGGTCGCCCTGCACGCGGTCCGGCGCGCCGGCTCGCTTCTCGGCCGTCACGTCCTCGTGGCCGGCGCCGGCCCGATCGGCCTTCTCACCCTGGCCGCCGCGCTGCGTGCCGGCGCCGCCACGGTCACCGTCACCGACCTCGCCGAACCGCCGCTCGCCATCGCGGCCGCCATGGGTGCCGCTCGCAGCATCCGCATCATCGAGGGCGACGATGCCCTGGCTGTCGCGGCCGGCCCAGGCTTCGACGTGGCGTTCGAAGCGACCGGCGCTCCTGCCTCGATCGCCACCCTGCCGTCGCTGACCCGACGCGGCGGCACCATCGTCCAGCTCGGCATGCTTCCCCCTGGCACCACGCCGGTTCCGGTCAACTTGCTGATGGCGCGCGAAATCGACCTCCTCGGCTCCTTCCGCTTCCACGAGGAGTTCACCATGGCGGTCGACGCCCTCGCGTCCGGGCGCATCGACGTCAACCCGATCCTCTCGGCCACGTTCCCGCTCGCCAACGCCTCCGACGCCTTCGTCTTCGCCGCCGACCGGAACCGGTCGATCAAGGTCCACCTGGTGTTCGACTGACCGGCATGGCCGAGGCCGCGGCCCTGCTGACCTTCGAGGCTGTCGCCAAGCGGTTCGGCGGCACGCTGGCCGTCGACCACGTCTCGCTGACCGTCTCGCACGGCGAAATCCTTGCCCTTCTCGGCGAGAACGGCGCCGGCAAATCCACCCTGATCAAGATGCTCGCCGGCATCCACAAGCCTGACGCCGGCCGCATCCTGTTTCGCGGCGCGCCCTACGACCACCTTCGCGCGGCCAAGGCCC
>CAXTSH010000011.1:0-6806 GCA_964246925.1 uncultured Acetobacteraceae bacterium
CGCAGCGGGTCGGCCTCCGCTTCCTCGCTCGAAAGATCGAGTTTGGGGGTCTGGGTCTCAGGCCCACGGGGTATGGGGCAGCGCCCCATATCTCCTTCAAAACGACTTGAGCAACCGATCGAGATAATCCAACTCCTGCTTCGGCCGCTCGCGATCGGAATCGCGCCGGCGGATCTCCTCCTCGATGGCGCGGCTGCGGGCGCGCGCGTCGGGCAGATCGATCTCGGAGCGATCGTCGGTCGCGTTGCCCGTCCCCGACAGCGCGCGGCCGAGCGGATCGCGCCCTTGTTTCTCCTCGTCGGAACTGTCCTCGGCGTTGTCGCTGCCTTCGTTGCCACCGTCGCCGGCCGAGAAGCCCGGCGCCAGCCCCGCCATGCCCTGTCCCCTGCTGCCCGACTGCAGCGCGCTCGCCATCTGCTTGCCGCCCGACTGCAAGTCGCGCAGTGCCTCGCGCTGGGCGTCGGCGGCCGCCTGATCATCGCCCTTGGCGAGCGCCTGGCCGGCCTTGTCCATTGCCGCACCGGCCTTGGCGAGGGCCTCGGGCTGCTTGCCGGTCAGCGCCGCGAACTGGTCCGACAGCGCGCCGGACGCGCGCGACAGGGCGCGCTGGATCCGGCGTTCGGCGTTGCGTGAGCCCTGCTGGTCGGCGGCCGATCTCGGAGGATTGAAGGATTCCTGGAGCTGATCCGCGTTTGCCCGCTTCTCCGTGCCGTTCAACAGGGCCGCCTGGCGACCCACCATGTCCTGCAGCGCCGCCATCTGGCTCGCCGCCTCCTGCTCGCCCTTCATCTGCTGGAGCGCGCGTTTGACGTCGTCGGCGGTCGCCGGCCGCATCCGGTCGAGCATGTCCTCCATCTGCGACAGTTGGCGGGCGGCGTCACCCATGCGGCCGCTCTTCGCCGCGTCGTCCAGTTGCTTCATCATCTGCTGCAGCATGTCGCCGCCGAGCGCCTGACGCGCGGCATCCGGCGGCAGCATGGTGCCGTTCTTCAACGCCTGACGCGTCATCTCGCGCATCCGCTCGGTGAGCGCCTGGCGCAGGGCCTCGATGCGTCGCTGCAGCTCGGCCTGTTCGGCCGGATTGTTGCCCTTGGCGCCCAGCGAGCGCATGCGCTCGAGCTGCTGGTCGACGCGCTCCCGCGCCGCGCGCAGCGCGAGTGCCGACCGTGCGTCGGCCGAACCGTGCCGCGCTCCGTCCTCCAGCACCAGGGCGAGTTCCCAGAGCCGCGCCTGCGCTTCGTCCACCGCCGGCGCGCCGGTCCTGACGCGCAGTAGCGAGGCGACGCTCTCAAGGTTGAGATAGGCGCCTGGCGCATGGTCGAACGCGTGCGGGACTTCGCCGAGTGCGGCGATGTCGGCGGCGGCGGCGGCGTGATTGCCGGGTTCGAGTGCCAGCCGGCGCCGCGCGTCCAGCACAGCGCGGGCGAGCGGGTTGTGGAATGGTCGCGCCGGCAGGATGAAGCGGACAGTCGAGCTGCGTCCGGCCTGGCCGATCGCGTCGCGCGCGACCAGGGTCGCCGTCACCTCGGTGCCGGCGAACGGGGACGCGCTGAGATCGGGCAGTTCGACGCCATGCGCGTCATGCGGATTGCCGTCGAGCGGCACGCGAACCACGATCGGCGGCGCGCTCGCGGGGCGGACCGGCACCAGCTCGGCGCGCAAGGATGAGATTCCATAGACGTTGGACGCGCGCCAAGGCAGGCGTGTGCGCCAGCCGCCATGCCAGGCTCCGGGGGCGCCATCCCAGGCGACGACGGGGGCCGCGATACGGGTAACGGTCAGCGGCCAGTCGGCGACCGGACGGCCGCCCTGACGAATGCGGACCAGGCCGGAGACGGTCAGCGTCGCGTCCGCCTGCCAGCTCCCGGGGGCGATCTGCCGGAAGCGAGGTGCCGCGACTGCACGCGGCTCGATCAGGCGCGGCACCGTCACGCTGCCGGTCAGACTGGCGGTCAGCACCGAGCCCGAGGGAACCGACACCGGTTGGCTCTCGTCGGTGCGGAGAAAAATCGGCGGCAGACCGGTGAAGCGCGGCGGCGTGATCCAGGCCTGCAGGTTGCCGGCCGGGCCGGGCGTGGCCACCAGCCCGGGGATCGCGGCGGCGAGCAGCAGCGCGCCGGCATCGCCGCGCGCCACCAGCAACCCGGCCGCGATCAGGAGCGGCAGGATGAAGCGCAAGCCATAGCGGTCCGCACCCGCCAGTGCCGGGCGCGGCCGGCCCGCACGCAGACCGCGCAGCGACGCTGCCGCGCGCGCCTGGTGCGCTACCCAGAATGCGTAGGTATCCGGGTCGAGGATCGCCGTTCCGCTCGGCAGGGCCGGCCGGTCGGCCAGTGTGGCGAGCGGCCGGTGCACAAGGCGCGAAGCGGTCTCGATCCGGCGATCGATGTCGGCCAGCGTCGGCCGTTCCATGCGACGGACCCGCGTCCAGCCCAGTGAGCCGGCACCGGCGAACGCCCCCGCGGTCGACAAGGCGGTGAGCGGCCAGGGCAGGACGAGTGCGAGCCCGAGCAGGGCGGCGGCGATCCAGGCGCCGAGGATCGCCGCCGATGGTGCCAGCGCCGGCCAGAGACGCTCGGCGACCATCACCCGCCTGGCGCGTTGCCGGACACGCGGCAGCGGTTCGGCCGGCCTCAACGCCCCAGCCACTCCGGCAGGCGCTCGTCCTGCCAGAGAGCTTCGGTCGGCTGGCGCGGCCGGATCACGCTCCAGCGCCCGTCATCCACCATGATCTCCGCCGCGAGCGGTCGCGCGTTGTAGGTCGAACTCATCACCGCACCATAGCCGCCCGTGTCGAGGATCGCCACGCAGGCGCCCGCCCGGCAGATCGGGAGGATGCGGCCGCGCGCCAGCACGTCGCCGCTCTCGCAGACCGGCCCCACCACGTCGTAGCCACGGGTCTCGGCCGTCGTCGGAGCGATCGGGACAATGCCGTGCCAGGCGCCGTAGAGCGACGGCCGCAGGAGGTCGTTCATCGCCGCGTCCAGGATCATCAACGGGGTCGGCGCCTGCTTGATCCGCACGATCCGCGCGAGCAGCAGTCCGGCCGGTCCGACCAGCCAGCGGCCCGGCTCGACGGTCAGGCGAAGGCCAGAGCCGCCAAGCGAGTCTGCGATCGCGCCCGCGAACTCGTCCGGATCGCCGTCCGGCCCGTCACCATAGCCGATGCCGAGTCCGCCGCCGGCGTCCACGGTCTCGACCGTGAACCCGGCGTCGCGTATCTCGGCCACCAGCGCAGCGACGCGCGCGGCCGCTCTCGCGAACGGGTCGCGGTCCATGACTTGGCTGCCGATATGCACGGCGAGCCCGACCGGCCGCACGCCGTCGAGGCTTGCCGCCTCCTCGTAGGCCAGCCGAGCCGCTTCCGGCGCAATGCCGAACTTGTCGCCCGCCCGCCCGGTGCTGATCTTGTCGTGGGTGCCGGCGTCGATGTCGGGATTGATCCGGATCGCCACGTCCTGCCGCCGGCCGATCCGGCGCGCCACCGCTGCGAGCTCGCGCAGCTCCTCGACGCTCTCGACGTTGACCTGGCCGACTCCTGCTCGAACGGCCAGCGCGAGTTCGGACGCAGTCTTGCCGACGCCGGAGAAGACGATCCGTTGCGGCGCGATCCCAGCCGCGAGCGCCCGCCCGATCTCGCCGCCACTGACCGCGTCCGCGCCGGCACCCAGGCTGCCGAGCAGTGTCAGGACCGCCAAATGGTCATTGGCCTTGATTGCGTAGTGGATCGCGTCTCGTATGCCGCGCGCCTGCAATGCCGCGTCGAGACGCGCGTAGCGGGCACGGATCGTGCTGCTGCCGATCACCCAGGTCGGCGTTCCGGCCGCGGCCACCAGGGTGGCGAGTGCGACGCCCTCCATCGCGAGGCCGTCCGCTGTCATCTGCAGCATCGGCGCCCGTCGCGCGAGCAGCCGTTCGACCGAGGGCTCCGCCGTCATCTCCGGCCGGTCGAGCGAAAGGTGAGGTTGAGCCGCTCGCCGGCCGCGGCCGGCAGACGGGCGATCCCGTGAAACACCAGCCGCGACGGACCGCCCCAGACGACGACGTCTCCCGGCGCCAGCCGCACGCGGCGGACCGGGTCGGTCCGTTGCCCCCCACCCCAGAGAAAGGTTGCCGGCGCACGGAGCGAGACGGACACGATCGGGCTCACCAGGTCGGCCTCGTCGTGGTCCTGATGCAGCGCGAGCGCGCTTCCCGGCGTGTAGCGATTGACCAGGCAGCAATCGGGCGCGAAGCCGGCGAACCCGGCCGCGCTGGCCGCCGCCCGGGCAAGCCCGAGAGCTTCCGGCGGGATCGGCGGCCAGGGAACGCCGGTCAGCGGGTCGTGCGCCTCGTAGCGGTAGCCGCTTCGGTCGCTGACCCAGCCCAGCGTTCCGCCATTGGTCATCGCCACCGACATCGTCCGGCCGCCCGGCGTCGTCAGGTGACGAAAGGGCGAGATCCCGGAAAGGCGGTCGATGGCCGCCACGAGCTGGGCTGCAACGGACGAGGCAAATCCGCGCAGCAAGACGGCCCCTGGTCCCAGCTCCTCTCTCGCAGGGGCGTCGACCAGCCGGTCGAGCAGGTCCGTCACCCGCCACGCTCGCGCGCCAGCAGGAGCGCCTTGCGTGCGACACCCCAGCGGTATCCGCCCGTTTCGCCATCCTGACGCACGACCCGGTGGCAGGGCACAGCAAGCGCCACCCGGTTGGCGCCGCAGGCCCGGCCAACGGCCCGCGCGGCACCCGGGACGCCGATGGCGGCGGCAAGCGAGCCGTAGTCGACGATTTCGCCGGAAGGGATCTCGAGCAGTGCCTGCCACACGCGCGTCTCAAACGCGGTGCCGCGCAGATCGAGCGGCAATCTCTCGCCGTCATGACCGTCCGCCAGTGCCACCACGCGGCTGACCAGGCGGCCAAAGGCGTCATCACCCTCCTGCAGCGCCGCCGCGGGCAACATGGCGCGCAGCTCCGCTCGCAAGGCCGCCTCGTCGTCGCCGAGCATGATCGCGCAGATCCCGCGGGCGGTCGCCGCGACCAGCACCAGGCCCAACGTGCACGGCGCGACCGCGACGGCGACGCCTTCCCCGGCGCCACCTCGACGCCATCGTCCCGGCGACATGCCGAGCGTTCTGTCGCTGTTGGCATAGACGCGCGAGGCCGCCCCGAAACCCGCCTCGAAGGCGCCATCCAGCACCGAGCTCGACGCGGGCAGGCTGCGACGAAGTCGCCGCGCACGCGACGACGCGGCATAGGCGCGCGGGGTCACGCCGAAGGCCGTCCGGAACAGCGCATGAAAGTGACGGGGGCTGACACGCGCGACAGCGGCGAGTGTCGCGAGAGAAGGCAGCGTTTCGCTCGCCTCGATCAGGTCGCATGCCGCCTTCAGCCGCGACCGGTCGCGCGTCCCAGCCGGCTCGTCGGGCCGGCAACGCAGACAGGCGCGCAAGCCGAGGCCACGCGCCTCCTCGGCGCTGTCGTGGAACAGCGCGTTCTCGCGTTTCGGCCGTCGTGCCGGGCAGCTTGCGCGGCAGAACACGCCGGTGGTGCGGACCGAGAACACGAACCGTCCGTCCCATTCCCGGTCACGCTCGAGCACCGCCTGCCAGCGCCGCTCATCACCCAGGTCAATCATTCCGTCCATCGCCTGATCCTTTCGCCGGCGGCAGCGTCGCACGCAAGCGGAGGTGCCTGCATCCCGTTGCTTGCGATCCAATCCGGTTCAGCCGGGTGCAAGCACCCTGATCGACAGGCGGCGCGTGATGGTCTGGCTGGGGGCGATGCGCAGGACACCCGGCTTGTCGGCGAAGTCGCCCGAGTAACCGGCGGCGTCCGAGAAGCCCGACCAGGGCTCAATGCAGACGAAGTCGGCGGGTCGGGACCAGATGCCGAGTTCGGTGAACCCCTCCCAGGCGATCGCGAGCGAGGGTGCCGCGGTGCCGGGCGCCTCATAACGGACGGACCGGCTCGCGGGCTTGGCGAAGATGAGCGCATCGTGCGCGAACAGGCTGTCCGACAAAGGCAGCACACGACCCTCGAGCGGAGATGGGATGGTCTCGGGTCCAAGCAGACCGCCGGTGAGCTGCAGCAGGTCGGCGCGCTCCTCGGCTTCGAACACGATCCGGTGCGCCTCCTTGTCGAGGCCGTCGGCGAGCGGCCAGCGAAATGCCGGATGGGTCCCGAGGGAGGCGAACAGGTCGGTGTCGGCTGGATTGTGCAAGGCGTAGTCGGTGATGACCGCGTCTGTTTCGACCCGGTATTCTAGGGTCAGCCGGAAGGCGAAAGGGTAGATGTCGCGTGTGGTCTCGTCGTCGGCGAGCGTGAGCGCGCAGTGGTTCGGCCGGTGCGTCTGCACCGAGAACGCCCGGTCGCGGGCGAAGCCGTGCTGGGTCAGCCGCGTCTCCACGCCGCGATGGCGAAGCGTGTCGCCGGCGAGCCGCCCCACGATCGGAAACAGCACCGGCGCATGCCGACGCCAGGCCGGTCCCGCCTGCCACAGCAGTTCGTCGCCCGCGAACCGCAGCGACGACAGTTCGGCGCCGAAGGGATTGATGGAAACTGACAGTTGGTCGTTCGAGAGGTCGATCATGGCTGTTGCTCTGGCATTGGATGAGGTCTGGGTAGCCTCCCCCTGAAGGCGACGTCAGCATCAGATCGGGGGGGCCCCCCCCCCCCCCCCCCCGGGGGCCCCCCCGGGGGGGGCCCCCCCCCCCGCCCGCCGGGCGGTTAACCCGGCGGGCGTGCCACCGCGGTCTTCGCGGCGTGGCGCCGCCTACGCGGCGAGCGCCGGCTGGGGCGGGTACCGCGGGACGCTGAAGCCGGTAGAGC
>CAXTSH010000011.1:6816-52509 GCA_964246925.1 uncultured Acetobacteraceae bacterium
TGGCTGTTGCTCTGCCATTGGATGAGGCCTGGGTAGCCTCCCCCTGAAGGCGAGGTCACGGGCTGATCGGGGCTCTGCCCCGAACCCCGCCAGGGGGCGACCCCCTAAACCGCCATAACGTCAGGTCGGTGCCGGCGGATAGCCTTTCGGATAGTTGATCTGGCTTGGCGGCCCGGGAGGCGAGGGCGCGCCTTTTCGTCCGCAGCCGGTCGTGGCGAACAGCAGGAGCAGAACCAGCAGCGCCCTCACGCCAGCCGCTCCAGCCAGAGCGCCGCTTCGCGTCGCACGTTGTCCGGCGCGGTGCCGCCGTAGCTCGTCCGGGATGCCACCGAGGCGTCCACCGACAACACCTCGAAGATCGCGTCGGTGATGCGGGCATCCTCCGCCTGCATGTCCGCGATCGGCAGCGCGTCGAGTGCCACGCCGGCTGCCCCGGCGCGCGCGACGATCCGTCCGGTCACATGATGAGCGTCGCGGAATGGCAGGCCGGCGACCCGGACCAGCCAGTCGGCGAGGTCGGTCGCCGTCGCGTAGCCGTCGCCGGCGAGCGTGCGCATCCGTGCGAGGTCGGGAACAAGGTCGCGCACCATCCCCTCGGTCGCGGCAAGGGCGAGGCAGGCGGCGTCGGCGGCCTCGAACACCGGCGGCTTGTCCTCCTGCATGTCCTTGGCATAGGCGAGCGGCAGTCCCTTCATGACCGTCAGCAGCGACAGCAAGGCGCCGTTCACCCGCCCGGTCTTCGCCCGCACCAGCTCGGCCGCGTCGGGGTTGCGCTTCTGCGGCATGATCGAGCTGCCCGTCGACCACGCGTCCGAGAGCCGGACGAACCCGAACGGCGTGGAACACCACACCACCAGCTCCTCCGCAAAGCGCGACAGGTGCCCGGCCATCATCGCGAGTGCCGCGAGGAATTCGATGGCGAAATCCCGATCCGAGACCGCGTCGAGAGAGTTGGCCATCGGTCGGCTGAAACCGAGACCGGCTGCGGTGCGCCACCGGTCGATCGGAAACGAAGTGCCGGCCAGTGCGGCGGCCCCGAGCGGGCATTCGTCGAGGCGCGCGCGGGCGTCGGCGAGGCGCGAGCGGTCGCGGCCAAGCATCTCGACATAGGCAAGCAGGTGGTGCCCGAAGGTGACCGGTTGCGCCGACTGCAGGTGGGTCATGCCGGGCATCGGATCGGCCGCGTGCTGGAGCGCGCGCGTGGCGAAGGCGCGCATGCAGCCGGCGAGCTGACGGCTGAGCCCGTCGATGGCGTCGCGCACCCAGAGCCGGAAGTCGGTCGCGACCTGGTCGTTGCGGCTGCGCGCCGTGTGCAGCCGGCGCCCCGCCTCGCCGATACGCTCGGCGAGTGCGGCCTCGATGTTCATGTGGATGTCCTCGAGCGCTGCCGAGAATTCGAAACGTCCGGCCTCGATGTCGGCCGCGATCGCCTGAAGGCCGTCCACGATGCGCTCGGCATCGTCGTTCGGGATGATCGCGCAAGCGGCCAGCATGCGGGCGTGCACCACCGATCCCTCGATGTCCTGGCGCCAAAGACGCGCGTCGACGTCGATGGAGGCGTTGATGCGGCGCATCGCATCGTCGGGGCCGGCGGCGAATCTACCGCCCCACTGGGGGTTGGGTGGCGTGCCGGCGCGCTTCTCTACGCCCGAGGGAGGGTCTAGAACCATGGCATGTCCCGACTGACACGCCGCGTCGCCGTCCGAGCCGGTCTCGCGGCCGGCGGGACCGTAGTGGGCGCGCTCGTGGCGCGCAAATGCCTGGTGCCGCCGGCCGCTCCCTTCGTAGCCGCGCCGCCACCGTTGCAGTCGGTCGCCGGGCTGCAACGGCTGGTCCTGCCAAGGACGTTGGCGCCGTTCACCTGGACGTCGGTCGGGGCCGACGGGCGCGAGATCGGGCGCACGATCGCCGACCACGCCGGACACGGCGTAGTGTTGAACATCTGGGCGACATGGTGCGACCCCTGCGCGCGCGAGATGCCGTCGCTGGCGCGCCTTGCCGCCTCGGTGGCTCAGGCCCCGATCGACATCCTTCCGGTCTCGATCGACCGGTCGGGTGCGGCCGCGGTGCGTGCCTTCTACAAAGCGCACGCGATCGAGGGGCTGCCGGTGCTGATCGACCGGACCTCGTCGGCGATGGCCTCGCTCGACGTCGGCGGCATTCCAACCACCTTCCTGCTTGGTCCGGATGGAATGTTGCGTGCCCGTTTCGACGGCGCGGCCGACTGGGACACGGCGGACGCGATCGCGTCCGTCCGTCGCCTTACCGCGTGAGCGCCGCCAGGCAGCAGACGTCGCCGGCGCGGACGGAGAAGGCGGACCATTGGCTCGCCCGGTAGTGCCCTGGGCTGGCGGCGAACACTCTCCAGGCGTAATCGCCTTCGGCCGGGACATGGACAAGCATCGCCGAGACGTCGGTTTCCCGGTAGGAGAGGGTCTGCGAGGATTTGGTCGCAGCGACCTGAACCCAGTATTGCGTGTCCGGCGCCGTCGAGGCGGGTGTCCAGACCATTTCGACGTCCTCGTTCGGCAGCACCTGGCCTGCCGCGGGTGCGACCATCGCCGGCGCCGCCGGCCCGTCGTCGGTGGTGCCGGTCGAGACCAGCCTTCTCGCCCGGCTTGACGCGGCCTCGATCCCCTCGTGCGCCGCCAGTCCGAACCAGGCGGCCGCCATCGGCAGGTTTCTGGGCACGCCGTCGCCTGCCTCATAGAGCTGACCGAGATCGAACGCCGCCCGGCCGTAGCCGTGCGAGGCGGCACGTGCATACCAGAGCGCCGCCTGCGTGGAGTCGGCGAGGGTGCCGACGCCACTGTCGCTCATCACGCCGAGGTTGAGCTCGGCGTCAGGGTCGCCCAGCTCGGCCGCCTGCCGATAATAGCGGTAGGCAAGGTTCGGGTCGGGGCGCCCGTTCGTTCCCAGGTCGGCTGCCAACCCGCGCTCGAACGCCGCCCGCGCGTCGGCCGTCGAGGCGAGGGCGCGCCATGGCGGAAGCGCCAGGCAGGCTGTCAGCAGTGCGCGTGCGAGGGTGGTCAGCGCCACCTGATGTCGACCCGGCGATTTTCCGCCTCCGACACGTTCGGACCGGTCTTGACCGCGAGATCGGTCGTTCCCGCCGCGAGCAACTGCAGCCGCGCGACCGGGATGCCGCGCTCGACGAGGCCGTTCAGCACCGCGCGTGCCCGCCGCTCCGACAGGGTCAGGTTCCCGGACGGGCTCCCGGTCGTGTCGGTCGTGCCGGAGACGATCATCACGATCGGATTGCCGGCGCGGTAGAGGCGGGACGCCTTGTCGAGCGTCGCATCCCCGTCCGCACCGATGGCTGTACTCGTCGGCGCGAACAGGATGGTCAGCTTGTCGGGCGCCGGTGCCGCCGACGGGTCGGTGGTGCTCGCCGCCATGGCGGGCGCGCCGAGGAGAGTGGCGACGGCGATGGCGATGGGGAGTCGGATCATGCAGGTCTCCTGGGGCTGGATGTCATCCGGGCAGCGCGATCTGGATCAGCCCGGGCCGCCGCGCGGGCATCGCATCGGGGGACAGCGTAGAGGGGCTTGAGATGCCGGTTGCGGCTTCGAGCGTCCGACCGACCTGGTCGGCGACCGGGCGGTCCTCCTCGAATCCGAACAGGATTCTGGTCACCGCGGCTTCATGACGATCGGTCTGTATGTCCTCGACCGGCACCCCCTGCGCGCGAAGCGTCGACGCCAGGGCATCGGCCTTCTCGCGCGCGCCGGCGCGCCGATCGGAAAACGAGATCGTCACGCAGAGCGGAGGCCCCGCTGCCGCGCTCTCTTGGACGGCCGGACTGCTCGCGTGATCCGGCTTGGCCGGCGCGACTTCGGGTGGTCTCGCCATCGCCGTCGCGATGACGGGGGTTGCGACCGGCGCCCGGCTGCCCGCCTGCTTCAGGGCGTCGCCGATCCGAGCCTTCGAAACCGCGGCGATCAACAACGAAGGCGCCGGCGCTCGCCCGGGCGATGCCGGCAACGGCGCCGGCCTGCTCGCGACCGATACGGCGGCTGGCATCCGGCCGGCGGGCGCGGGCGTTCCGACTGGCTGAAACACGATCGCCGGCCGCCAGTCTGGGTCCGGAATGACGAACGCAACCACACGCGTGTGATGCCGCTTCGGCAACGCCGCGTGGCATGGTGTGACCGCCAGACCGAGGCTTGCGAACGACAGG
This sequence comes from uncultured Acetobacteraceae bacterium, assembly GCA_964246925.1. Classification (GTDB taxonomy): domain Bacteria; phylum Pseudomonadota; class Alphaproteobacteria; order Acetobacterales; family Acetobacteraceae; genus CAXTPV01. The sequence goes on from CAXTSH010000011.1 coordinate 10,997, forward strand.
AGCGCCGCGCTCGACCTCACACTGCGTCCGACAAGGCCCGGGCAAAGCAGCATGACTCGCACCGTGTTTCAAACATGTTATAATGTCAGGATCTTCATCCCACAATACTCTCATCGGCCTCGCGTTAGAGTTCAACGCGCCCAAACCGAACGGATGAAGCCGATCATCAGATCGGACAGGGCGCGGCCAGACCTTCTCGCGTCGGCGACCTCGAGGTGACACGTGGCGTCTGCATCGGGTCCGAGCACGCCGCTCGCATCGACACTCCGCGCCTGGCCGCCGCTCCACGGCTGGTCAGGACGAGGACGGGCGTCTATGGACGGCTCCATTCACAGCCATCGACGGCCCATGGATTTGATTGCCCAACGACGAGGATCGCGCCCGGCGCCGAACGCCGGCCGGTGTCGCCGGTGAGCCAGGACGCTCCGCATCCGGTGAGCGCACGTTGGTTCAATGCTGCGGGCGCGCGGTGGCACCGCCAGGTCCGCTGGGCGCCGATACGCCTTGCCGTTGCGAGGCTCGTCGGTGGACCCGTCCCGAACGATCTGCGGGCGCCGCTCGGCGAGGCGAGGCTGGCACTGCTCTCGCGCTCGCGACGCGCCATTGCGGCGTTCGTCCTGCTCGCCACCCTGATGCTCGCGGGAGGTGCCTGGAACGGCCAATCCTGGCCCTTCGTCCTGCTCGGTCTGGTCCTGTTCGTCGTCCTGCTGGCCGGCTTCTACCGGCAGGCGGGCCATGCGTCCCACACTCAGGGCGCCACCTGGCTCGGCCTGGGCGTCGGCATTGCCTGGTCGGCGTTGGTTCTCGTGCTGCTGCCCAGGATCGGTCTGCACCAGCAGATGGCTCTCGTCGTCGCCTCCTCCGGCCTTCTCGGATCCTTTGTGCTGACCGCGTCCGTGCTGCCGGTGGCACTCGCGCTCGCGCTGCCGGTGGTCGCCGTCACCGTCTTTGCCCTGGTCTCGGCCCGGCTGGCGCCCTCGCTCGCCCTGATGCTGGTCGCCATTCCGCCGAGCATGCTCGCGGTGATCCTGTGCGCGCATCGGTTCCTGAGCCAGCAGCTGCTCGAAGGTCTTCGCCACCAGGACCGGTACGAACGCGCCGACTCCATGCTGCGCGACCTGCAGGAGACCGCCAGCAACTGGCTCTGGGCCGCGGATGCGGACGGACGGCTGGTCCAATTGAACCCGGGGATCGCCGACCGGACCGGCATTGCCCGCCATGAATTGCCCGAGGTGCTGCTCTGCAACCTGCTCGATTGGCAACGTGACACGGCCGGCACCGTCCCGCAGATCGTCGGCGCCTTCTCGCGCCGGGAGGCGTTTCGCAACATCGTCGTGCCGGTCGAGATCAGTGGCCAGGCGCGCTGGGTCTCGCTGTCCGGCAAGCCGGTCCGCGACCGGCGTGGCGCGTTCGCAGGCTACCAGGGCGTCGGCACCGACGTCACCGATACGCGGGAGAAGGAAGCCCGTATCGCCTATCTGGCCTTCAACGACGACCTGACCGCGCTGCCGAACCGGGCCAGTTTCGACCGCAGGCTGGATCAGGCCTGCCGGGCAGGGTGGCACTTGGGCTTGCTGTGCGTCAGCCTGCACGACTTTCCCGTGATCAACAACACGCTCGGGCCGAGCGCCGGCGACCAGTTGATCACGGCCTTCGCGCACCGGCTGCGCGCCGCGGTGCGCGCGACCGACTATGTCGCGCGGCTCGGCGGCGGCGAGTTCGGCGTCCTTGTCGAGGGTCTCGACCGCGACCGGATCGGCGAGATCGCGTCGCGGATCGCGGCCGAGGCCGGCGCGCCGTACCGTCTGATCGAGCCCGACGCCGAGGTCGCGTCAGGGGTCAATGTCGGCGTCAGTGTCGCACCGGCCGACGCCGCGGACGCGGAGAGCCTGCGGCGCAATGCCAGTCTGGCACTCGCGAGCGCCCGGCGCGACGGCATCGACCGGCCGCGTTTCTTCGATCCGGCCATGCTCGTCGCCCTTCAGGAGCAGCGTGCGATGCAGAGCGACCTCCGCCAGGCGCTCGCGCGCGGCGAGCTCGCGGTCTGCTATCATCCGATCGTCGATCTCCCGACGGGCGCCGTCATCTCGGCCGAAGCGTTGCTGCGCTGGAACCATCCGACGCGCGGCTCGGTGCCGCCGTCGGTCTTCATTCCGGTCGCCGAGGCGGCAGGAATGATCATTCCGATCGGCCGCTTCGCGATGGAAGAGGCTTGCCGTCAGGCGGTCTGCTGGCGCGAGGACGTGCGCGTGGCGGTCAACGTCTCGCCGGCCCAGTTCCGCGACGAGGCACTGCTCACGTCGATCGACGCCGCACTCGCCTCGAGCGGGCTGCCGCCGGCCAGGCTGGAGCTCGAGATCACCGAGTCGGTGCTGCTCGAGGCCAGCCGGTCGACGCTCGGAGTGCTGCGCGGCCTTCGCGAGCGCGGCATACGCGTGGCGCTGGACGATTTCGGGACCGGCTACTCGTCGCTCCGTTACCTGCGCAGCTTCCCCTTCGACAAGGTCAAGATCGATGCCTCGTTCGTGCGCGACATGGACACCGATGGCGAGGCCGCCGCCATCGTGCGCGCGGTGGTGAGCCTTGCCACCAGCTTCGGCATGAGGACGACCGCCGAAGGTGTCGAGACCGAGGTGCAGCGTGAAGGGCTTCGCGCCTTCGGCTGCACCGAGGGGCAGGGCTATCTGTTCAGCCGCGTGCGGGACGCGGCGTCCATGGTCGCGTTCGTCGGCCTCGACCCATCCGAACAGCTCTGAGGACCAGCCGATGAGACGTCTTGCGACTTCGCTTGCGCTGACTGCCGCGCTGTCGTGGCCGGCCGCAGCCCTGACCCCGAGCCGGCCGCCGGTGGCGAGCATGCAACCGGTCACCGATGACGATTGGGGCGTGAAGATCGTCGACCCCTATCGCTGGATGGAGACCGAGCCGCAGCCCGCCTTCTCCGACTTCCTGCGCGGCCAGAACGACTACACCCGCGCCGTGCTGGCCCGCATTCCCGGACGCGACGGGCTGCGGCACGACATCGCGGCCGTCAGCAACCTGGCCGCCAGCGCGCGAAACCTCCAACTCGCCGGCGGTCACGCCTTCTACCTCAAGCGTGCGCCCGGCGCACAGATCGCCAAGCTCTACGTCCGCGACGAGGACGGGCGCGAGACGCTGCTGATCGATCCCTCGACGTTGGCCACCGGCGGCAAGCACGCGGAGATCGACCAGTTCGCGCCCTCGTTCGACGGCAGCCTGGTTCTCTACGGAGTCTCGGTGGGCGGTTCGGAAAACAGCACCCTGCACGTCATCGAGACCGCCACGCGCACCGTTCTCCCCGACAGTATCGACCGGTCCCAATTTGCCAGCGCCTCGTGGCTGCCCGACGGCAAGAGCTTCTTCTTCGCGCGTCTTCCGGCGTCGTCGCTGACCGCGAGCGAGGTCGACAAATACGCCCACCTCCAGGTGCTGCGCCACGTGCTCGGCCAGGATCCCGCGCGTGACGCGGTGGTGCTCGACACCGACCACCTGCCGTTCCCGTTCAAGGCCGCGGAGATCTTCCCCTCGATCGCGACGACGCCCGGATCGGACTACGCGCTGGCCGATATGTCCGATGGCGTCTCTCCGGAAACCGCGCTGTACGCGGCGCCGATCGCCGATGTGCTGTCGGGGCACCCCGCCTGGAAGCCGGTGGCGCTGCAATCCGATGACGTCGTCGGCGCCGCCGTGCATGGCAACATCATCGACCTGATGACGCACAAGGACGCGCCGCATCTGAAGATCGTCGAGACCACGCTGGACGCGCCCGACTTCGCCAACGCGAAACCGATCGTTGCCGAAGGCGCCGGGGTCCTGACCACGCTCTCCGCCGCGGCGGATGGCCTCTACTACGCCGAGCGCGACGGGGCGGTGTTTTCCTTGCACCGCATCCCGGCCGGCGCCGCCGCCGCCGAGACGGTGCATCTGCCGTTCGCGGGCACCATCGCGCCTCCCGAGGAAGGCCCTGGCGGCGTGGTGACGGACCCGCAACGGCCCGGCGCCCTGATCAGCCTCGAATCCTGGGTCAGGGCGCACGCCTGGTTCCGGTTCGACCCGAAGGCCGGCACGCTCACCGACACCGGCATCCTGCCGCCATTTCCGCGCGACCTGTCAGTCTACACCTCTGTCGAAACCACGGCGACGGCGCGCGACGGCACCAAAATCCCGCTGTCGATCGTCACCAGGCGCGGCCTCAAGCCGGACGGGCGCCGGCCGACCTACCTCGTCGGCTACGGTGCCTACGGCATCTCCTACGACCCGTCCTTTTCACCGGATTTCCTGCCCTGGCTCGACCGCGGCGGCGTCTATGCCATCGCCCACGTCCGCGGCGGCGGCGAGCTGGGACAAGCCTGGCACGATGCCGGCAAAATCCAGACCAAACAAAACACCATTCACGATTTCATCGACTGCGCCGAGGCGCTCATCAAGGACGGATACACCGACCGCGCGCACCTGGCCGGGGAGGGGACCAGCGCTGGTGGCATTCTGATCGGCGGCGCGATCACCCAGCGGCCGGACCTGTTCCGCGCGGCGCTGATCCGGGTGGGTGCGACCAACACCATACGCGAGGAATTCACCGCCAACGGTCCGAGCAACATTCCCGAATTCGGCACCGTCACGAACAAGGCGCAGTTTCCGTTCATGCTGGCCATGGACGCAAACAATCACGTCAGGAAAGGCATCGCCTATCCAGCGGTCATGCTCACCGGAGGGGCGAATGACCCGCGCGTGCCGATCTGGATCTCGGCCAAGATGACGGCCAAGCTGCAGGCCGCGACCACCAGCGGGCGCCCGGTGCTGCTGCGGGTGGAGTTCGACGCCGGGCATGGGGTCGGATCCACACGCAAGCAGCGCGACGACGAGACGGCGGACGAGTTTGCTTTTCTGCTCTGGCAGTTCGGGGAGAGCGGGTTTCAGCCTGGGAAGTAGAGGCTTGGGGCTCTGCCCCAAACCCCGCCGGGGGCAGCGCCCCCGGACCCGCACTGTCTCATTCCGGCGATCCAAACGCCCGGCGTTTGGCGGGGTTTGGGGCAGCGCCCCAATCCTGACTCGCGACAAGATGCTCCGCGTCGTCCGGTGATGGCGTCGCGCCGTGGATGAGCAGGCGATAGAGCACCGGCATGATGAGGGTCTCGGCAGCGCCGTCGGCGTTGAAATCGGCCGGCAGTTCGCCGCGCCCAATCGCCCGTTCGAAGGGCGCCCGGTCGCGCGCAAGCTGCTCGCCCATGATGACGTCGCGGAAACGCGTGGCGACCGTCACATCGAGCTGCGCCTGCCCGGCCAGCGCACGGAACATCGCCGCGTTGCTCGGCCGCGCGAAGAAGCCAAGCACCTGCCGCAGGTGGAACACGAGGTCCGAACTCAACGCGCCGGTGTCGGCGGTCTCGATCTCCTCCTCGGTCTCGTCCCGGAAGGCATCGAACAGGAGATCGATCTTGGACGGCCACCAGCGATAGATGGTCTGCCGGCCGACGCCGGCGCGGGCCGCCACCGCCTCGATCGTCAGCGACGCGAAGCCGCTCTCCAGCAGCAGATCGTCCACCGCCCGCATCACCGCATCACGCGCGGCCTCGCTTCGGCCGAATCGGTTGCCGTGGTGACGCCGCCGTCCGGACCCGCGATCGTCGCTTCTCGTCGCCGACACCATCCCCTCGTCTGACCTTCATCCGGCGAGTGACGGAAGTCGGCCGCCGAGTCCAGCGTCGGCCGAGCCGACGGGCCTGGTTCGAGGTCCTGTTGACGATACATTGTGTCTCGTCTAAAGCTTGGAGCCATGGACCGTGCCGCTAATTGGAGAGACGAGCATGCAGGACCTGAGAGAGTTCAAAGCCAGTCTGGCCCATCAGCAGCCCGGCGGGACCAGTCCCGCACTCCGCGCGCTCTGGTGGATCGGAAAGGGCGACTGGGACGCTTCGCATGCGATCGCGGCCGCCCACCAGGATGATCTCGATTGCAATCTCGTCCATGCGCATCTGCACCGGGTCGAGGGCGACGAGCCGAGCGCGCGCGACTGGTACGCCGAGGCGCGGGTGACGCCATCGACCCTGCCGCTCGAAGAAGAGTGGGAGGCGATCGCGCGGCGACTGCTCGCCGTCCCGCCAAGCAATGCGGGCGCCTGACGGCGTCACCCCCGAGCAACCGGCCCATGTCGCTCCGGCAAGCGCACGCGCTGCTCGCGGTGATCGCCTCGCCGACGATCCTGTTCTTCGCGTTGACGGGTGCGTTTCAGCTTTTCGACCTGCACGAGGCGCACGGAACGTATCGGCCGCCGGTCGTGCTCGACGAACTTGCCCGGCTGCACAAGGAGCAGGTCCTGACGCAGGGAGCGGCGACCGGCACGATCGCGCCTACCCTGCTCCGCCTGGTGTTCCTCGCGGCGACTGCGGCACTCGTGGCCTCGACGTCGCTCGGCCTGGTCATCGGGCTCCGGCAGACACGGGGGTCGCGCCTGCGCATCGGCCTTCTGGCGGCGGGAGCAGTCATTCCCGTGCTGCTGGCGGTGCTCTGACCTCATGTCCCTTCCCGTCATGACCGTGACGCCGGCGCTCGGACCGCGCTACTGGGCCTGCCTCTGTGCCGCCAGTGTACTCGGAGCCAACTTGGGAGATGTGTGCTCCCGGTGGCTCGGCCTGGGCTATTGGCGAGGTCTGCCCGTGCTTGCGGCGCTGTTCGCTCTCGCCGCCGTGGCCGCGCGTCGCTCTCGACCGACAGAAGCCTGGTACTGGATTGCGATTCTCATCGTTCGTGCGGCGGCGACCAACCTGTCCGACCTTCAGACATTGCAGTTCGGCCTGCCGTTCTCAGCCGTCATCGCATTCCTGTCGGTCGTGCTCGCCATGTTCATTGTCCTGGACCGACGAGACCTCGCAGAAGGGACTTTGCCGGCTGCGGGAGGCCTCTTCTGGGCCACGATGCTCGTGGCGGGCACGCTCGGCACTGCGCTGGGGGATGATCTCGCCTTCGTGCAGGAGCTTCGGCCACCGAGCGCATCCGCAGTCATGACGATTGTGCTTGCTGCGACTTTCATGCTCCGGGCTGCCACGCGACCCAGATCGGCGGCCGGCTACTGGCTTACCGTGGTCGTCATCCGGACCTGGGGCACCAATGTCGGCGATTTTCTGACCGAACCGGCAGGCCTCGTCGACAGCACGGCCGTGAGCCTGGCTGTGCTGCTCGGCCTGCTTCTGGTCTGGAGAGCGCCGTCGCGTGCGTTCGCCGCACCTGGCGGCTGATGCTGATGTCAGCCAGTCGAAGGCAAGCCAGAGGCTTGAAGACGCTGTCGGGCAGTCTTGAACGATCCGGTCGGATCAGTCATCGGCGCAAACGTTGCCAGCCCGAGCGGCGGCACGCGCAGATAGATCGCCTCCATTCCGCCGCGCAGACGATACGTCTCGTGCCAGATGCCGCCGCCGCTCCCGTCCCGCCCGAAGTCGCGCCACCAGGCCGCGTGCTGCGGCGCCCGGGTAAAGGCTTCGAGACTTTCCAGATCACGCCAGTATTGCCGGAAGCCCGGATGGCTCAACCCGAACCAGAGATCCTCGTGCGAAAGCAATCCAGGCGGAGGATCGGTCTTCACCGTGCGAAGGCCGCGCCCGATCCGCAGGAGGCCAGGCAACCCTCTGAGGCTGCTGACACGGTAGCCGAGATAGACGACGACCAGGTCGGGATAGTCGGACAGATCGATGGAGTAGCGTTCGCCGCGCGTCATGGTCAGCCGATGACCACCGACTCGCTGGACAACACGAACTCGCAGCGTTGCAGATCGAGGAACTTCGCCTCGTCCGGTCTGATGGTTCGCATATAGCTGGCGGCGGTAAAGACGGCTTCGAGCGACGCCACATCGTCAAACCAGATTTCGGTGATGCCGTCGAAGGTGATCGGCGGCAAGCCAGGGATCGACGCCGGTAACGTGTGACACTGCACGTAACGCCGGACATGCTGTCGCACCTCAGGCAGCGCGCAGAACAGCGGAGCGTGGTTCTGCCGATGATACGCGACGAACTCGTCATGGGTCATCGTCGGATGGCGTCGCAGAAGAATGGTGAACTTGATCATGGTGGACAGTCCCGACGGTTTGCTTACAGTGCAAACATGGGAGGTCTGCTTACAGTGTCAACATTTGGGTCGAGAGGCTATCACCACGGGGATTTGCGAGCGGCGCTGTTTGATGCGGCACTCGAACAGCTGACGGCCGAGGGAGCGGACGAATTTTCGCTGCGAGCCGTTGCCCGTCGTGCCGGCGTCTCCGCGATGGCACCCTACCGTCATTATCCGGACAAGGAAGCGCTGCTGGCGTCGCTGGCGGCGCACGGGTTTCGCGCCTTGCACGGCGTTCTGCACGCGGCGGACCAGGAGGCGGAGCCAGGCGAGGCGCTCATCGCGCAGGCCGTCGCGTATGTGAGGTTTGCGGTGTCGAACCCGGCCTTGTTCCGGCTCATGTTCGGCCCCAAGCGCCTTGGCTATCCGGAGCTGGCCGCGGCTGGGGAGGCTGCCTCCGGTGTGCTGTCCGCGCGTGTGACCAACGACGCGGCACACAGCGACGACGCCGACGCCCGTGCGCTGGGTTGCTGGGCCATGGTCCACGGCCTGGCCGGTCTCTTTCTCGACGGCAAGGTTGGCGACAGGATTGCGGGTTCCGGTGATGACGTGACCCGGCGGGTGGCCGAAGTCATGTTCAGGCAGTCGTGAACCTCAGTCGGGGGTTTCCAAAGGCGACTGCCTTTGGCGGGGTTCGGGGCAGAGCCCCGAGCTGACAAAAGCTTCGAGTGCTCGGACCGAGTGAGTGTTGTGGCCTACGCTCCGCGATGCCCGGGCAAGTCTCTCTCGAAGGTTGCTGCGCAGAGCTGCGTCGTGGGCAAGCATGCTCGCAATCCGCACGTAATCGTCTTCGTCGCTCGCGATACCGAAGGTCTCGCCGACCAGCGACAGGATGGCGGCCGTGTGGCGCGCGCGCATGGTGCGGCCGGGCAGAGTGACGATCGGCGTTCCGAGCGGGAGGCATTCGAGCGTCGAGTTGCAGCCTGACCAATCGATGCTGTCCAGCACGACGTCGCACAGTCCGGACAGTGCAACGAAGCCGGCCTGGTCGAGCCGGTCGAGAAAGAGGCAGTGCCGTTCGACGTCGAGGCTGGCTGCGAGTCGCGCGCGCATCAGCGTCTTGATCTGGCGGCCTTGCGGCGCGTCGACGAAGACGAAGCGCGCGTCCGGAACATGTTGGGCGATGCGGGCGAGGACGTGATCGTAGCGCGGCACGTATTTGAACAACGCCTGGCCGCAGAAGAACAACGTGCCCTCCGGCAATCCGAGCGATGCGCGTGTCATGCGGCTCGGCGCCGGGGACGGGAGCTCGTAGTCGATGCCCAATCCAGGCAACCGCACCAGGCGCTCGGTGTAGTGCGTCTGCGCGTCGTCGGGCTCCATTGCCGCACTTGACAGGAACGCGTCCATTGTCGGCAGGCCGCTGGTGATCGGGTGACCCCAGGAAACGCATTGCATGGGCGCCAGGCGCATCGAGGCCAGGCGGAAGGCGGCGCCGTCCATGCCGGTCTCCGGATAGATCAGGACGTGCGGCCGGTCGGCGAGGATGGCGGCGCGCCACTCGGCGGTCGTTCGGGGACCCCGCAGAAAGCGGCTGCACAGCGATGCGGCCTCTTCCGTCTGTGGGTGGGTGATGTCGCCGGTGTAGTAGCCGAACACTTCGAAACGATCGCGGTCGAGACCTGCCATCCAGCCGCGCAGCGGGATTTTCCAGTTCGAGTGGTCGCGCATGTAGCCGGACACGAAGCCAACCCTTATGCGCTCGCCCGATGCTGGCGACGCCAGTTCCGCTTGCCCGTGGCGGGCGAGGGCGGCGTCGGCCATCAGCGTGCCGTAGACCGATTGCAGGTCGCGATCGATCCCGCCGGCGTAGGGCAGATAGAATGGCTGCACCATTCCGGCGGCGTCGGCGAGCGAGGCCAGCCGGGTAGGGCCTCCCGCTCGCGCCCATTCAGCCAGCTCTCCCAATCGAACGCCGTAAGCTGCTCTGGCCGCGGCCCGCTCGGCTTCCGTGCGGTAGAGCGCCTGCAGCGGCGACATCGCCAGCGCCAGCCGCACCAGCGGATCGTCGGGGTTGATGGAGGCCGCGTGTTCGAGTTCGGCCGCGGCCGCAACTCCCTCGCAACCGTCTCGCAGCATCTGGGCGATCGCAATCCGTGGCTCGATCATGCGTGGCCTGAGCCGGACGACGCGGGCCAGCAGCGCCCGCGCCTCCTCGTCGCGTCCAGGAAACTGGCGGATCAGGTTGCCAAGATTGTGCAGGCTCTCGGCATGGTTTGCGTCGAGCGCTATGGCGGCGCGGAACATCTCCTCGGCGCGTTCGCTGGAACCGGCTGCCTTCAGCGCAAGGCCCGCATTGCAATGGGCTGGGGCCGATGTCGGATCGAGCTCGGCCGCCCGTCTGGCCGCTTCGAACGCCTCCTTCGGGTGGCGCAGCAGGAGCAGGACGCCCGACAGGTTGAGGTGGGCTGCAACGTGGCCCGGATGGATCGCGATGGTGCGGTCGTAAGCGTCCGCCGCAGCTCGGGCCTCTCCGAGCGCCTGCAGCGCGCAACCGAGGTTGTAGTGACCCGCGGCGACCTCCGGCGCTGCCTCGACCGCGCGCGCGAGCAGCGATGCCGCCTCGTCGTACCGCTGTTGGGCGAGGTGCACGGTCCCGAGCATGTGCAAGGCGCCGGCGTGGCGCGGCTCGTAGGTGAGGACCCTGCGATAAAGCCGGGCTGCCTCGTCGAGCCGCCCCGAGCGATGCAGCGCCAGAGCTTCGCCGAACCTGTCCTTCGCCATGCCGCCCGATCCACCGTGCGCGATCGCCTTATGCCATAGCTGACCGATGCTGCATCCCAGACCTCGGCTCGTGCTGGCCCTGCTCGCCGCGTCATTGGGCCTTGCCTATGCCGACCGGATCGCGTTCTCGCTGGCACTCGACCCGATCCGTGCCGACCTGCATCTGACGGACGCCCGACTCGGTGCACTCGGCGGCCTCGCGTTCGCGGTGCTGTACGCGCTCGCGGCGCTGCCGCTGGCGCGTGCGGCCGACCGTGGCCACCGGCGGGCCGTCATCGCGGGCTCGGTCGCGCTGTGGAGCGCGTTCACCGCGGCGACAGGCCGCGCGTCAAGCTTCGCGCTCCTGTTCGCGGCACGGGTCGGCGTCGGTTTCGGCGCGGCGGGCGGCCCCCCCCCCCCGCGGTGGGGGGGGGGCTCCCGGGTACCCCCCGCGCCCCCCGCCCCCGCGCGGGGGGCCGGGGGCGGCGGGGGTTGCGGCGCGGCGGGCGCCCCGCCCGCCGCGCTGTCGCTGGTGGCATCCCTGTTCCCGCCGGCGACACGCGCCGGCGCGCTGGCGGTCTGCTATGTCGGCGGCTATCTCGGCTTCGTCGCCGGCTTCTGGGGCGGCGGGGCGCTCGTGCAGTGGTTCGGCTGGCGGACCATGTTTCTGTGCTTCGCGGTCCCCGGCCTGCCGCTGGCGCTGCTCCTGCTGGCGCTGCTGCCGAGCAAGACCACGGCGTCGGCCGAACCGCGTGGCGACCTGCGCGAGCCGTGGCGCAGCCCGGTGTTCCGGCAGTTGTTCCTGTTTTCGGCAAGCGGCGGCTTCGTCGCCTGGGGTGCGCTGCTGTGGGAGGCGACGTTCTACGAGCGCAGCCTCGGCATGAGTGCTGCAGAGGCCGGATTTTGGCTCGGCGGCGCCTACGGGCTGGCACTCGCGGCGGGCACTCTGGCCAGTGGTCCTTTCGGCAATCGTCTCGCCCGCTCGATCGACCCGGCAACACCCTTGCGCCTGGCCGGCTGGGCTTCGGCGGCCAGCCAGCCGTTCCAGATCGTGTGCTACGCGACCGGGTCGAGGGCGCTGTCGCTCGCCTGTCTGATGGTCACGACCGCTCTCGGCGCCCTGACGGTCGGCCCGGTGCAGTCCGCGTTGCAGGGCGCGGTCCCAGAGCGCTCCCGTGCCACCGCGACCGCCTTCTACGGGATCGGCGGCTCGCTGATCGGCGCCGGCCTCGGGCCGCCGGCGTTCGGCGCGCTGAGCGATGTCCTGGCACCGCATCTCGGCGCCCAGTCGCTCCGCTGCTCGCTCATCGTGTCGGCTGTGCTCGGGTTCTGGCCGCCGATGCATCTATGGCTGGCGGCGCGTCGCCAGCGAGCCGCGCCGCCGCTGCAAGACAGCCAAGCGTGATGCAGCCCATCGCGATCAGAAAGAAGGCGGGCGCGGTCGTGTTGTGGGTCACGCCGATGAGCCAGGCGTTGGCGACGGGTGCGAAGGCGCCGAACGACACCACGCCGAGCGTGTAGCCGATCGAGATACCGGTCACACGCGAGGCGGCCGGAAACAGGCTCGCGAGCATCGACGGCTGCAGCACCGAGTAGGGTGCTGCGAGCAGGAACATCGCCACCCGGATCAGGGTCAGCGTCACGACATCCGGATGCGCCCGGATCACCGCGAACAGCGGCCACGCGGCGCTCATCAGCAGCAGCGTCGAGATCGTCATGAACGTCAGGCGCGGCACATGCTCGAAAATCCGCGCCGCCGCCAGGCCGATGACGACGGCTGCGACATACGACAGCACGGTCGCGGCGAGACCGGCGTGCATCCGCATGTGCAGCACCGTCAGTGCGTAGGTGGGCAGGTAGATCAGGACGTAGGTCACGCCGGTGCCGATCGCGATCGTTCCGGCGCCGATGGCGATCCGGCCGGGCATGTCGAGCAGCACGCGCCGCACCGGCGCCTCCGGCCGAACGCTCGCGAGAAAAGCCGGCGTCTCGTCGAGCTGCCGGCGCAGCCACAGGCCGACCGGTCCGATCAGCGCACCCAGCGCGAACGCGATCCGGAATCCGAAGGTATCGTAATGAGATGCCGACAGCAGCAGCCCCAGCGCCCAACCGGTTCCGGAGGCGAGTGTTGCCGCCACGTTCTGGCTGATGTTCTGGAAGCTGGCGAAGAAGCGTGCCCGGCCCGGGTCGTGCTCCAGCAGGAAGGCGGTCGCGGCCCCGTATTCGCCGCCGAGCGAGAAGCCCTGGATCAGCCGGGCGGCCAGCACGATCAAAGGCGCCAGGACACCGATCCGCGCCGCGGTCGGAACGACCGCAAGGATCGCGCTGCCGACGGTCATCAGCCCGATGGCGATGGTGAGCGTCACGCGCCGGCCATGCCGGTCGGCGATGCCGCCGAGCACCGCCGCGCCGACCGGCCGCGCCAGGAACGACACTCCGAAGGTCGCGAACGTCAGCAGCAGTCCCGATCCGGGATCGTGCGAAGGGAAGAATGCCTTGCTGATCGAAGGTGCGAAGAACCCGTAGACGATGAAGTCATAAAACTCGAGCGCGTTGCCAATTGAAGCCGCGAGTATGACTTTGAGTGGCGGGGTCTGGGGCCGACTGACCCCAGCGGGGTCCAGGGGTGGAGCCCCTGGCCTTACCAAACCTCCTCCGTCACCACGTCGAACCCCGCCAGGTAGCTGGGCCCGAAGCTGGTGGTCAGCGCGACATCGGTCGCATCACGCCCGCGCGCCATCAGGATGCGCCCGATCCGCGGCGTGTTGTGGCGCGCGTCGAACGTGTACCACTCGCCGCCGAGATAGACGTCGAACCAGGCCGAGAAATCCATCGGCGCGTCCGACAGCGGCACGCCGATGTCGCCGAGGTAACCGGTACAGTAGCGCGCCGGCATGTTCATGCACCGGCATAGTGCCACGGCCAGATGCGCGAAGTCGCGGCAGACGCCCACCCCTTCCTCGTTGCCCTCGAAGGCCGTCCGCGTCGGCCGTGCCTGCTGATAATCGAACCGGATGCGACCGTGCACATAGTCGCAGATCGCCTGCACCCGCTGCCAGCCCGGCTCGGTGTGCCCGAACAGCGACCAGGCCAGATCCGACAGCCGGTCGGTCTCGCAGTAGCGGCTACCGAGCAGGAAGACGAGAACGTCGGGCGGCAGACCCTCGACCGGTACGAACGGCGCGTCCGGCGCGGTGCGGTCCGGCAGCCCGGAATCATCGATGGTGAAGCGGATCGACACCGTGGTGGTGCCGACGGGTGCGAGGATGCGCGTCACGATATTGCCGAACCCGTCGGTATAGTCGGTGGCGTCGACGAAGGGCGTGAACTGCATCGCGTGCGGCGACCTCAGATCGGCCGTCCGGCTCCCATGGATGCTGAGCAGCATCAGGAACGGCGTCGGCTGTGCCACTTCGAGCCGGATGTCGTAGCCTGCACGGATCAGCATCGTGCCTCCCGTTGATGTGCCGGCGCGGAGCGGTCAGTCTGGCCAGCGAAGTCATCTAGGCCCTGCAAGACGGAGGCCGCCGCGACGGAGACCGCACCTGGGCCTGCTCGGACCGTTCGACCCGCACCCGGTGCGCGTCTCCAACCCTGAAGGACGCTCGCCGTTCCTGCTGGTTTCGGATCATGCCGGGCGCCGCCGGCCGGCCGCCCTGGGAGATCTCGGCGTCGGCAAGGGCTGCTGGGACCGCCACGTCGCCTTCGACATCGGTGTGAAAGGCATGGGCGGTCTGCTGGCGCGGGCACTCGACGCCACGCTGATCGAGCAACGCTATTCGCGTCTGGTGATCGACTGCAACCGCGCTCCCGGCCACGAGGCCTCCATCCCCGTGCTGAGCGAGACGACGCGCGTCCCTGCCAACCACGACCTCCCGAAGACCGACCGGCGCGAGCGGGAGGCCGAGATCCTCGTGCCCTACCAGGACGCGATCGCGGTCGCGATCGAGCGCCGCAGCAAGGCCGCCCGGCGGACGATCCTGGTGGCACTGCACAGCTTCACGCCGGTCTATGGCGGCGTCTCACGTCCCTGGCATGCGTCGGTGCTGCACGAGCCGGACGGGCCGCAGGCCGGCCGTGACTTCGCGCTTGCCGTCCTCGCACTGCTGGCCGCCGAACCCGATCTGGTCGTCGGCGACAACGAGCCCTATCGTCTGACCGCAGCCTCGGACTACACCGTTCCGCGCCATGCGTGGCCGGTCGGGCTCGACCATGTCGAGCTCGAGGTCAGGCAGGACCTGATCGCGACGGGCGCAGGTCAAGCCGAATGGGCGGCGCGACTGGCACGGCTGCTGACGGCGGCCGAACGAAAAGGGGGGGCTCACATGAGCGGCATGGACAAGGGATCCGAGATCCTCGAGAAGCCTGGGCTTGACCGGCCCGACGTGCTGACCGGCCGCACCCGTCTGGCAGGCGTCGTCGGCTGGCCGGTGATGCATTCCCGCTCGCCGCGGCTGCACAATTTCTGGCTCCAGCGCTACGGTATCGATGGTGCCTACGTCCCGCTTGCGGTCCGCCCCGGCCTGCTCGACGTGGCCCTGCGCGGCCTGCTCTATTCCGGGTTCGCCGGCGTCAACCTGACGATCCCGCACAAGGAAGCGGCGCTGACGCTGTGCGACGAGCACGACGAGGTCGCGGCGCGCGCCGGTGCGGTCAACACGCTCACCTTTACCGAGGATGGCCGCATCTTCGGCAGCAACACCGACGGCGAGGGTTTCTTCAACAATCTGAGCTCCGCCGGGGTCGACCCGACCGCAGGGCCCGCCCTCCTGCTCGGCGCCGGCGGATCCTCGCGCGCGATTGCCGCCGCACTGCTCGCCAAGGGTGTGTGCGTCTGCGTCAGCAACCGCACCGAGGGCCGCGCGCGCGCTCTCGCCGACCAGCTTCCGGGCCTGAAGGTGATCGTCTGGGAGCAGCGCGAGGACGCACTTGCCGACCACGCCCTCCTGGTCAACACGACATCGGTCGGATTGTCCGGCGGCAACGCGTCGGACCCGGAGGATGGCGCGCCCGGCTCGCCGATCGAACTCGACCGCGCGCCATCGAACCTCGTCGTCAACGACATCGTCTATGTGCCGCTGCAGACGCGCCTGCTGGCAGATGCCGCCGCGCGAGGGCTGCGCACCATCGACGGACTTGGCATGCTGCTGCACCAGGCCCGGCCCGGTTTCGCCGCCTGGTTCGGTGTCGACCCGGAGATCGACAATGAGGTGAGGGCGCGGATCGCGATCGACATCCCGCCCAACTGAGTTCCTGCCAACGGCGTGCTTGTCATCGGCCTGACCGGCGGCCTCGCGATGGGCAAGTCGACGGTTGCGGCCGCCTTCCGCCGCGCGGGCGTTCCGGTGTTCGATGCCGACCGTGCCGTGCATGACCTGCAGGGAAGCGGTGGCGCGGCAGTCGCGCCGATCGGACGCCTGCGTCCCGACACGATCGTGGGCGGCGTCGTCGACCGCGCCCGGCTGCGCGAGGCCGTCACCGCCGAGCCGGCACTCCTTGGCGCGCTGGAACGGATCATCCATCCAATGGTCCGGCGGCAGCAGGCGCGTTTCCTCGCCCGAAGCCGCGCCGCGGGTGCGCCGCTCGCGGTGCTGGACGTGCCGCTCCTGTTCGAGACCGGCGGGGAGCGCGCGTGCGATCTCGTCGTGACCGTCTCCGCCCCGGCCGAGCTCCAGCGCCAGCGCGTCAGGCTGCGAGGCCTATCGGCCTCCCAGGCCGACCGGATCATCGGCCGGCAGATGCCGGACGACGAACGACGCGCGCGCGCGGACGTCGTGATCCGGACCGGCCTCTCCCGCTACCATGCGACGGTCCAGGTCCGCCGCCTGCTGCACCGTCTCAGAAACCGCACTGTTTCATGAAAGGGTCACAACAGCGGCGCCGCAAATCGGGGCAGTGTCCGCGCCGCGCATGACCGGGCAGGAAACAGCAATGACGAAGCAGTGGTTACGATCGACGTGCGCGGTACTCGCGGCCGCATCTCTCGTGGAACAGCCAGCGCTGGCGGCACCGGACCTCGTCCTCGGCGCCTCGTCCAGCCCGGCCACCCAATACGAGATCAGCCCGGCCAGCGAGCCGGCCCTCTCGCACGCCACGAAGCAGGCGCTGCTTCGCCAGAAGATCAAGTACGTGTTCGTAATCTTCCAGGAGAACCGCGCGTTCGACTTCTACTTCGCCACGTTCCCCAAGGCCGACGGGCTGTTCAACCAGCCGGCGTCGCAGATCCTCGGCTTCAGCCAGAAGATCCAGACCACCGCCAACACCACGAGCACGATCACGCCGTTCCTGATCCCGCAGACGGTGAACGCTCCCGGCAACAAGGTCGTGCCGCTCTACCCGACCGACACCGCCAGCACCGACCACAGCCACGCCGGCATCAACAACTCGCTCGACGTCAATCCGTCGACGCTGCTGGCCGCCAACGACCGCTACGCGCTCGACGAGGAGAAGCTGACCACCAACGAAGCCGGCCAGGTGGTCTCCATGTCCACGGGCCTGCCACCGGCGGCGGCGCCGTCGCTGGAGCAGAAGCAGATGGCCGAGCTCGACGTCAGCCACGTCGATTGCGACACGGTCCCGTTCCTCTGGCAGTATGCCGATCGGTTCGCGCTGCTCGACGCGTTCCACCAGACGGTGATCGGACCGTCGACGCCGAATGCCATCGCGCTCATAGCCGGCCAGTCTGGCCTGACGCAGTGGGCGTTGCATCCGAACGTGAGCACGGCCCAGTCCGCGACCGCGTCGAGCGGCGTGCCGATCGTCAGCGACTCGGGTCCGTTTCCCGGCTCGGACCTCGACCCGTCCAAGATCAAGCCGCCCTACAATCCGGCCGACGAGAGCCCGGCGACGCCGGCGATCGACCAGACCTACGCCAGCCTGCCGCTGTCGTTCATGGGCAGGGAGATCAAGGACGTGGTCGCAACCGACCAGAACCCCACCGTCGATCTCGCCGACGTCCAGGCCGACATCGCCGAGATCGCCGGCGAGAACCTGCCGCCGACCAACTGGGCCTGGTATCAGGAAGGTTTCGATGCCGAGCCGACCGCGACGCCGCCGAACAACATTCCCGGCAATCCGAACAGCGACTTCATCGTCCACCATGAGGGGCCGCAATATTTCGGCTACGTCGCCGACAACCCGAAAGTGGCGCAGCAACATCTGTTCGGCCAGGGCAAGTTCTACACCGACCTCGCCAACGGGAGCCTGCCTTCAGGCGGCGGCGTCTTCTACATACGCGGCGGCTACGGCAACCTCGACGGGTTGACCCCTGTCGACCCGAACCCCACGCTCGCGACGGTCTTTCCGGGCAACGACGATCATCCGGGCTATTCGGATGCCCAGATCAGCGAGGCGTCAGTGGCCGACACGATCAACGCGATCGCCAAATCCAAGTATTGGAGCCAGAGCGCGATCGTCATCACCTACGACGAAACCGATGGTCTGCGCGACCACCAGCAGGTCAGGATCAGGGCCAAGGATCCGCAAGGCAACCCGATCGAGGCCGGCCCGCGAATCCCCACGATCGTGATCTCGCCGTATGCGTCGTCGCACGTGATCGTCAAGCAGTACTCGGAGCACAGCTCGGTCATCAAGTTCATCGACGAGCTGTTCGACCTCTTCCCGCTCGCCGACCTGCCCAACGAGATCTTCGGCCGTCTTGTCGGCTATTTCACGCTCGGTCAGCTCTATCTTGGGCCCGCGGACGATGGCGTTCCCGGGATTGGCGACCTGTTCCCGGCGTTCGACAATGCGCGCCTGTCGGGAACCGCGGCAGCTCTGCCGGCGAGCTATGCCGAGATCGCTCCGGCGACGGTCCATTCGCTGCCGCACTACGCGAGTGCCGGCGGCGGTTGCAAGGCGCTGGGCATCACGCCCACCGACTACGTCGGCGGCAAGGTCATCGATCCCGCGCCGTCCGATTTCAATCCGCGTCCGAGCACCAATCCGGGTATCCCGACCAGCGGCACCTGGGTGCCGTAAAGGCCAGGGCGTCGTGCTTCAGCACGCCTTCGGCGTGACGCCCTGGACCCGCTGGGGGCAGCGCCCCCAGACCCGCAAATCACTAAAAAAATTGGCGGTCCAGGGGCCCGGCCCCTGGCGGGGTGGGGGGGGGCGGCCCCCCCGGGGGGGGGGGGGGGGGGGGGGGGCCCCCCCCCCCCCCCCCCCCCCCCCTTTCTGGCTACCTTTGCTGCCGTGCTCACTCTGACGTGCCGCCAAGCACAAGCCGACAATCTCTCCGACATCCGCCACCGCGGCCACCTGCGCTGCGCGGTCAACATCGACACCGACGATTTCTCCGACTTTGACGGGCACGGCGACGTCTCGACGTTCGAAACGAGCTACTGCCGCGCCATCGCCGCCGCCATCCTCGGCGATGCGGGACGCGCAGCGATCCTGAGCGAGGGCGACGAGATCTCCGGACTTCACGACGTCCGCGACGGCCGTGCCGACCTGATGGGGGGCGCGCCCCCCCCCCCCCAGGGTGGGCACGCCCGGGCAATAGCGGTAGCGGGCCCGATCCTGCTCGACGGTCAGGGCTTCCTGGTCGATCCGAAGCTCGGCATCGGCAATCTGGCCGAGCTAAAGGATGCGCGGGTCTGCTTCATCGGCAACACGCCGGCGCAGGACACGTTGCACGACCGGTTGGGCGAGCTCGGCGTCAAGTTCACCCCGTTCGAGTTCTCCGAGCGCGGCGAGATGGAGGCCGCACTGGCCACCAACCATTGCAACCTCGTCACCGGGGACATCACCGAGCTCGCCAACATGCGCCTGTCGCTGCCGGCGCTGGCCGGCTTTGACATCCTTGCCGAGACGATCACCGTCGATCCACTGGCCCCGGCGGTCCACGATGGCGAGCCGCACCTCCTGGCGGTCGTGACCGCCGTCGATGACGGTCTGCTCGAAACCGAGGAACATGGCGTCACCCGAGCGAACGCGGCCGGCCTCGTCCGGACCGCGACCGACCCGATCGTTCGCCGCCTCGTCGGCCGCGACGGCTGGATTGGCCCCGCGCTCGGCCTCGACAACGGCTTCCTCGCCCGCGCCGTCGAAGCCGAAGGCAACCACGCCGAGATCTATCGTCGCGACGCCGGCGACCGATCCCGGCTCCACCTTCCGGTCGGCGCCAACAGACCTGTCTCCGCGGGCGGCGCGCTGATCACCCTCCCGGTGGAGATTGCGCGCTAGCCGGGCCTCGACCATCCTTGATCGATGGAGGCGGGCGAACCCTCGGACCTGTTGTTCGGCATCCGTCCGGCGCGCCCCGCCGACGCCGCCAGCATCGCGCGCGTCCATGTCGACGCCTGGCGCAGCGCCTATGCCGGGATCCTGCCCGCCCGCAGCCTGACCGCTCTGTCCGCGCCGCGGATCGCGCGCCATTACGAGGTGCTGATCCGGCGGCGCCATGTCGTCCTGGTGGCGCAGCCGGAGGGCGCTGCCACGCCCGTGGGCTTCGCCACCGCCGGCCGCGCGCGTGGGAACGCCCCGGCGTCCGGCGAGGTCGAGACGCTCTATGTGCTCGACGATTGGCGGGACCGCGGCATCGGACGTTGCCTGCTGCAGCGAGCCGCCCGCGCGCTGGCCGGGCCGCCGTTCGACTGCCGCTCGCTGTTCCTTTGGGTGCTGTCGGACAACCCGAGCCGCTGGTTCTACGAGCGGCTGGGGGGCAAGCCGGTCCTGCAGTCGATGACCGAGGTGGGCGGCGTGGCACTGCCGCAGACGGCCATCCTCTGGGATCCGATCTCGGCACTCCATGCCAAGTGAGTAGCCCCCAACCCGCGTCAGGGCGCGAAAGGGTTTCCAAGGGCCCGGCGTTCGGCGGGGTGTGGGGCAGAGCCCCAACCTTGCTCGCCGCGGTGCTCATCGCCGCAGCCCCGGTGACCGTCTCGTCGAAGATGGACACCGAAGGCTCGATCCTCGGCGCCCTCATCGCGGACGTGCTGCAGGCGCACGGCGTCGCCGTGATCGACCGCAATGAACTCGGCCCGACCTCCCTGGTCCGTGCCGCGCTCCGCGCCGGGCAGATCGACATCTATCCCGAATATACCGGCAACGGCGCCATTTTCTTCCACCGCGAAGCCGACCCGGCGTTCCGCGACGCCGCCACCGGGCTGGCGCTCGACCGCCAGCTCGACGCGCCGAACGGGATCGTCTGGCTGCAGGCGGCACCCGCCGACAACACCTGGGCGATCGCGTTGGCGCGCCCGGTCGCGGCCCGCACGCACATTGCCAGCCTCGCCGACCTCGCGCGCAGTTTACCGGAAATGCCAGGATTCCGGCTCGCCGCCTCCTCCGAATTCGTCGAAAGCCCGGCGGCACTGCCGGTCTTCGAGCACGTCTACGGCTTTCATCTGTCGCAGGATCAGTTGCTCGTCCTGTCGGGCGGCGACACGGCGGCGACCGAGCGGGCGGCCTCGAGCGGCATTTCCGGCGTCAACGCGACGATGGCCTACACCACCGACGGCGCGCTCGCCCTGCTTGCGCTGACCCTGCTGTCAGACCCGAAGCACGCCCAGACCGTCTACGCCCCCGCCCCGGTCGTCCGTGCCGCCACGCTGGCACTCTACCCACGCATGGCCGATTGGCTCGCCCCGGTCTTCGCTACCCTGACCGTGCCCGTCCTGCAGCGGCTCAACGCCCGCGTGGCCGGTGAGGGCGAAACCCCGGCCCGGGTCGCCCGCGAGTATCTCGCAAGCCTGCGCGCTTGACGCGCGACCCGGTCCTGGCCGCGCTGGCGGCTGCCTCGCTGATCGGCCTGGCGACACTCGGCTTCCTCAATCACAGCCCAAACCGCCTCGTCTCCGGAACCACCGTCCCACTGTCGGAACTCGGTCCGCTCCCGGTGCTCTTCGCCGCCGCGCCCTTCGTTGCCTTGCCGGCACTTCCTCGCGGCTCGCGATGGACGATCCCGGCCGCCTCGGCCGTCCCGGTCCTGGTGCTCGCGGCCGCCTGCCTCGGCGCTGATCGTCTGCCTGGCCGGGTCGGTCTCGGCGGCGCGTTCTGGCTCGCGCTGATCGCCGGCGTGTTCGCCACCTCCCACGTGCTGCGCACCGCACGGGACCGCCTGATCGTCTCGGCCGCCCTGTTCGCGATGGCCGCCGCTGCCGCCGGAGGCGGTGCCTTCGCCCGCCTCTCGCTCGCCGTCGAGTTCGGCGAACGTCGGGATGCCGTCCTTGCCGCCACGTTGCGCCACCTCGAACTCTCGGCCGCCACGATCGGGCTCGCGACCGCGATCGGACTGCCGCTCGGCCTGCTCGCCTTTCGCCGGCCGGCGCTTCGCCCGACGCTCTACGGCATTCTCAACATCCTGCAGACCATCCCCTCGATCGCCGCCTTCGGCCTGCTGATCGCGCCGCTGTCGGCACTCGCGGCCGCGATCCCGCTTCTCGGCCGTCTCGGCTTCGGCGGCATCGGCCCCGCGCCGGCGCTGATCGCGCTCACGCTCTATGGATTGCTGCCGATCGTCCGCAACACCGATGCCGGCCTCGCCTCCGTCGATCCCGCCATCCGTGACGCCGCCGCCGGCATGGGCCTGACCGCGAGCGGTCGCCTGTTCGCGGTCGAGATGCCGCTCGCCGCACCCGCCCTGCTGGCGGGGATACGCATCGTCACGGTACAGACGATCGGGCTTGTGACCGTCGCCGCCCTGATCGGCGCCGGCGGCCTCGGCACCTTTGTCTTCGAAGGTGTCGGCCAATACGCGACCGACCTCGTCCTGCTCGGGGCGCTGCCGGTGACCGCGATGGCGCTGCTGGCCGACGCAGTCCTCAGGTCAGTCGAGCGCAAGCTCGCATGATCACGGTCGAGCGCCTCGTCAAACGTTACGATGGTCGCGCCGTTGTCGACGACGTCTCCTTCGAAGTCGGGAACGGCGAATGCCTGGTCCTGATCGGCGGTTCCGGCTGCGGAAAGTCGACTACGCTCCGGATGATCAACCGCCTGCTCGAGCCCGACTCCGGCCGGATCACCATCGGTGGTGAAGATGTCCGCTCGCTCCGGCCTGAAATCCTCCGCCGGCGGATCGGCTACGCGATCCAGTCGACCGGCCTGTTTCCGCACTGGACGGTCGGCCGCAACGTCGCCACCGTTCCGCGCCTGCTCGGCTGGGAGGCAACCCGTGTTGCCGGACGCGTCGACGAGCTGCTGGCGCTGGTCGGCCTGGCGCCCGCCGAGTTCCGCGGCAAGAACCCAAGCGACCTATCGGGTGGCCAGCAGCAGCGGGTCGGCATCGCACGCGCCCTTGCCGCCGACCCGCCGTTGCTGCTGATGGACGAGCCGTTCGGCGCGCTCGATCCGATCACCCGCGAAGGCCTGCAGAGCGAGCTCGCGCGCATCATCGCCGCCACCGGCAAGACGGTGGTCCTGGTGACCCACGACATCGACGAGGCGCTCCGTCTCGGCGACCGCATCGGTGTGATGCGGGCGGGCCGCTTGCTCCAGATCGCCACCCCCGCGACGCTGCTGTCCGCCCCGGCGGATGCCCATGTCCGCTCGCTGGTCGGCAGCAGCGAACTGGGCCTGCGCCTGCTCGCCGTCTCCCGGGTCGCCGACCGCGCCGGTCCCGGGCATGCCCCCGGTGCGCCGGAAATCGGTGCCGGCGAGACGCTGCGCACCGCTCTCGCGCGCATGATCGAGCACCGCACCGGCGTGCTGCGTGTTGCCGGCGGCCCGCTGGTGCTGCATCGCGAGCACATCCTGGGAGGCACCGATTGAGGGCCACCCTCCTTAGCCTGGCCGCGCTCGTCGGACTCGTGGCGTTGCTGCCGTACGCGGGCCCGTGGCTCGGGTGGCTGTTCCCGTCGACGGTTCCCCCGATCTATCCGTTCGCGAGCTTCGCCAGCCTGCTGGCGCGCCAGGCGCTGCTCGTCGCCGAGGCGACGGCGGCGGCGACCCTGATCGGCATCGTCCTCGGGATCGCGACGACCCGCGGCCCCGGCAGTGCCTTCCGCCCGCTCGCCGCCTCGATCGCCTCTGCCGGCCAGACCTTCCCGCCCGTCGCGGTCCTGGCGCTGAGCGTGCCACTGCTCGGCTACGGCGAACGCCCGGCCTTCGTCGCCCTGGCACTCTACGGTCTGCTGCCGGTGCTCTCGAACACGCTGGCCGGCCTCGACGCGGTGCCGGCCGCGGTGCGCGAAGCCGCCGACGGCATGGGCCTCTCCGCCCGCGAGCGCCTGATCGAGGTGGAGCTTCCGCTCGCGGCACCCCTGATGCTGGCCGGCGTCCGGACGGCGACGATTGTCGCCATCGGCACTGCCGCCATCGCGTCCACCGTCGGCGTGCCGACCCTGGGCTCGCCGATCCTGGACGGCCTGGTGTCACAGAAGACCGGCTACATCGTCGAAGGTGCGGTCGTTGCCTCGCTGTTCGCGGTGACGACCGATCTCGGCTTCGATCGTGCGGCGCGCAAGCTTGATCCGCTTCGACAACGAATGCATTGAAACGACACATGATCCAGGCGTATTCTGAGGTCTGAAATCGGACAGCCCGGGATGGACTCCGAATTGTCATCACGCTCGGTCCTGTTCGATACCGAAACGACAGGGCTCGATCCCCTGGCCGGCGACCGCATCGTCGAGATCGCCGCCATCGAGCTCAAGGCCGACCTCCCGACCGGGCGCCGCTTCCACGCGCTGATCGACCCCGAGTGCCACGTCCCCGAGGAGGCCACCCGGGTGCACGGCTTCACCCGTGCCGACCTGATGGGAAAGCCGCGCTTCGCCGACATCTGCCACAGCTTCCTCGAGTTCATCGGCGACGCCCCGCTTGTCGCTCACAACGCGCCGTTCGACTTCGCCTTCATCGGCGCCGAACTGAGCCGCCTCGATCTGCCGCCGCTGTCACCTTCGCGCATGGTCGACACCCTGGCGCTGGCCAAGCTTCGATTTCCCGGTCTCCCCAACAGCCTCGATGCGCTCTGCCGCCGCTACGACATCGATCTGTCGGAACGGACCAGCCACAGTGCGCTGCTCGACTGCCGTCTGCTGGCCGAGGTCTATGTCGAGCTGACCGGGGGCCGCCAGCGCGGCCTGGCACTCGTCGCGGGCGGCAATACCGGTCTGCGACATGCCTGGACGGTGGCCGCCGACCGGACGCCGCGCCTCATC
The DNA here is from genome assembly GCA_964246925.1 of uncultured Acetobacteraceae bacterium. Classification (GTDB taxonomy): domain Bacteria; phylum Pseudomonadota; class Alphaproteobacteria; order Acetobacterales; family Acetobacteraceae; genus CAXTPV01. The sequence goes on from CAXTSH010000011.1 coordinate 35,920, forward strand.
GTGCCCACGCCGGCGGAACTTGAAGCGCATGCCGCCTTCATCGCCCGGCTCGACGGGCCGATCTGGAACCTCCCGTGAGGCGTTTCCCAGTCCTCGCGTCGCCGTTCGCGGCGCTGGCGTCGCGTCCAAAGCTGGCGCTCGGTCTGGTACGGCTGCTGATGGTCACCACCCTGGTGACCGTGCTGCTGGCCAGCCTCTATCTGCAGAGCGCGTTCGACAGCCTGCGTGCCGGCAACCTGAGCGCGCGCAACACCAACCTGGCCGCCCGTAGCATCCAGATCTCGCTTCGGCAGGCGCTCGCCGACGAACGCCTCGCCAGTCTCGCCGCATCTCCGGCCGCGCTGCGCGACGCCACCCGGCGTTTCAACGACGATGTCCGCGAGACGCTCGACCGGCTTGCGGCGCTCGACGTCCACAAGACCAAGCCAAACTCACCCTTGCGGGCCTCGGCCGCGCTGCTGCGCAATGCCGTCCCGCCTGCGCTCTCGCGACTTCGTCGTCTTGTTCCCGGCCAGCCGGGCGCGATCGCCAGCGGCACCGACGTTACCATCCTCGTCGAGCCCGACCGTCTCATCGAGCTGGTCACCGCCGACACGCTCGCGGCCCAGCTTGCCACCGTGCATCGCATCGAGCATCGCGAGCGGCTGGACATCGCTGCCCCACTCGCCGCGTTGACCCTGTTCGTCGTCCTGCTCGGCGGCAGCGCCACCCGTCTGATCGAAGGCCGCCAGCGCCTGCACGCCGCCCGGCGTGCCGCGAGCCATCAGGCGCAACTGCTGATCGGCGCCGTCGAACATATGCGCGACGGCGTTGCCGTGTTCGACGCGCAGGACCGGCTCATCCTCGGCAACGGACGTCTCGGATCGGTTGCGGGGCTGCCGGACGTGCTGACCGCGGAGCAGACATCCTACGGCGCGATGGCCGCCTCGCTCGCCGGCGCCGAACCGAAGCTGCTCGATGGCCCGCGGCCGGTTCCCGGCGAGCCGGTAGCCGGCGAGATGCGCGTCGGCGATCGGGTCCTTGCGGTCTATCGAAGTGCGATGCCGAACGGCAGTCAGATGCTGACGATTTCGGACGTCACCGAGCGGATCGCCGCCGAGGAGCTGGTCCGCCGGGCCCAGCGCATGGAAGCGCTTGGCCGCCTGACCGGCGGCGTCGCGCATGACTTCAACAACCTGCTGCAGGCGCTGACGGCGAACCTCGAGGTCCTGTCGGTCGAGGTCGCGGACATGTGCGAGCCGCGCCTGACCGGCCTGACCACCGAGGCGTTGAATGCCGTCGAGCGTGGCACCCGGTTGACCCGCCATCTCCTGGCCTTTGCCAGGCGGCAGGAGCTGGCCGCGGTGGCGCTCGACACGAGCACCATCGTGCGCGCGCTGCGCGACCTGCTGGCACGCACGCTCGGCGATGCGATCGACGTGCGCCTGACCGCCGAGCACGATCTCTGGCCGGTGTTCGCGGACGCGGCGGGTCTCGAGAACGCGCTGCTCAACCTGGCGCTGAACGGCCGCGACGCGATGCCCGACGGGGGCACCCTGTCGATCGATGCCCGCAATCACGCCGACGGCGACGAGCAATGGGTTCGCATCGAGGTCGCCGACGAAGGTGCGGGAATGACCCCCGATCAGCTCGCCCGAGCCGTCGAGCCGTTCTACACCACCAAGACCGTCGGCGCCGGCGTGGGTCTCGGCCTCTCGCTCGTCGACGGGTTCGCACGCCAGTCCGGCGGACGCTTCCGGCTCGACAGCGAACTCGGCCGCGGCACCAACGCCATCCTGGAACTGCCGCGCGCGCCCGCTGCCCCCGCGCCATCGCCATCGCCGCCGCCGCTGCAGGTTGGTCACGGCGAAACCGTGCTCCTCGTCGAGGACGACCCGGTCGTCTCGCGCGCCTCCCGCGAAGCGCTTGAGCAACTCGGCTATGAGGTCGTCGAGGCGGCCAACGCGATGTCCGCCTGCATCAGGCTCGAGCACGATGGGCTCCGTCCCGACCTGATGTTCACCGACGTGATGATGCCGGGGCCGCTCGACGTCGTGGACCTCGCCCGCCGCGCCCGGGCGCTCATCCCGACCCTGCCGATCCTGTTCAACACCGGCGATGTGGAAGCCCGCGTGCTGGCCGGGATCGTGTTCGACGACCGGATGCGCCTGATCGCCAAGCCATGGCGGCTGGCCGAGGTGTCAAGCCAGATACGCTTCCTGCTCGACCAGCCGGAACTGGCGTTGGCCAAGCCGTGAAGCAAACCCGGTTTGTTGCCAGCGGGCCGCGATCTGTCCCAGGATCGCGCGCATGGACCTGCATCTCGACGGCAAACGCGCGCTCATCACCGGCGCTTCCAAGGGCATCGGCCGCGCAACCGCCCTGGCGCTTGCCGAGGAGGGGTGCGACCTCGTCCTCGTCTCCCGCGATCGCGACGCCCTGATTGCGGCCGCCGATGCCGCACGCGGCCGCCGCCAGACCGCGATCGACACCATACCGGGCGACCTCTCTGAACAATCGGAGGTCGAGCGCGTCGCTGCCGCCGCCGGCCCGATCGACATCCTGGTCAACAACGCCGGCGCGATCCCGCCCGGCGACATCCTCCAGCTCGACGACGCGCGCTGGCGAGCCGCCTGGGACCTCAAGGTCTTCGGCTATGTCGGCCTGATCAGGGCGCTCTATCCCAACCTCAGGCAGCGCGCCGGCGTCGTGGTGAACGTCATCGGCGCGGCCGGGGAATGGCTCGACCCAAACTATATCGCCGGCAGCACCGGCAACGCCGCCCTGATGGCGCTGACACGAACGCTCGGCAAATCGGCCGCCGCCGACGGCATGCGCGTCGTCGGCATCAACCCTGGCCCCGTCGCGACCGACCGCATCGAGACCCTGCTGCGTGCACGCGCCGCCCGGGAGTTCAACGACGAGAACCGCTGGCAGAACTATTACCGCACGATGCCGTTCGGCCGTCCCGCCACGCCGGTCGAGATCGCAAGCGCCGTCGCATTTCTCGCGTCCCCGCTCTCCGGCTATACCAACGGCGCCATCCTGACCATCGACGGCGCGCGCGCCTGACCGGGATGAACGGCCGCATCTACATCTGTCACCATCTGCCCCCGTCGCGCATCGTCGCCAACTCCCTGTTCTCGACCCTTCTCTGCGGTGCGCACGACGACGAGCGCACCGGCGTGCTCGGCGACCTCGGCGGCCGCAACATCGCCGAGCCGAACTGGCATTCCGAGATGCGTCATCAGTATCATGTCTGGCAGGACCGTATCGGCGACCTCGATTATGTCGGTTTCGAGCACTACCGCCGCCTATTCTTCGTCAACCCGCTCAACGCGATGCGCATGCGTCGCTTCAACCCGTGGCTGCTCGACGTCGTCAACCAGCTCATCGCCGACGAGACCTGCGTCGGCGCGGTGCTCGACCAGCGCCTGTTCAACGCCTATCTCGACCTTCGCGAGATCTGCGAAGGCGAAATGAAGTCCCACATGGACTTCGTCATGGCCAGCAGCGACATCATCACCCATAGGGTTCAGGCGCTTCGCCTGGACGAGCAGTTCAAGTCGTTTCATCCCGCCGACGACTGGGACATCTTCGTCCGCACCGTCAGGGAGACCCGCTTCTGCCATCAGTCCGGCGGCAGCCTCGACTTCGCGCTGAAGACGACCTTCTACTGCAACATGCACGTCATGCGCACCGACCTGTTCCGGCAGTATATGGAGTTCTGGTCGGACTGCATGCGCATGCTTGAAGCGCGCCTGGCGCTGCGCGAGCGCTACCTCGGCTACTTCTCCGAGCGCCTGCTGAACCTGTTCGTCCACGGCAAGCGCCTGCAGGACGCGCGACTGCGGGTCCGCACACTTCCCTTCGTCGCGCACCAGGGCTGAGGGACGGGGCAGAAGCCCCGTCCGCGCGACCCTACGACGTCGACGACGTGAACAGGCCCGACACCCCGTTGGGAAAGAACCCGCCGCGCGTCGCCCCACCGTCGAACACGATCGCCAGCACCTGCTCCGGCGTGCGCGAGAACGCAATCGAGTTGCTGTCGGTCGGCGCGATGTTGACCATGTTGTTGACCAGCGTTCCCTGGTCGTCGGCGGGGAACGCGGTCCCCGGCCCGGTTCCCGACGCCGCCGCCCGGATTGCCGAAATCCGGTCGGTGTAGATGCCGCCGCCGAACTCCAGCAGCAGCGAGCGGATCGCCGATGCATGGTAGGCCTCGACGGCCAGGATCCCTGCCGCCGCACTCAGGTAGGTCTTGTTGGTCACCAGCGGCGCCGCCCCGTGGTAGGCGGTCACCCCGACATCCTCAAAGATGTAGGCGCCGAGCAGGAAGCTGAGCTGGTCGTGGAACGGGTTGAAGCCAGGCAGCCCGATCGCCTGGCCGAGCGCCGCGAACGTGTCGGTGAAGTCGATGTCGGGTTCCGCCACGGCCGCGCCCGCGAGGTTCTGGCGCAGGAACGCCACGTGGTTGGCTTCGTCGGTCGCGATCTCGTGGAACAGTTGCCCGACGCCGGCGACGGTCCAGGGCACGGGGCTGCCGCCCTTGACGGTTCCCGGCGTGCCGATGTTCGACAGCCGGCGCCCGAACGTGCCCAGGCTGTAGAATTCGCCCTCGAGATATTCGAGGTTGAGGGCGAAGTTGAGGATGCCGACGTCGATATCCGCCGTCTGTGCGGCCGCCGGCGTCATCCGGCCGGCTCCGGCCGCCATCGCGCCGATCGCGACCGCGCCCAGTCCGGCCCGCCCGATCAGACGGCGTCGTGATGACGGGCCTCCGATTGCGGTCGCGTTCTGCTCTGTGACGTCGCTTGACATAGGATGTTTCTCCCGGGGGAACGCCTGCGCGGACACGCAGTCGAGCGGCAACATTCCGGCCGCGTTGTTGCTACGAGAGCCCAATCGGACCGGATGCACGTCGATTGTGACGTTTGCGCGACAGCGCGACCGCCCGCATCATGACTTGATGACAGACCTGCCCAGGAGTGCCGACCATCCACGCGCCGACCGCTACGAAGCGGGTGCAGCACTTCGCGCGGCGACGCCCCGGGGCTCCCACGCGCAGTTCGATCCGCCTCCGACGCGAGCCGACCCGACCGCGATCCTCGAGGCGCAGGGCCGGTCCCGCATCGCCGACCTGCTGCCCATCCGCACCGCCCGCATGCGCGCATCCCCGCTTGCGTTTTTTCGCGGTGGCGCTGCGATCATGGCCGCCGACCTTGCCGGCACGCCGACGACCGGCATTCGCGCCCAGAGCTGCGGCGACTGCCATCTCGCCAATTTCGGCAGCTATCCGAGCGATGGCGGCTGCATCTTCGACATCAACGATTTCGACGAGACCCTGCCCGCACCATTCGAGTGGGACCTCAAGCGCCTGGCCTCCAGCCTGGTGCTCGCCGCCCGCGAGCACGACCTTCCGGGTCGGGTGCTCGCGACCGGCGCCGTCGAAGCCTATCGCGACGAGGTGGCGGCACTGGCCGGCCGCTCCCCGCTCGGCGCCTGGTCCGTGCGGATCGACATCGACCAGGCGATCGACGCCATCCCCGAGCACAAGGTTCGCGCCCGCACCCGGCGCCTGCTTCATGCCGGTCGCGACGGGGCGCTCCAGAAGAACCTGATCGACGGTCGCAGTTTGCGCGACCATCCGCCGCTGGTGTTCCACATTCCCGACCACGAGGACCAGGTCCGCACCGCGTTCCGCCTCTACGTCGCCTCGCTCCCGGTCGAGCGCCGGGTCCTGCTCGAGCGCTACAGCCTCGTCGACGTCGCCTTCAAGGTCGTGGGCGTCGGCAGCGTCGGCACCTTCTGCGCGATCGGCCTGTTCGCGACCGCCGACGACGACTTCCTGCTGCTCCAGGTCAAGGAGGCCCGGCAATCGGTGCTCGCCCCCTATGCCGCCCCGTCGATCTTCCTCGAGGGCGCCGAACGCGTCATCAGCGGCCAGCGCCTGATGCAGGCGGCATCCGACCCGTTTCTCGGCGCCACCGCCATGCCGGACGGCAGGACGCTCTATGTCCGCCAGCTCAAGAACGCCCGCCTCGCCGCGATCGCGACCGAGCTGCAATCGGCCGACCTGCCCGCCTACGCGACGCTCTGCGGCCGCACGCTGGGCCGCGCCCACGCCCGCTCGGCGGACGCGGCCACGATCGCCGGCTATGTCGGCCGCGGCGAACGCTTCGCCGATGCCGTGGCAACGTTTGCCGAGCTCTACGCCGACCAGACCGAGCGCGACTGGCGTGCCTTCAAGGACGCGGCTTAAGATCGGGGCTCCGCCCCAAACCCCGCCAAGGGCCGGGCCCTTGGAACCCCACACTTAAGGAAGGCGGGTCTGGGGGCGCTGCCCCCAGCGGGGTCCAGGGGCAGCGCCCCTGGCGGAGCCAAGCATGCCCGACCATATAGAACCCACCGAACTCAGCACGCTGCTCAGCGAGCGCTACCTCGCCTACGCGATGTCGACGATCATGTCGCGCTCGCTCCCCGACGTGCGCGACGGCCTCAAGCCCGTCCATCGCCGCCTGATCTACGCGATGCAGCAGCTCCGCCTCGATCCTGCCGCCGGCTTCAAGAAATGCGCCCGCGTCGTCGGCGACGTCATCGGCAAGTTCCATCCGCACGGCGACGTCGCCGTCTACGAAGCCCTGGTCCGCCTCGCCCAGGATTTCGCCGTCCGCTATCCGCTCGTCGAGGGCCAGGGCAATTTCGGCAACATCGACGGCGATAACGCAGCCGCCATGCGCTACACCGAGGCGCGCCTGACTGCGGTCGCCGGCGCGCTGCTGTCCGGCCTCGACGACGACGCGGTCGATTTCCGCCCCACCTATTCGGGCGAGGACCAGGAGCCGGTGGTGCTTCCTGCCGGCTTTCCCAACCTGCTCGCCAACGGGGCCGCCGGCATCGCGGTCGGCATGGCGACCTCGATCCCGCCGCACAACGCCGGCGAACTCTGCCGCGCCGCCATGGCACTCATCGACGATCCGCAGGCCACCAACGCCGACCTCGTCACCCACGTCGGAGGTCCGGACTTCCCCACCGGCGGCGTCCTGGTCGAGGACCAGGCCTCGATCCTGACCGCCTACGAAACCGGCCGCGGCGGCTTCCGCCTGCGCGCCGCCTGGACCCGCGAGGAGGGCCGCTTCGGCACCTGGGTCGTGGTCGTGACCGAGATCCCCTACCAGGTGCAGAAGTCCCGCCTCATCGAGCAGGTCGCCGAGCTGCTGGAGGCCAAAAAACTTCCCCTGCTCGCCGACATACGCGACGAGAGCGACGAGCGTGTCCGCCTCGTCCTCGAGCCGCGCAGCCGAAGCGTCGATCCCGCGATGCTGATGGAGACCCTGTTTCGCGCGACCGCGCTGGAAACCCGTTTCGGCCTGAACATGAACGTGCTCGGTCCCGACCGCACTCCGCGCGTGATGAGCCTGCGCGAGGTCCTTCGCCATTGGCTCGACCACCGGCACGAAGTGCTGGTCCGCCGCTCGCGCCATCGCCTGGCGGCAATCCTGCGCCGCCTTGAGATCCTTGACGGCTTCATCAAGGCCTACCTCAACCTCGATGCGGTGATCCGCATCATCCGCGAGGCCGACGACGCCCGCGCCGGCCTGATCGCCGCCTTCGCGCTGACCGACCTGCAGGCCACCGCCATCCTCGACATGCGCCTGCGCAGCCTGCGCCGGCTCGAGGAGATCGAGATCCGCCAGGAGCACAGGAAGCTCGACCGCGAACGCCAGGACCTCGAACGCCTGCTGGAGGCCGCCAACGCCCGCCTGCGCTGGAAGCGCATCCGCACCGAGATCGAGCAGACCGAGCGAGCCTTCGGCAGCGGCCCGCTCGGCGACCGGCGCACCCGGATCGGCACCGTCCCGGCCACGGTCGAAATCGACCCGAACGAGCATGTCGAGCGCGAGAGGCTGACAATCATCCTGTCCCGCCAGGGCTGGATACGCGCCGCGCGCGGCCACGACGTCGATCCGGGTGCTCAACGCTTCAAGGAGGGCGACGCCCCTCATCTCGCGCTCGCCTGCGAGACCACCGACCGCTTCTGCCTCTTCGCGGCCAACGGCCGCGTCTACACGCTGCGCGCCGCCGAGCTTCCCCGTGGCCGCGGCGACGGCCAGCCGATCCGCACCCTGATCGAGCTGGGCGACGAGCCGGTCCTGACGCTGTTCATTCACGACCCCAACGCACGCCGCCTGCTCGCCACCAGCGACGGCCGCGGCTTCATCGTGCCAGGCGGCGAACTGCTCGCCGAAAAACGCACCGGCAAGCAGATTCTCAACGTCCGCGAAGGCCAGGCACTCCTTCACTGCGTCGCGATCGGGACCGCCGACCACGCCGCCTGTGTCGGCGACAACCGCAAGCTGCTGATCTTCCCACTCCGCGAGGTGCCCGAGTTCGCCCGCGGCAGCGGCGTGAGCCTGCAGAAGTTCAAGGACGGCGGCCTGGCCGACCTGCGCCTGTTCGCACTGGCGGATGGCCTTCCGACCGGCTCCGGCAAGACCCGTCCGGCAGGCGAACTGCGCGAATGGCTGGGTTCCCGTGCCGATGCCGGTCGTCTCGCACCGCGCAACCTCCTCGACAACGGCCGTTTCGCATGAGGCCCCAAATCCCCACCACTTAAGTCATGGTTTCCAAAGGCGACCGCCTTTGGCGGGGTTTGAGGCAGCGCCCCAAAATGTTTCAAAAGCTTTTTGGCCTTGAAGCCGCCGTCGCCTCCGTCGATTTCGCCATCGACACACTCGGTTGGGACGACATCATCCACATCATCGACCCCGAAAACGCATCTTAGATCCGCCTCGCCGAACGCCTAGATTCAACTCCACGGCCTCCGATCGGGACCATGATCCGCACATTTCTCAGCCATGGCTGCAACGCCGTCCTCCTCGCTCTCCTCGCTTCCTGGTCCGCGGCGGCGACCGCTTGCCTGCCGATCCGTCCCGCCTTGTTCCTGCTCGGTGCCACGACCTTTCTGGTCAGCGAGTATGGTTTTCATCGCTTCGTCCTGCACGCGCGCCCCGCCCGCAGCCCGCTGATCAATCGCCTGCAGCGCCGGCTGCACTATGACCATCATGCACAACCCGACCGCCTGGACCTGCTGTTCCTGCCATCCTGGTTTCTCGTCCCCAGCCTGGCCTCGAGCGCGGGCCTCGCCTGGTGGATCTGGCCCGAGGCGGGCAGCGTGGCGTCGCTTCTGGCCGGCATCGTCGCCGCGCTGCTGACCTACGAATGGATGCACTACGTGGCGCACGTTCCGTATCGCCCGCGAACGCCGTGGGGCCGCTGGATCAAGAAGACGCATCTCTGGCACCACTTCAAGAACGAGAACTACTGGTTCGGCGTCACCCACCCTGGCCTCGACCTCGTTTTGGGAACCTACGGCAAGCCGGGGTCGGTCTCGCGCAGTGCCACCGCGCGTGCTCTCGACCGGACCTGACCCGTGCTCTACGCGCTCGACGGCCAGACCCCGTTCCTCGACACCGACGCCTGGGTCGCCCCGAACGCCATCGTCGTGGGCGCCGTCACCCTCGCCAGCAGGGCCTCCGTCTGGTGGGGTGCGGTGCTGCGCGGCGACAACGAACGGATCACGATCGGCCAGGGCAGCAACGTGCAGGACAATTGCGTCCTGCACACAGACATGGGCTTTCCGCTCGACGTCGGCGCCGACGTGACCGTCGGCCACGGCGCCATCCTGCATGGCTGCACGGTCGGCGACGGCAGCCTGATCGGCATGGGAGCCTGCGTGCTCAACGGGGCGAAGATCGGCCGCTTTTGCCTGATCGGTGCCAAGGCGCTGATCCCCGAAGGCAAGGTCATCGCGGACCGATCGGTCGTGCTCGGCGTCCCTGGCCGCGTCACCGGCGAGATCACGCCCGAACAGCAGCAACAGTCGCTAGCGGGTGCCCGCCACTACGTGGCGAACGCATCCCGCTTCCGAGCCGGCCTGGCAGCCGGCTGACACGCTCAGAAACCCGGCTCGCTCAGCCCGGCCTGCTGGCCATCGGGCAGCAATGCCTCGTCCTGCAATTCGCGCCAGATGCCGCCGGCCAGGATCTCGCTCGGCCGGAACCGCGCCTTGTAGGCCATCTTCCGGCTGTCGGCGACCCAATAGCCCAGATAGACGTAGGGCAGGTCGAGCAGTCGCGCCCGCTCCACCAGCCACAGCACTGAAAAAGTGCCGAGCGAACGGCGATCCAGGTCCGGGTCAAAAAAGCTGTAGACCGCCGACAACCCGTCGCCGAGCCGGTCGGTCAGGCAGGCCCCGACCAGCCGGTCGTCCGGCTCACGGAACTCCACCATGAAGGTGTCGATCGGCGTGTCCTCGACCATCGCCCGGTAGTCGTAGAAGCTCATCCCTGCCATGTCGCCCTCGACATGGCGTGCCGCCTGGTAGCGCTGGAACAGCGCGTACTGTTCGGTGGTGGCGTGCGCCGGCACCTCGAAGCCCTCGACGCCCTCGTTCGCCCGCGCGCATTTACGCAAGGATCGTCCAGGCCGGAACCGCTCGACCGGGATGCGGATCGGCACGCAAGCGTTGCAGCTCGGACAAACCGGCGCGTAGGCGATGTTGTGACTGCGGCGGAAGCCTGCCCGCGACAGTCGGTCGTGCAATTCCTCGGCATCCGCGCCGGTGATCTCGGTGACCACCTTCCGCTCGACCCGGCCCGCGACATAGGGGCAGGGCAGGGGAGCCGTCGTGTAGAAGAATTGCGGCCGCCGCGGACCGTTGTAGCTCATGCAAACGGCCGTCCCGGGTCGTCCGGCATCGTCCAGATGCCGGTCCGAGGAGCCAGCGAACGCGACCGCGTCACCACCACGCCCGCCGCCAGGTCGTGCAACGTCCGATGACGCGTCGTGATCAACGCGACCAGCACCCAGAACGCCCCGGCCGCGATCGTCACGAACAGCCCGATGGTCCAGACCAGCGCCTGCAAACCGCTTGGCGGCAGCAGATCGTCATCGCGCCGGACCACCAGCCCGACCGCCTGCTGCCCAGGCGTCGCATTGCGGCCATAAGCCACAAACCAGACCGTGTAGACGAACGGCACGAACGGCAGCAGCCCAAGCAGCAGCCAGCCCAATCCAAGCGTGATCACGCCGAACGCGAGCAGCAGGAAATGCAGCACCGCGATCGCGATCGCGATCACGATCGCGTCGATGAACCACGCGAACACGCGCCGGGTCATGACCCCTTCGGTCAGCCACTCGTCATGCGCCGCGTCGATCATCGCCCCTGTCTCGCACCCGCATCGACCAATCTAGCCGTTCCGCACAGGTCGAGACAGGAATTTCGTATGCCCGCGCGGTGACACAAGATGCCCCCGCGTGTAGGACGACCAGGCCACACGCCGAATGGTCCGCCCCTTGTCCGTCACCAGACCCAGCCCGACCGCACCCCGCACCGGACGGCTCGACGACGCCACCCGCCGCCACCTGGCCCTGATGCGGCACTCCTGCGCGCACCTGCTCGCCGCCGCCGTCCAGGACCTCTGGCCCGAGGCGCGCTTCGGCGTCGGCCCGGCGACCGATGCGGGTTTCTACTACGACATCCTGTTCCCGGCCCCGATCAGCGAGGCCGACTTCCCTGCCATCGAGCGGCGGATGCGCGAGATACGCGCCGGGCACGCGCCCTTCATCCGCGAGGAACGCCGGATCGAGGACGCGACCGATTTCATGCGTTCGACCGGCCAGGACTTCAAGGTCGAGCTCCTCGACCTGCTGCGCACCAAGGGCAGCACCGCGGTCGCCAAGGAGACCGGCGACGCCAACGCCGGCGGCGAGAGCGGCGGCGTCGAGAACGTCTCGTTCTACACCGTCAGCGACTTCGTCGACCTCTGCCGCGGTCCGCACGTGAGCCAAACCGGCGAGATCGGCGCTTTCAAGCTGACCTCGATTGCCGGGGCCTACTGGCGCGGCGACGACCGCCGCCCGCAGATGCAGCGAATCTACGGCCTCTGTTTCGATACCGAACCCGAAATCGAGCAGGAACTCTGGCGCCAGGAACAGATGCGCCAGCGCGACCATCGCAAGCTCGGCCGCGAACTCGACATCTTCGCCTTCGCCGAGGAAGTCGGCATCGGCCTGCCGCTCTGGCTGCCCAACGGCGCTGTGCTGAGACGCGAACTCGAGCATCTCGCCCGCGAATACGAGAACCGTTACGGCTACCAGCAGATCGTCACTCCCGAGATCACCCGCGGCGCGCTTTATGTCCAGTCGGGCCATCTGCCCTACTACAGGGACGACATGTACCCGCCGATGAAGCTGGAGGAGGAAGAGTTCTATCTCCGGCCGATGAACTGTCCGCACCACCACCACGTCTTCCTCGCCCGTCCGCACTCCTATCGCGAGATGCCGGTCAGATTGGCCGAGTACGGCAAGGTGTTCCGCTACGAGCCGCACGGCGCGCTCTCCGGCCTGATGCGCACCCGGGGTTTCTGCCAGAACGACGCCCATATCTACTGCACGGTCGATCAGGCGAAGGACGAGTTCATCCGGGTGATGAACCTCCACGCCGAATATTATCGCCTTTTCGACATCGACGATTTCTACATGCGGCTCTCGCTGCCCGACCTGTCAAAACTCGAGAAATACATGGGCGAGCCCGAGCAGTGGCGCATCGCCCAGGACATCATTCGCACCGCTGCCGACGAAGGCGGCTTCCCCTACGTCGAAGCGGAAGGCGAGGCCGCGTTCTACGGGCCCAAGATCGACTTCATGATACGCAGCGCGATCGGGACCGAATACGCCATCTCGACCAACCAGCTCGACTTCCTCGCCACCTCGCGTTTCGACCTGCACTACCGCGCCGCCGACGGCACCGACCAGCCCGTCTACGTCATCCATCGCGCGCCGCTCGGCAGCCACGAGCGCTTCATCGGCTTCCTGCTCGAGCACTACGCCGGCAATTTCCCGACCTGGCTCGCCCCGGTCCAGGTCACCATCGTGCCGATCGCCGACCGCCACATCGAATACGCCGAGCGCGTCAAGGCCGAACTGACCGGTTCCGATATCAGGACCGCGACGTTCGGCCTGCGCGTCACCGTCGACGCCTCGTCGGAGCGCATGCAGAAGAAAATCCGCAACGCCCAGACGATGAAAATCCCGACCGTGCTGGTCGTCGGCGACCGCGAAGCCGAGAACGGCACCGCCTCGGTCCGCCTGCGCGGCGGCCGCGATCTCGGCAGCATGTCGCTGGCCGCCATCATCGACCGCCTGCGCGCCGAAGTCAGCGGCAGGCGGGACATCCCGCCCGAGCCCGCGACTTGAACGATTTGATCGTTCACGGACGCCACCCCTTCAACGCCGAACCGCCGCTCGAACGTCTCCGTGCTTCCAACATCACCGATGCGAGTGACTTCTACGTCCGCTGCCACGGCGACATCCCCCGCCTCGAGGACGACACCCATCGCCTGACGGTCGATGGCGACGTCGCCCGTCCGCTTGATCTCTCGATGCGAGACCTCCGCGGCCTTGCCCCGGCGCACCAGCTCCAGGCCGTCCTGCAGTGCGCCGGCAATCGCCGTGCGGACCTCCAGCAGGTGGCGCCCACGTCCGGCGACCCATGGGGCCCGGGCGCCATCGGCCATGCGCACTGGACCGGCATCCCGCTCGCGCGCTTGCTCGACGAAGCCGGTGCTCACGGCAGCGCCCATGTCGCTTTCGAGTCCGCCGACATGTTCGAGATCGAGGGTGAGCGGTCCCGGTTCGGCGTGTCGATCCCGATGCAGAAGGCCAGGACGGACGTGCTGCTGGCCTGGGCCATGAACGGCCATCCGCTCGCCCCGGAGCATGGCCATCCGCTGCGTCTCGTCGTGCCCGGCTACGCCGGCGTCCGCAGTCCGAAATGGCTCACCCGCATCACCGTCCAGGACCGGCCGTCCGACAACCACATGCAGGCCCGTGACTATCGCCTGCTGCCGCCGCAGGTCAGCGCCGAAACCGTCGACTGGGACCGGGGGCTGGTCATCGACGAGATGCCGATCAACGCCGCCATCTGCGAACCGGCCCGCAACACCCGGCTTCCTGCCGGTCCTACAACGATCCGCGGCTACGCGATCGCGTCGGGGCGGCTCATCGTCCGTGTCGACGTCTCGCTCGACAGCGGACGACGCTGGCACCAGGCCGAGCTCGAACATGGCGGCACCTGGAGCTGGACGTTCTGGACATGCGTGGTCGACATTCCCGCAGGCAGGCACGAGCTCGCCGTGCGCGCATGGGACAGTGCCGGCCAGACCCAGCCTGCCACGCCTGACGAGGTCTGGAACTTCAAAGGCTATCTCAGCACCGCCTGGCATCGCGTGCCGATCGAGGCAACGTGAGGATCGTCTTTGTCGTGGCCGGCACCGAAGGCGACGCGCGGCCGAACATCGCGCTCGGCCTGGGCCTTCGTGCCGAGGGCCACGACGTTGTGGTTCTCACCAGCCGCGACTTCGAAGCGCTGGTCACTGAGAGCGGTCTGACCTTCAGCCCGCTCACCGCCGATTTTCGCCGCATGATGGATGAGGATCGCGCCCGTCTTGATGGCAAACCTGCCATCATTGTCGCCTGGCGCGGCTTCCGACTGCTTCGCGAGAAGGCTGGGCGTTGGGTCGCCGAAGCTCTCCCCGCGATCGACGGCGCCGGCCTGATCGTCGGATCCGGTGGCGCACTCTACTTTGCCTCCACTCTGGCCGAATCGCGAGAGATCCCTTTCGTCCGTACTGTATTCAACCCGGTCGAGCCATCGCGCGAGATTCCGCCGGTGATATTCCGGCCGCCGCCGTTTCGGCTTCCGGGCCGCGTCAACCTCTTCCTCTACGCGGCCATGCGCCACATCAGCTGGCAGTTCGGCCGGCCGGTGATGGCGCGTCTGCACGCCGGGCTCGGACTGCCGCCCCCGTCAAGGTTGGGACCATGGGCGTCACCGTGGCTAGGACGAGCGCCGATCCTGCACGCGTTCAGTCCCCTGATCGTCACGCCTCCGCGGAGCTGGGGCGCCCATGTGGCGACGACGGGCTTCTGGGTCCTTCGGCGTCACCAGACACCCAGTGCGCCACTCGAGCGATTCCTCAACGACGGACCGGCGCCGATCTATGTCGGGTTCGGCAGCATGGCAATCCGCGAACTAGCTGATTTTGCCTCCAAAATTCAGGAGGCGATCCGGATGACAGGCCGGCGTGCGGTCGTTCTCAGCGGCTGGAGCGGTCTGGCGTCATCCCTGCAGCCGGACGACGGGATCATGGTCGTCGAGCAGGTCGCCCACGAATGGCTTTTCCCACGTGTTCGCCTCGCAGTTCATCATTGCGGTGCCGGCACGCTGGCGTCTGTCGTGCGCGCCGGCATCCCGTCTGTCGTCATCCCGTTCATCTTCGACCAGTTCTTCTGGGGCAGGCGATTGCACGATCTCGGCGTGGCACCCAGACCCCTCAGCAGGAAGCGCCTCGACGCCCGCAGGCTGGCGGACGCGATCATACAGGCTGACACACCATCGTTTCACGAGGCCGCCCGCAGCCTCGGCGAGCGGCTCCGGACCGAGGACGGCGTCGCCAACGCCGTGGAGGTCCTGCGGCGTTGGCGCCTGATCCCGAGCCCCGCGGATGCGTCGTGTCACTGACCGCATGCCTGTTCGTGACGCTCGGCGGCGCGGTCGGCTCCCTCGCGCGCTACCTCATCGCGATGGCGGCGCTGCCGATCAGCCGGCATCTGCCTTGGGGCACGATCGCGATCAACATCGCCGGCTCCTTCGTCATCGCCTTCTTCGGCACGCTCACGCTCTCGCACGGCCGCTTCCCCGTCTCCGAGAACGCCCGCCTGTTCGTCATGGTCGGCTTCTGCGGCGGGTTCACCACATTCTCCTCGTTCAGCCTGCAGACATTCGACCTCATGCGCAGCGGCGCCTTCATGCGTGCCTCGGTCAACGTCCTCGTCTCGGTCCTGCTCTGCCTCGCCGCCGTCGCGCTCGGGCACGTCGCCGCATCCCGCCTCAACGGCGACGCGCGCCCGGTCGCACAACTTGTCATCGAGGAGGAGACGTGACGCCGACAAGGAACCGGGGCTCTGCCCCGCGCCCCGCCAAAGGCTCGCCTTTGGAAACCACTCGGCTTAACCCATGATGACAAAGTTATAGGTCATGTGAAGCAGGATCGATGGAGCCAGGCGGCCGGTCCGCTTGAAAATCACGGCGTTGGCGACGCCGACCACGAACACCGGCAGCCATGACAGGAACGGATGATAGATTGCGAAGAAGGCAGCGCTTCCTCCCACCGCAGGCCAGCCGCCCCATTCCCGGTCCAGCGCGCGATAGAGCAGCCCGCGGAACAGATACTCCTCTGCAACCGGAGCGATCAGGACCGCGATCATCAAGGTCGAGGCATAAAGATAAGGGATTGTCTCCATCTGTGCCTTCGAGCGGTCGAGGATCTCGGCGGCCGCCGGCAAGTGATGCAGTAATGAAAGATACGACCGCCCAAACAGCCCGAGAGCCAATCCGAGACCAATGCCGGTCAGTAACGAAGACACGAATCGCGCCGCCGCGCGGTTCTCCTGATCCCAACACCAGACCTCCGATGGCCGCACACCGCGTCGAGCCAGGAACCGCGCGACCACAAGCGAGGTCGCGACGGCGCACGCCGCATAGAT
>CAXTSH010000012.1:0-12141 GCA_964246925.1 uncultured Acetobacteraceae bacterium
AATGGGCGGTGACGGGATCGAACCGCCGACCCTCTCGGTGTAAACGAGACGCTCTGCCGCTGAGCTAACCGCCCCACCAACAAGATAGCTCGATCAACCTACCGCATCCTTCAACCCCTTGCCCGCCTTGAACCGAACCGACCTGGAAGCCGGAATATCGATCTCCAGACCGGTTCGCGGATTGCGTCCTTTGGCAGCCTTGCGGGTTGCCGTGACAAACGTCCCGAAGCCAGTCAGTCGAACCTCCTGACCGTTTTTCAGTGCCATCTGGATGGCCGAGAGCACGGCTTCGACGAGTTCGGCCGCCTTGGCGCGCGGCAAATCAACCTCGCCTGCGACGGTGGCGACCAGTTCCGCCTTGTTCAATGGCTTGTCCATCGCCCCGCCTCCCCGCCGGCCGAGACTAGAAGTCGCGCTTCCAGCGCCTCAACGAAGCTCCAGGCGGCTTGAAACCTCCAATCAGTGCGTCAATGCATTGGTCGTATCCGCCACGGCCGGGGCGCTAACCGGCTCCGCAGGCTCCTCCCATTCGATCGGCTCCGGCTTGCGGATCAGCGCCTGTTCGATGACGTCGTCCACATGAGCCACGGGAACCAGTCGCATCAGCTTCTTCACGTTGTCTGGAATGTCCGCCAGATCCTTCTCATTGTCCTTCGGGAACAGCACCGTGCCGATACCAGCGCGCAGTGCCGCAAGCAGCTTTTCCTTCAACCCGCCGATCGGCAACACTCGCCCGCGCAACGTGATCTCGCCGGTCATCGCGATGTCGCGTCGCACCGGTATTCCGGTCAGCACCGAGACCAGTGAGGTTGCCATCGCAATACCCGCTGACGGACCGTCCTTCGGCGTCGCCCCCTCCGGTACGTGCACGTGAAGATCCCGCCGCTCGAAGATCGTCGGCTTGATCCCGAAAGACGTCGATCGCGACCGCACGTAGCTCAGCGCTGCCGTGACGCTCTCCTGCATCACATCGCCAAGCTTGCCCGTATGCTTGATCGCACCCTTGCCGGGCACCATCACGCTCTCGATCGTCAGGATTTCGCCGCCGACCTCGGTCCAGGCCAGCCCGGTGACGACTCCCACCATGTCCTCGGACTCCGTCTCCCCATAGCGGAAGCGCGGAATGCCGGCATAGCTGCCTACGTTCTGGCCCGTGATCGCAACCTGCCTCGACTTGCCGGTCACGATCTCCTTGACCGCCTTGCGTGCCAGGTTGGCGATCTCGCGCTCCAGATTGCGGACGCCGGCCTCGCGGGTATACGTCCGGATCAGCTCGCGCAACGCATCCTCGGTGATCGACCATTCGCCAGGCTTGAGGCTGTTGGCCTCGCCCTGCTTGGCGATCAGGTGCCGCTGGGCAATCTCGACCTTCTCGTCCTCCGTATAGCCAGGTATGCGGATGATCTCCATCCGATCCAGCAACGGTTGCGGCATGTGCAGGCTGTTGGCAGTCGTGATGAACATGACGTCCGAGAGGTCATAATCGACCTCCAGATAGTGGTCGGCAAAGGTCCCGTTCTGCTCCGGATCGAGTACTTCGAGCAGCGCCGAGGACGGATCACCCCGCCAATCCGCTCCCAGCTTGTCGATCTCGTCGAGCAGGAACAGCGGGTTCGAGCTCTTGGCCTTGCGCATCCCCTGCACGATCTTGCCCGGCATCGACCCGATATAGGTCCGGCGGTGCCCGCGTATCTCGGCCTCGTCACGAACGCCACCCAGCGACATGCGAACAAAGTTCCGTCCCGTCGCCTTCGCGATCGACTTGCCGAGCGACGTCTTGCCCACACCCGGCGGTCCGACGAGGCAGAGGATCGGTCCTTTCAGCTTGTTCGACCGGGACTGCACCGCAAGATATTCGAGGATCCGCTCCTTGACCTTCTCCAGCCCGTAATGGTCGACATCCAGAGACTTCTCCGCCTCCTCGACGTCGTTGCGCACCTTCGTCCGCTTCTTCCAAGGAATCGACAGGATCCAGTCGAGATAGTTCCTGACCACCGTACTTTCGGCACTCATCGGGCTCATCGTACGCAGCTTCTTCAGCTCGCCCAGAGCCTTGTCGCGAGCTTCCTTCGACAGCTTGGTCGACTTGATGCGATCCTCGAGTTCTGACGTCTCGTCCTTGCCGTCCTCGCCCTCGCCAAGTTCCTTCTGGATCGCCTTGAGCTGCTCGTTGAGGTAGTACTCGCGCTGTGTCTTCTCCATCTGCCGCTTGACGCGGTTGCGTATCCGCTTCTCGACCTGGAGTACGCCGATTTCGGCCTCCATGTGCGCAAAGACCCGCTCCAGCCGCTCAGCGACCTTCTCGGTCTCCAGCAGCTCCTGCTTCTCCGCGATCTTGAGCGACAGGTGGCTCGCGATGGTGTCGGCGAGCTTGCTCGGCTCCTCGATCTGGTTCAGCGAGACCAGCACCTCAGGCGCGATTTTCTTGTTCAACTTGATATACTGCTCGAACTGCGACACCACCGTGCGCCCAAGCGCCTCGATCTCGGGGGCGTCATCGCTGCCCACCTCCGGAAGTGGGGCGATCTCCGCCTCAAAGTGGCTTTCCGTCTCCCGGAACTCGGTGATCCGCGCCCGCCGCTGACCTTCGACCAGGACCTTCACCGTCCCGTCCGGCAGCTTGAGCAACTGCAGGATCGTCGACACTGTTCCGGCCCGATAGATGTCGTCCGACGAAGGATCGTCCTGGGCCGCGTTCTTCTGCGCGACCAGCAGGATCTGCCGGTCATCCTTCGTGACCGCTTCCAGCGCCCTGACCGACTTTTCACGGCCGACGAACAGCGGGACGATCATGTGCGGAAAGACGACGATGTCGCGAAGTGGAAGCACGGCCAGAACCTCGGGTCCCGGCACGCTCTCTTCCTGTGACTCTTGAGAGTCGGTCATTGGTGACCTCCTGAATGGACAGTCGTTCGATGCCAAGCGCCCGACGGACGGCACGCTGCACCCGGATCCGAAGCCGACGTGGCCCTCAACCCTGCGATGGTTGATATCGGCGCCACCTGCCCGCAAGGCAAGGTGGCCGCTCGGTCAGGCGGAGTGCTCGGCTGCTCGCTCCTTGCCATACACCAGAACCGGCTGAGCCCGGCTCTCCGCGGCGTCGCGATTGACCACCACCTCGTCGACACCCTCCAGGCCGGGCAGATCGAACATGGTCGGCAACAGAACCGCTTCGAGGATGGAACGCAATCCGCGAGCCCCGGTCCGACGGGCGATGGCCCGAACCGCGACCGACTTCAGTGCATCTTCGGTAAACGAGAGCTTCACGCCCTCCATCTCGAACAGCCGCGCATACTGCTTGGAAAGGGCGTTGCGCGGCTTGGTCAAAATCTCGATCAACGCCGCCTCGTCCAGGTCTTCCAGCGTGGCGACGACGGGCAGGCGGCCGATGAACTCCGGGATCAGTCCGAACTTCAGCAGATCCTCAGGCTCGACCTCATGCAGGATCGCCCCTGTCCGCCGCTCGTCCGGACCACGCACATCAGCGCCGAACCCGACCCCGGAACCCTTCCCGCGAGCGCTGATGATCTTCTCGAGCCCGGCGAATGCGCCACCGCAGATAAACAGGATGTTGGTGGTGTCGACCTGAAGAAATTCCTGCTGCGGATGCTTCCGGCCGCCCTGGGGAGGCACCGACGCGACGGTCCCCTCCATGATCTTCAGCAGTGCCTGCTGCACTCCCTCGCCCGAGACGTCACGGGTGATGGACGGGTTGTCCGACTTGCGGCTGATCTTGTCGACCTCGTCGATATAGACGATACCACGCTGCGCCCGCTCGACGTTGTAATCGGCCGCCTGCAGCAGCTTGAGGATGATGTTCTCGACGTCCTCGCCGACATAGCCTGCCTCGGTCAGCGTCGTGGCGTCCGCCATCGTGAACGGCACGTCAAGGATGCGGGCCAATGTCTGCGCCAGCAGCGTCTTCCCCGAGCCGGTCGGCCCCACCAGCATGATGTTCGATTTGGCGATTTCGACGTCGTTGTTCTTCTGCCCGTGAGCCAGCCGCTTGTAGTGATTGTGCACCGCCACCGAGAGCACCTTCTTCGCATGGCTCTGGCCGATGACGTAGTCGTCGAGAACCTTGCAGATCTCCTTGGGCGTCGGCACCCCGTCGCGGCTCTTGACCAGGTGGGTCTTGTGCTCCTCACGGATGATGTCCATGCAGAGTTCGACGCATTCGTCGCAGATGAAGACGGTCGGCCCTGCGATGAGCTTGCGGACCTCGTGCTGCGACTTGCCGCAGAACGAGCAGTAGAGTGTGTTCTTGGAGTCTCCTGCCTTGCTCATCGTCACTCCTGCCCCGGCCGACGCCGGGCCCTCGGGCGCCAATCGAGACGATCAGCGCCGCATGCTGCCTGTGGCGCTACCGGCTGGCAAGACGATCCCGCCACGGGATCGCCTCCCTTCACCGAGCAGGCGAGCAGACGACGCAAGTCTGCCGCTCAGCGGCGCTGGTCATCCTCCGCACCGCCGGACTTCTTCTGCACGACCTCGTCGAGCAACCCGAAGCCCATCGCCTCCTCGGCCGACATGTAGGTGTCCCGATCGAGCTTCTGCTCGATCTGTTCCAACGTTCGTCCCGTATGGACCTCATAGATCTCGTTCAGCCGCCGGCGAAGGTACAGGATTTCACGGGCCTGGATTTCGATGTCGCTTGCCTGACCCTGGGCCCCGCCCGAGGGCTGGTGCACCATGATCCGGGCGTTTGGCAGCGCGTAACGCTTGCCCTTTTCGCCAGCAGCCAGCAACAGCGACCCCATCGATGCCGCCTGCCCGATGCAGACCGTGCTGACCGGGCTGCGGATATACTGCATGGTGTCGTAGATGGCCAAGCCGGCGGAGACCACACCGCCGGGGCTGTTGATGTAGAAGGATATCTCCTTGGACGGATTGACGCTCTCAAGAAACAACAATTGCGCCGATATCAAGGCCGCGATCTGGTCGTAGACCGGTCCGGTCAAGAAGATAATCCGCTCCTGAAGCAGTCGCGAATAGATGTCGAAGGCACGCTCGCCGCGCGACGTCTGCTCTACCACCATCGGAACGAGGGCGTTGTTGTAAACTTCGACCGGATCGCGGTCTCTCATTGCCTTACCCCGCCCTGGAACGGACCCAATACCGCCTGACCGTCCTCCAACATAGATCGAGAGACCCCGTTTGCGAGCCCCCTCGAAGGATCGCTCAACCTAACTCATCCGTCATCGCGGCGAGTTCCTCGGGGGAAACCTCTCGCTCAGCCACCTGAGCCATCTCCAGCACGTAGTCGACCACCTTGTTCTCGAAGACCGGCCCGCGCACCACGTTCGATGCCTCGGGACTGGAGCGGAAGAACTCCATCAGTTGCTGCTCCTGTCCAGGGTAGCGTGCCGCCTCTGCCCGCATCGCCCGGAACAGTTCGTCCTGACCGACCTCAATGCCGTTGAGCCGGCCCACCTCCGCGAGCAGCAGACCAAGCTTGACCCGCCGCTCGGCGATACCGCGATAATCCACCCGCAGGGCATCCTCGGGCTTCTCGCGGTCCTCCTCGTCGAGCCGGCCGGCCGCTCGATCGGCCTCGATCCGTCTCCAGATCTGACCGAATTCGGCGTCCACCATGGACGCCGGCGCCTCGAAGTCCGTGCGTTCCGCCAAGGCGTCCAGCAACTCGCGCTTGATCCGCAGCCGCGAAATCTGACGATACTCGGCGTTGATGTTCTCGCGCACGGCATCGCGCATCCGGCTGATCTCCTCGAAGCCGGCGCGCTTGGCGAGCGCATCGTCAATCGCCGGCAACACGCGACGCTTGAGCGCCTTCGCATCGACCTCGAACTGGGCCTGCTTCCCGGCGAGCTCCGACGCGTGATACCTCTCCGGGAACGTGACCTCGATCGTCCGGGTCTCGCCAGGCGACAAGCCCGCGAGCTGCTCGGTGAAACCCGGCACGAAACCCTCGCCCCCGACCTCGACCGGCGTGTCGGTCGCAGCCCCGCCCTCGAATGCCGACCCGTCGACCCGCCCGGTGAAGTCGATGACCAGAATGTCCCCCGGCGCCGCCGGCCTCACCTCCTCGAAATCCTCCAGGGTCGCGTTGCGCCTGGCAAACTCCGCCAACGCGGCCTCGACCTTGTCCTCGCCCGGAACCGCCACCAACCGGGTGAGTGAAAGCCCGCGCAGGTCCGGCACCGTGATCTCCGGCAACAGCTCCATTTCCACGGTGAACGCGAGGTCCGAGCCCCCGCCCCCGCCTTGCAGGTCGACCTTGGGCTGGGTCGCCGGCCTCAAGCCGCGATCCTCCAGCAGCCGTTCGGTCGCGGCACTGACGCTCTGCTCGACCACCTCCGCCTGCACGGCAGTTCCGAAACGTTGACGTACGACCGACATCGGTACCTTGCCGGGACGGAAGCCGGGCAGCTTCAGACCTTGGCCCAGTTCCGCCAGCCGCTTGTCGCGACGCCCCGCCAGCTCTTCGGCAGGGACCACGACGGAAAACCCGCGTCGCAGACCGTCTGAGATCGTCTCGGTAACCTGCATCACGGAAGCCTTCCAACATCGACGGGGTGGTCGCACCTGGTGCGGGCGGAGGGACTTGAACCCCCACGACTTGCGCCACCAGAACCTAAATCTGGCGTGTCTACCATTTCACCACGCCCGCGGCCGCACCACGACCTGCCTTACGTCAGCGGCGATCAGCCATCAAGCCGCTCGGGCGTTCGCACAAGCCTCGGGCAGACGATCAGCCAGATCCTCAGCGATCAAGCCGTCACCCGCGAGCCGCCCCGCCTCGCCATGCAGCCAGACCGCAGCCGAAGCCGCCTCGAATGCTGCCATCCCGCTGGCCAGCATCGCGCCCACGATCCCGGCGAGGGTGTCGCCGGTTCCTGCGGTCGCGAGCGCCGCCGTCGCATGCGCATTGATCGTCGCCCTCCCGTCAGCTGCCGCCACGATGGTGTCGGCACCCTTCAGTACCACGACCGCACCGGTCACCCGCGCGGCCGTCCGAGCCGCCTTCAACCGGTCCGCGCCAGGAGCACCAAAGACGAGAGCGAACTCACCGGCGTGCGGTGTCAGCACCGCAGCCCCGCGCAGCTTGTCAGGTGCGCCCGCGCACGATGTCAGCGCCCCTCCGTCGACGACCACCATTTTCCCAACCCGGATCAGGTCTGCCAGGCAGGCATCTGCCTCATCCGGCCTCAGCCCGGACCCGCAGACCCAGACCCGCCGCCTCCCGTCTTCCAGCATGGAGGCGAGCGGCCCCTCGTCGACGATCAGACCTGGCTCGCAACCGACGAACGACGCCGCACCCCAGAGTGCCGCCACCCGCACCAGGCCGGCACCCGCCCTGCGCGCCGCGTGCGCTGCCAGTCGCGCGGCACCTCCCATCGCCGCACCTCCAACGACACTGACCGTGCCCCTGGAATATTTGTGATCTGCCGGTGCCGCCGTACGGATCCGCCACAAGCCCGGCTCGTTGCGCCAAAGCGTCGCGTGTCTTTTGATCCTGTCCAGCAGCCAGGGTGGCATCCCAATCGGCGCCAGGACCATCCTCCCGCACAAGTCACGCCCTGGATACAGGAGGTGCCCCGGCTTGAGCCGCACGAACGTCACCGTTGCCTCGGCGGCGCGAACGGCGCCGCGCGCGGCACCCGTCGCTCCGTCGACACCGCTCGGCACGTCGACCGCGAGCACACGCCGGGCGCGGGCCAGCACGTCGCTCACCTCAGCCTCCAGCGCCCGCGTCAGTCCCGCGCCAAACAGCGCATCGATCACCAGATCCGCCCGCTCGACCTCCGCAGGCCGAAACGCGACGTTGGGGCCGCGCCACCGCGCCGCCGCCGCCGCCGCGTCGCTGCCCGCCCGCGGCGGCGTCAACGATGCGACCGCCACCGGCCACCCGCGCTCCGCCAGCAGGCGAGCCGCCACGTAGCCGTCGCCGCCATTGTTGCCCGGCCCCGCCAGCACGATCACCCGGCACGGGGCGTATGCGCGGGCAGCCTCGCGCGCCACCGCACGCCCCGCATTCTCCATCAGGGTCATCGACGGCACGGTGTGCGCCGCCAGTCGGTCCGCCTCCGCCATTTCCTCCGGTGTCAACAGCTCCAGCTCCATGCGCCTCGCTCCCCGTTTCGCCGAACGTGGACCGCAGCCGGCGGTTGGACGTATGGCACGCACGCGCCGTCCCACCGGAGATCCTACGATGACCATGCCGCAGAACCTGGACATTTCGGCCGCCATCTGGGGCGTCATCCTCGCGGTGCATCTTCTTGCCATGGCCGCCTGGCTCGGCGGCATGGCCTATGCTCTGTTCGTCTTGCGCCCCAGCCTCGGGCTGCTCGATGCCACGCCAAGGATGAGCGTACATCTTCAGACCTTGCGACGCTTCTTCCGCATCGTGTGGCACGTCATGCCGCTCTCGCTGCTGACCGGCTGGGCGATGATGGTCGGCAAGGAAGGCGGTTTTGCTCACGCACCCTGGTATGTGAATGCCATGCAGGCGATTGCCATTCTGATGGCGGCCGTCTTCTTCTGGGTCTTCTTCGGCCCCTACCGGCGGCTGCGTCGCGCGATCCGCCCCCAGGCGCAGATGCTGGAAGCGGTGCGCTCGCTGGTGACCACCAAGCTCGCATTGGGTATCACGACGGTTGTGATCGCCTCCCTCGGACATTTCGCCGCTTAGTGGCGGAGGCAGCTATTCAGCCGCGCGGTTCGGCCTGCCCTCCTCCGTTATCGCCGAGCCGCGCTGCCGTGCTGATCATCGCGGTATGCGAGAACGCCTGCGGAAAATTACCTACCATCCGCTTGGCCGCCGGGTCGTATTCCTCCGAAAACAACCCGAGATCATTGCGCAGCGTCAATAGACGCTCGAACAGATCCCGCGCCTTGTCCGTCCTGCCTTGCATGGCATAGGCGTCGGCAAGCCAGAACGAGCAGGCCAGGAACGCACCCTCGCGCCCGCTCAACCCGTCGACGCCTGCCTCCGTCCGGTAGCGCAGGACGAACCCGTCCTGCAGCAGCTCACGCTCGACCGCCTCGATCGTGCCGACGATCCGGGGATCGTCGGCCGGCAGAAACCCGATTGCCGGCAGAAGCAACAGGCTCGCGTCCAACCCGTCGCTCTCATAGCTCTGCTTGAAGCTGTTCTTCTCGCGCGAAAACCCCTGCGTGCAGACCTCGTCGTGGATTCGCTGACGGATCTCCTTCCAGCGTTCGACGGGTCCAGGAAGATGGAACCGCTCCGCATCCTCGATCGACCGGTCGAACGCCATCCAGCAGAACGCCTTGGACGCGACGAAATGCTTGGCACCGCCGCGGACTTCCCACATGCCCTCGTCCGGCTGCGACCAGATTGCTTCGAGATGCTCCATCAGGCCGCGCTGCAACGCCCATCCCGCCTTGGGATCGCGAAGATTGCCGATCCGGGCCTGGTGCAGCGCCCCCATCACCTCCCCGTAGACGTCGAGCTGCAACTGCCCGGAGGCCGCGTTGCCGATCCGCACCGGCGCCGCACCCTGATAACCCGAGAGCCAAGGCACCTCCCACTCCAGGAGCTGCCGCTCGCCGGCAATCCCGTACATGATCTGAATTTGGTCCGGACTTCCCGCGACCGAGCGATGCAGCCAGTCGCGCCATGCACGCGCCTCGTCGTAGTAGCTGCCCCTCATCAGGGCGTAGAGCGTGAGCGTCGCGTCCCGCAGCCAGCAGAACCGGTAGTCCCAGTTCCTCGCGCCGCCGAGCTGCTCCGGCAGCGACGTCGTGGCCGCCGCCACAATCCCGCCCGTCTCATCGAAGGTCAGCGCTTTCAGCGTCAACAGCGACCGGCGCACCGCCCCGGCGTAGCGTCCCGCAAGCCCCGAACGCTCCGCCCATTCCCGCCAGAACGACTCAGTCTTGCGGAGCGCCTCGTTCGCGTCGATCGAACTCGGCGCTGGCCTGTGGGACGCCCGCCACGACAGCGTGAATGCCGTCTGCCCCCCCTCGCTGACGGTGAAGTTTGCCATCGTCCGCATTCGGCGGCCGTGCAGCTTGACACCCCCGTGCAGCGCGACCAGCGCGGGTCCCGCGATGGCGACCACGCCTTCGCCGTCGCCGAGACGCGTCACCCACGGGATCGCGCTGCCATAGTCGAACCGAAGAGCCAGTTCCATGACCATGGGCACGTGCCCGCGCCTTGCCTCGACGATGCGCACCAGCGTCGGGTCCTCCGCACCGATCGCCATGAAATCGATCAGTGCCACTGACCCCGTCCTGGTCTCGAACACCGTCTCCAGCACCATGCCATCATCGCGATAGCGGCGCGCGACGCTCACGTGCGGATCGGCAGGCGCGATCGACCACCGTCCGTTGTCGTCGCTTCCAAGCAATGCCGCGAAGCATGCCGGGCTGTCGAAACGCGGCCAGCACAACCAGTCGACCGAGCCGTTTCGACCGACGAGCGCACAGCTTCGGCAGTCCCCGATCAGTCCGTAGTCGCCAATATCGAGAGGAACATAGGACATTCTGCACTCGCGGTCGTTTCGGGCGCCGACAATACGGGCCAACCCAGGCCGGGTTGCCTCGCGGGTCTGACCCGCCAAGCTTGACTTTCCACACCATCATGAAGATATCCGCTGCGTCGGGGTCGACCGGTTCAAAGCTGCGACGAGGCCGCTCGTCCTCCTCCGGAACGCCAGCAGACCTTGTGCGCCCGACATGTCGACCGATCGATCCGCCGCGTCGCTGAAATTGAGAGTATGTTGAACGACACGCGCGCCCTATCATCCTCGGACGAACCTCAGCCCGACCACCCCATTCACGTCTCCGGTGCCGCCGCCGGGGATATCGTCGCATCCGAACTGACATTGTCGGAAGCCTCTCAGCCCTCTCCGGTGCCAAGCGACGATCCGGCTGCTCTTGATGGTAACCAGGGGATTGACGAGAAGACCGACGACCTGGAGGCGCCTAGAGTGCGCTTCGCGGACCTTGGACTTTCGGAAGAAATCGTCCGCGCCGTCGAGGATAAGGGCTACCTCTATCCAACGCCTATTCAGGAACAGGCGATACCCTACGTCCTGATGGGCCGAGATGTGCTCGGGGTCGCCCAGACCGGCACCGGCAAAACGGCAGGTTTCACGCTCCCGCTGCTTGACATTCTGTCGGGATCCCGCGCCCGCGCCCGCATGCCGCGCAGCCTGATCCTGGAACCCACGCGCGAACTGGCACTTCAGGTCGCCGAGAACTTCATGGATTACGGGCGCCACCTGAAGTTGAACCACGCGCTTCTGATCGGCGGCGAGAGCATGGCCGACCAGAAGGAAGCGCTCGCCCGCGGCGTCGATGTGCTCATCGCCACGCCGGGCCGACTGCTCGACCTGTTCGAGCGCGGCGGCCTTTTGCTCAACGACACGCGCGTCCTCGTCATCGACGAGGCTGACCGCATGCTCGACATGGGCTTCATCCCCGACGTCGAGCGGATCGCCTCCCTGGTCGCCCCGCAACGCCAGACCCTGTTCTTCTCCGCGACCATGGCGCCAGAGATCAAGCGGTTGTCGGACGCTTTCCTCAAGAACCCCAAGCTCATCACCGTGTCACGCGCGGCGACCGTCGCCACCACCATCGAAGCCGGCTTGGCACTGGTCGAGGAGAGCGAAAAACGCCGTGCGCTTCGCTCGCTGCTCAACACTCAGGACGTGCAGAACGCACTTATCTTCTGCAACCGCAAGCGCGACGTCGACATCCTTGCCAAATCGCTCGTCAAGCATGGTTTCTCTGCCGGCGCCCTCCACGGCGACCTTGCGCAACCCGTGCGCTTCGCCACGCTGGAAGGCTTCAAGGCCGGCGATGTCCGCCTGCTGGTCTGCAGCGACGTGGCTGCTCGCGGGATCGACATCGGCGGTCTCAGTCACGTCTTCAACTTCGACGTGCCGATCCATGCCGAGGATTACGTCCACCGGATCGGCCGCACCGGCCGCGCCGGCCGTACGGGCCATGCCTACACCATCGCTGCGCCGGACGATCGCTTGTTCGTCGCTGCGATCGAAAAGCTGACCGGCGCCCCAATCCCTCGCATGGCCGTTCCGGACGTCGAGACGGCCAGCTGGTCGGAGATCGACGGACGCAAGCGTCGCCGCGGCCGTGGGAGCCCGGCGCCCCGACCGCAGAAAGCGGCGGCCGAACGACCGGATAATC
>CAXTSH010000012.1:12241-52258 GCA_964246925.1 uncultured Acetobacteraceae bacterium
CGTGGGAGCCCGGCGCCCCGACCGCAGAAAGCGGCGGCCGAACGACCGGATAATCCAACTCGCGACCGTCCAAGAACCGAGGCGGCGCGCAGTGCGCCGTCTGCCCGCAAATCCGATCGCGAGCGTCCGGCCGAGCGTGAGATCGTCCCCAGGCATGACATGCCGCGCCGCAACGAGGGGTCCGGACTCCAGGTTCTCGGCTTCGGAGAGCTCACCCCGGATTTCATGAGTCTGCCGCGACGCATGGCCGCTGGCATCAATGACCCGGAGCTGCCTGCGCCCGGAGACCTCGACATCGACGTCCTTGACGATGGAGCGGATCACCTTCCGGCTGGAACGCCCTGGCTCGAGCAGCAAGACTGAAGCACGTCTAGGCTGACCGGGAGGCTAGGCGGGAACGGGGACAGCGTGCAGAGCGCCAATGTGCCGCCTGACAATCAGGACCGTCTCCGCGGCAAACGCTTTCAAAGCACCGTTCTGTCCTGATCGGGCCTCGTCGGCAAAAGCCAGCACGTCGATCGCGTGGATCGCATCCATCTCTTCGATATAGGCGCGGTCGAACGCTGCGCCCGATAGCCCGTTCAGGCGATCGAGCCGTCTCTGGAAGCTCGGGTTAAGTGTCGCCGGGAACGAAATTCCGAGCGAGGCTGCGATCGACGACAGCTTGGTCCCGACGAGCTGGTGGTCGTGAACCTCGGTCACGCCGACATCGATCACGTTTTGGGCGCGCGCTTTCCGGGTCGCCACCTGGCTTGCCTCGACCTCGAACATGCCGCCCTGCGAGACCTTCGCGATAAACGCCCGGTCTCCTGCGGAGACCCTGTCGTCGGCCAACGATCCCCTTACCCTCACACCGGTGGCGATCACAGGGACGGTCAAGACGACGTTCCTGCAGAGACACAGCATCGACCGACGTTGCATGAAATCCCCTTTCCATCAGCACGCCCTAACTTTTGATGACTGATCGGCTTGCGTCCAGTGCTCCTCTCACATTGAGGCGCGGAACAGTCCGGCTTGCGCCTCGACCTCTCGGCTTTGCGGGAAGACACGCTCGAGGGCGCTGCGACCGAGGCCAAGCTGAACGGCCAGCAGGCCTTTGGCGAGACTGCGAACGTCACGGGTGGGCTGCAGGTCGCGGTCGTCAAGCAGGCGGCCCGCGCCCAGGCCCGGCCAGTCGGAGAGCACACGGCCGCCGTTGACCGAGCCGCCGGCGAGGAAGGCGACCGTGCCGGTGCCGTGGTCGGTCCCGCCGGTGCCATTGGCGCGTGCGGTGCGGCCGAATTCCGTCAGCGTGAGGATCGCGGTGTCGCGCCAGGCCGGGCCGAGCGCCCGGTGCAGTGCCGCAATGCCTCCGTCGAGTTCGGACAATGCGCTGGCGAGCTGACGTCGCTGGTTCTGATGGGTGTCCCAGCCGCCGAGCTCGAGGGCGGCAATACGAGGGCCGTCGGACGCCGCCAGAAGCTGTCCGGCCGCCTCGGCAAGGACGATGAACGGGTGGCGACGATCCTGGCCGCTCAGGGACGAAGCGACTGTTGCTTGCGCGAAACGCCGCTCCGCGACGCCTTCGATCAGCGCCGGGTATAGAATGGGATCATGATCGTTGAGCGCCACGACCTTGGCGAGCAGGGCGTCGTCGGCGCCTGGCGCGTGGCTTGGTGCCCAGGAGCCGATCTCGGCCGGTCCCCTGGCGATGAGTGGCGTATCCACGCCCAGCGTGACCGCTTCGTGCTCGCGGCCACGCGCCGGCAGGATGCCGACCACGCGATTGAGCCAGCCGCTCGAGAGGCGCTGGTCGGCGCCGCTCTCGAGGTAATCCTGGGCCTCGAAATGGCTGCGGCTTCGATAGTGCCCCGCGACCGCGTGGACAGGAAGCATCTCGCCCGCCTTGTAGAGGCCGTGCAGCACTGCAAGCGAGGGGTGCAGGCCGTAGAAACCACCCAGATCTTGGAGGCCACCAGATCCTGGAGACTGCTCTGACATCAGGTCTGCGCGCAGGCCAAGCAGGGCCGGGTCGCCGTAAGGCACGACCGCGCCCATTCCGTCCATCGCACCACGCAGTATGATGATGACGACGCGCTTGTCGGACGGAGCCGGAGCCAACGCGAGCGCGCTGCGGCCCAGCGAGACTCCGCCGGCGAGGCCGAGGAGTGCCGCACGCCTGGTCAATGTCGGGATCATGTCAGCGCCTCTGGAATTCAGCACTGGCGAGCAGGAGGGCAAGCGCCTCCCGCCGGGAGCCGGCCTGCGCCATGCTGGCCGCGGTCTCCGGGCGCAGCAGCGGGCCGAGGCTGGCGTGGGCAACGGTGGGTGGATCGGTGTCCGGCGCCGCGTGGGCCGCCAGGATGGCCGCGACATCGACGCGTCGGACGATCGGAAGCGGGCCGGACCAGTCGGCAGCCCGGTCTGGCCAGCCGTTGGGGAGTGGCGCCTCGAAGATCGGCTGGCCCAGATAGGCAAGCAGGTCAGGGCCGTTGGGATGCGGCCCGGGTGGCAGGGCAAGCGCGCGGAAGGCGCCGAGGACAAAGTCGTTGGGACTGCGGAGCTTGGTCAACGGACGGTGAGCCGACGGAAGGTCGAGCAGGGCGACCGAGGTCGCCTGAAGGTCGCCGCCGGTATCGCGTAGTGTCGCCTCGATCAGTCGAACATCGCGCGCGTCCGGCTCGTCGGCTCCGAAATGGCTCGCAAGCTGGCGCGCCAGATGAGCGTGGGTGCAGGGGTGCGAAGCGAGGAAGGCGAGAGCCTCGATGCCGCCCTGCTCGCCTTCCGGAAATGAGCGTCCGAGCAGCGTCTTTGCGCCAGGCTGGTGGGCATTGGCTCGGAAGACGAAGCCGTAGGGCAGGTTTTGTTGCTGAACCGACCAGCCGGTGAGAATGGCGGCGAAGCTGGTGACGTCGGACTGAGCATACCCGGATCCCGGGCTGAGCGTATGCAGCTCGAGACACTCGCGGGCCAGGTTCTCGTTGAGGCCACGGTGGCGGCGCTGTCCGGCGCGACTGTCGGGGCCGACCGAGTCCACGTTCTCCAGATAGTGCAGCATGGCAGGGTGTCGCATGACCGCGAGCAGCATGTCGCCGAACCGCCCGGTCACGTTGGGCTCTACCGCCTCGCGTCGAAAGGCACCGGCCAGGGATCGGCACTGGCCCTGGCGAATGCTGACGCTGAAGTGGTTCGCCCAGAAAGTCGTCAGGCGCTCGCGAAAGCCGATCGGCGCCCTGAGGCCGCGCGCGAAAACGTCGAGGCGGTCGGCGACCAGAATGTCGCGGACAGGGTTCTCCAACAGCGGCATCGACGGATCGGCGTCGCCTGCTGCAAGGCGCAACTCGCGCTCGGCCTTGATCGCGGCCAGGCCATCGGACGTGTTCGCCAGCGAGCCATTCCCGGCCGGCGAGGTCGCGACAAGGTCGGCCACCAGGGCATGCCGAAGGTCAGCCCCCAGACGGTCGCCAGGACGAGGGCCCAATCCGAAGCGCAGGCTCTGAGCGAACGGTCCCGTTTTCATGCGTCGAGACTAGGGTGCTTCGCTCGCAGCTTCCCGTTTCGTCTGGTATCGAAGTGCGACAACCGCAAGTGCTTGCAAATACCGGCAGGCTCACGCATGTGAGGCCGAACGTGAGGACCGGTCGGCTGCCGGCGCGCCGGCAAGTCCGCGCGCTCGTTGAGCGCCCGTCCATTCTCCTGGAGGTTATAGCGTGTCCGGCCACTCCGACCTGTCCAAGATCCGCAACATCGGCATCACTGCGCACATCGACGCCGGGAAGACCACGACGACTGAGCGGATCCTGTTCTACACCGGGGTGTCGCACAAGATCGGCGAGGTCCACGACGGCAACACGACGACCGACTACATGGACCAGGAGCGCGAGCGCGGCATCACCATCACGTCCGCCGCGGTCACCTGCGAGTGGAAGGACCATCGGATCAACATCATCGACACGCCGGGCCACATCGATTTCAACATCGAGGTGAACCGCTCGCTGCGCGTGCTCGACGGGGCGGTGTTCATCATCGAGGGCGTCGCCGGCGTGCAGCCCCAGTCCGAAACGAACTGGCGCCTGGCGGACCGGTACAACGTGCCGCGGGTGATCTTCATCAACAAGCTCGACCGGACCGGGGCGGATTTCTACCGCGCGTTCGACACGCTCAAGGAGAAGCTCGACATCGTCGCGTTGCCGCTGCAGCTCCCGATCGGAGTGGAAGAGAATTTTGCGGGCGTGGTCGATCTGGTCGAGATGAAGGCGATCATCTGGGAAGGCGGCGAGCTCGGAGCGAAGTTCCACGACGAGCCCATCCCCGAGGACCTCGTCCTCAAAGCCCGCGAACATCGGCAGACGCTGCTCGACACGGCACTCGCGGTGGACGACGCCGGCATGGAGGAATATTTCGAGCACGGGGACGTCTCGGCAGCCACCCTGAAGCGAGCGATCAAGACGGGCACGATCTCGGGCGCCTTCCGGCCGGTGCTCTGCGGAACCGCGTTCAAGAACAAGGGCGTGCAGCCGCTCCTTGATGCAGTACTGGATTACCTGCCGGCACCCGACGATGTCGCAGGGATCCGTGTGGCCCCACCGGAGGGCGAAGAGGTCGACGAGCACACCCTGCGCGTGATCCCGATCGACCCGGCCGGCAAGTTCGCCGGCCTCGCCTTCAAGATCATCAACGACAAGTACGGCACGCTGACCTTCGTGCGTGTCTATCGCGGGGTGCTCAAGTCGGGCGACCAGGTCCAGAACACGACCAAGGGTCACAAGGAGCGCATCGGACGCATGTTTCAGATGCACGCCGACAAGCGCGCCGAGATCAAGGAAGTCCATGCCGGCGACATCGCGGCCTTCGTAGGGCTGAAGGATACCGGCACCGGCGACACCTTGGCGGACGGCGCCGACCCGGTCGTACTGGAGCGGATGGCCTTCCCGGTTCCGGTCATCGACATCAAGGTCGAACCGCGGACCAAAGACTCGGTCGAAAAGATGACGCTCGGCCTGCAGAAGCTCGCCGGGGAGGACCCGTCGCTTCGGCTCAAGACCGACCAGGAAACCGGCGAGACGATCCTGTCCGGCATGGGCGAACTGCATCTCGAGATCATCATCGACCGTTTGCGGCGCGAGTACGGCGTCGACGCCAACATCGGCGCGCCGCAGGTGGCTTATCGGGAGACAATCTCGAAGTCGCACACCGAGACCTACACCCACAAGAAACAGTCCGGCGGCTCCGGCCAGTACGCCGAGGTCAAGATCATCTTCGCGCCGCAGGAGCGTAACGAAGGCATCGCGTTTGAGAACAAGGTGGTCGGCGGGTCGGTGCCGAAGGAATACATTCCGGCGGTCGAGAAGGGTATTCGCGTGCAAGCCGAAACCGGCGTGCTTGCCGGATTCCCGACGGTCGACTTCAAATACACGCTGGTCGACGGAAAATACCACGACGTCGACAGTTCCGCGCTCGCATTCGAGATCGCGGCCAAGGCGTGTTTCCGAGAGGGCATGAAGCGGGCGTCGCCCGTCATTCTCGAGCCGATCATGGACGTCGAGTGCACGACCCCGCAGGACCACGTCGGCGACGTGGTCGGCGACCTTAACCGGCGTCGCGGCATGATCCAGAGCCAGGAAAGCTCCGGCTCGACCGTGATGGTGCGGGCGCATGTGCCGCTGAAGGAAATGTTCGGTTACATCTCCGACCTTCGCAGCATGACCAAGGGTCGGGCATCATTCACGATGCAGTTCCATCATTACGACCCGGTGCCGCGGAACATTGCCGAGGAAATCATGGCCAAATCGGCCTGAAGCGGACCTCGGGAGAGGAGAGCGTTCAGTGCCCATCAGGATGCGCATGTTGGCGGTCACGACAATCGGCTTGCTGGCGTCGACCGGCGTGACGCGGTCGATGGCTGCGCCGGAACTCCCCCAGGCCTCCACCATGACGGTTGCTGCGCCGCCGCCGGGAACGGCGGCTCTGGTCGCGCAGAATGGACTGGGGCCCCTGCAGGGCCCGCTGGCGTCGCCTGGTCCGGCAGGCACAGGCTGCTGCCCGTGTCGCCACGTGACGCATCGCGTCGTGCATCGGTCCGTGCGTGTGGCGCGGCCACGGGTGCCAGTGGCGGTGGCTGCGGTCCCTCTCGTTCCGTTGGTGCCTTACCGCCCGGTCTATGTTTACCGGCCGTTGCTGCCGGTGCTCGCCTATCGCCCTTTCCTTTACCGGCCATACTTCTACCGGCCGTTCTTCTACGGTCCTCGTTTCTACTACTGATCGTCATCAGAAGGCGGCTGGCGTCGGTTCCTCCCGACGCCAGGAGACCGTGCCCTCGCCGATGATTCCCTCCTGTTCCAGGCGGGCCAGATGGCCGGCGATGTTGGCGCGCGCCGCGAAGTCGAGGCCGGCCTTCAAGGCCGGATAGAGCTTGCCCACGAGTTCGTCGACGTTGCGAGCACCCGAGCGGACCAGATCGGCAACCTGGCGTTCGCGACGGATCCGCTGCGCGATCAGGTTGCTCACCGTCGATCCGGGCTTGGTAATCACCGGTCCGTGGCCGCTGAAATAGCGCTGATCGTCACGGTTCAGAAGCCGGCGCAGGCTGGCGAGGTAGTCGCCGGCGTCACCCTCCGGAGGCGGCGGCACCACCGAAGTGGACCACCCCATGACGTGGTCGGCCGTGAACAGGCTGTCCCCGTAGCCGAAACAGAGATGGTCCAGCGCATGGCCCGGCGTATGGAGCGCCCGCAATTTCCCCACCGCAAATCCCTCGCCGATCGCCACATCGGCGTCGATGCCGGCGCGTGACACCGCCTGATGGGCATGGATCGGCAGGCCGAGCGCTTGGGACAGCTTCGGGGCGAGCGAGATGTGGTCGCCATGGGCGTGACTGACCAGTATGTGGGTGATGCGGCCGGCGCCGGCGGCCATGATCGCGGCGAGGTGCGCATCATCGTCCGGGCCCGGGTCGATCAGGGCCAGCGGCCCGCCAGGGTCGCCGGTTTCAACAAACCAGGTGTTTGTCCCGTGATACGTCATTGGGCCGGGGTTGGCGGCGACGACGCGGAAGACGCCCTGCTGCTCGTCGATGGGAAGGCCGATCGGCGGCGGCGGCTCCTGGAGGCGGCTTGATCGTGATGACGCCAGCTCTGAAGGATCAGCCAAACGCGCCGACCTCGTGCATGATCGCCGTGCCGATCTCGCGGACGAGGTCGAACATGTCGGAAATCGGCCGGAAAATCTCCTCGTGCTCGCGCGCGTAGGCCTCGCCCTGTTGACGGGCACGGGGCTCGTGAAAGTCGAGATGGCTGGCGTGGTCCGGTGCGGCAGGAAAGATGCGGCTCAGTTGCGCCAGCGCCGCCGGCACCTCGAGACGCAGCATCTGGTCGCCGAGCGTGTCGCGCGTGGTGCCGTGGCGGGGCGCGAAGTAGGGAATGCGGGCCGCGAGCAGCCAGATGCGGGCGATGAGCGCCTGTCGGATCGCGTGCAGCAGGATTTCGCGGCAGGGCATGTGCGGCGCATCGGGCCACGCATCGCGCAGCAGGAGGTAGTCGTTCTCGATGCGGTGCGACATGGCCTGGGTCGACGCCCAGAGGTCGAGGCGCTCAAGGCCATGTGCAACCGAGACCAGCTCGTGCCGCCGGCCGGCTTCGAGCGTGTGTGCCGCGCGGTCGAGCCACGTGCCCGGATCGAGCAGCATGACGGTCGCGCGCAGCACGTCGCGGTCGGAATGGGCCAGCGCGTGGGCTGCAAAGTCCAGTGCCCGTCGGAAGCGAGGGCTGTCGTCGAGCAGCCGGTCGAAAGCCTCCGGATGACGGGCAGCGGCGGCACCCACGCCCTGCAGCGTGTTGGCACACCAGCCGAGCTGCTGGAGAATGGCGTTGTTGGGAATAGCGCGCAGCTCGCGCGGGTGGCGGATGCGGGCCGAGGCTCCGCTCGCGTCGCTTTGGCGCGCAGAGGGCCGTGAGCCGGTCTTGTCGATCAGCGCCGGGCCGAAGGCGCCGAGGAGGGCCGCATAGCCCGGGTCCTCGACCAGGAGCTGCATCGAGCTGCCGATGGCGGCAAAGAAGTCGGCGGAAAAGTCGGGGTCGTCATAGATTGGGTCGGGAAGCTCGCGCGCGGGTTCGAAGACGTGGGTCGCAATCGCCGTGATCGTGGCGTTGGCGAGAGCGCCGGTGCCGAACAGGACATAGCCGTCGCCGCCCTGCACGGCGCTCTCCTCACGCAGGCGGATGCCGCCGGCCGCGAAGCTGGCGCGCGCCTGGGCGGGCGAGAGATAGGCAAGGCGGTCGGCGAGCGAGCCGGGATGCGCGCCACGTCCGATGCTTTCGCCATGCGTGTCGAACAGAACGACCTCGATATCGCTCAGGCCGCGTTTACCCAGGAGCTCGCCGATCTTGAGACGCAGGCGCTCGATCTGGTAGGTCGCGGCGAGCTGGCCAAGATAGCGGCCGGAGTCCGAATAGCCGAATTGCAGGCACATCCGTCCCGTGCTTCGGAGATAGGCTTGGAAGTGCGGCGATCGTACGGCCTCGTCGACGACGCGAATGCCTCGTTCCAGCGCGTCCGCCGTCTCGAACAGTGGGCTGATCTCGACGTGCTCGGCGACGCCGAACAGCTTGGCCAGCCACAAGGCGACGAGCAGCGTGTAGCCGGATTCGGTCTCGGCGATCAGAAATCGCACAGGAGACGCGCCGTCGATGTGCTTGACGATCTGCGCCACCGTCATCATCAGACGGGCGGCGGAGACCTGCTCGACGAGAAGGGCGCCGAAATCGACCGGGACGGGTTCGACCACGTCCAGGGCCTCGTTGATCCTGGCGAGCAGGGAACGCCGGCGGGAGATGTCCTCGGGACTGTCGGTGATGCCGAGGCGCTGCCGCGCGACGTTGTGGATCTGGGTCGCGTTCAGACGGGTGTGGCTGTGGGCCAGACCAAGGCCGTGCGAAGACAGGCCGGCACGGGCGACGGCAAGCGGAAGCTGGCCGGTCGGAGCAGCGGCCTGGACGGCGTCCTCGAAAAGGGCGTCGAGGTCGGCAGGGTGAAGGACCGCCGCTTCGCGCCCATCGATCAGGGCAGCCGCGAACCGCGCGACCTGTTCCGGGTCGGGTGCTGTCGGGCACGTCGCAAGCTGACCCTCGACCGCTTGCATGGCATCGGCAAGGCGATCGGCGAGCTTGGCTCCCGCCTCGAGCGGCGCGACCTGGGCGTGGATCCGTTGAAGCTGCAGATGTTTCATCCGCAGGCGCATGCGCAGCGTGTCGTACCAGTCGATGTCGTTGCGGCCGTCGGTGTCGTAGCCGACCCAGCTGGCGAGAACGATGGGTTGTGGCCTGACACTGCGCCAGGCGCCCGGCCAGACGCTGCGTGCGACGTCGAGCAGGGCGGCGGTCAGCAGGTCGAGCGCATCGCGACCGCGCGCGATGGCAGCGGCCGCCTGCTCGAACTCCTCGTCCAGCGTGATCGGGCCGGGCCGATGGGAGATTTCGCCGCCCCGATGAAAGTCGCCGCTCGCCCAGGCGGCAAGCCTGTCATAGAGGCTGGACGGCAAGGCGAAAGTCGGATGGGCGGTAAACACGGCGGCAAAGCGGCAGCGTCCGACGCTGTCGCGAAACGCCGCGAGCGGGATCGGGCTGTCATGCGGGTCCGGACGGACGAGACGCTGCGCGATGGCCACAAACCGGGACGCGGCGTCAAAGCCAGGAACCAGACCGACATAGGCGGCGACGCGTTCGGCACGCCGCTCGAAAGCGGCGTCGCGCAGATGCCGCACCAGCGCGGCCAGGCCTGGTCCGTCCAGCGTGCCATCGTCGAGCTGGCGCGAAACGATGAGGGCGACGGACATGACGGGGTTGGCGAAGGGGTCGTCCTCCTGGCGAGCGACGATCTGCTCGACAAGGGCGACGTAACGGTCGGCGAGAGGGACGGCCTCGGTGTCCGGCATGCGGGCCTCTTGTGCGCTGCACCGACGTTAAGCCAGGCAGCGTCACGCGAACAGCGTACTCCGCACGACGCCCCTGGGAACCCCGCCAAAGGCTTCGCCTCTGGACACCATCACGTAAAGTAAGGCGGGTCTGGGGGCGCTGCCCGTCACGCCCTAGGCGTGCTGACGCACGACGGGTCCAGGGCAGAGCTCTGGTTCTAAGGGGACGAATGAGTCCAATCGATCACGACCTGATGCTGCGCCGCCGTCTCAGACGGCACCGCTCGTTCGCGACCGGTCTGCTGGTCGCCATGGCGGCGGTCGCGATCGGCGGTCGGTGGATGCCGCATGGAACCTGGTGGGACATGCTGCGCGCGGCGACGCGAGCGGGCTTCATCGGCGGCATCGCCGACTGGTTCGCGGTCACCGCTCTGTTCCGGCGCCCGTTGGGGCTGCCGATCCCGCACACGGCGGTCATTCCGCGGGAGAAAACCAGGCTCGGCAAGGCACTCGGCAATTTCGTCGCCAACCAGGTGTTCACCGAACCGGAGATGCTTCGCCTGGTCGGCCGGCTCGACCTGCCGGGTGAGCTGGGACGCCTGCTGGCCGAAGACGCCGTTCGCGCAACCCTGGTGCCGACGGTCGCACGGACGGTGCCCCGTCTGCTGCGGACGATGTCGGACGGCAGCGCGCGGCGCCTGTTCGCGACGATGCTGCCGACCCTCTTCGACGGCCCGGAGATGGGCAAGCTGTTCGCGCGTGCGCTGCGCGCGCTCGTCGAGGGGCAGCGCCACCAGGCGGTGGTGAGCTTCGTCGTCGAGCAGCTTCGGGTGGCACTGGCGTCCAAGGAGGAGCAATTGCGGGCGTTGATCGCCGACCGGGTGCGCGAGCAGGGCGGCCGGCTGGTGGGCTGGGCGCTCGGCGGCTCGATTGCCGGCCGTGTCCTGACTGCGATCCGAAGCGAGCTCGACGACATCGATCCCGAAGGGTCGGAAATCCGCGAAGCGGTGACGCTCTGGATCGAGACCCAGATCGCCTCGTTCGAGGACGAGCCTGCCCGCGCGGTCGAGTTCGGGCGAACGCTCCAGACGCTGTTGACCCATCGGGCGGTGGCCGCCTGGGGCGGCGATGTTTGGCAGCGCTTGCGCCAGGCGGTGGAGCGGGACGCGGAGCGCTCGGACGGACATCTGGCCCGTGTCGTCGACGATGCCCTCTTCCGGCTCGCAGGCCTGCTGCAGAACGACGCGTCGACCAGGGCGCGGGTGGCCAGCGCGATCGCCAGCGGCGTCGTCCGGGTGCTGCCGGGCGGACGGGTACGTCTTGCCGACTTCATCGGCGGCGTGGTCGCCGGATGGGACGACCGCATGGTGGTGGACCGGCTGGAGCTGAGGGTCGGACGGGACCTTCAGTTCATCCGCATCAACGGCACGCTGGTCGG
Source organism: uncultured Acetobacteraceae bacterium (assembly GCA_964246925.1). Classification (GTDB taxonomy): domain Bacteria; phylum Pseudomonadota; class Alphaproteobacteria; order Acetobacterales; family Acetobacteraceae; genus CAXTPV01. The sequence goes on from CAXTSH010000012.1 coordinate 23,566, forward strand.
TTTTCTGGTGGGCGCCCTGGTGTTCGCCTGTCTCGGAAAGGGCTGAGCGCCTGCCCATATCGCGAGCATGAAGCTTTCCGTTCTCGACCAGTCCCCGATCCGGCAGGGCATCGAGCCTGCCGCATCGATTGCGGAGACGCTGGAGCTGGCATCGCTCGCCGAGGCGCTCGGCTACGCGCGCTATTGGGTGAGCGAGCACCACAACTCGGCGAGCATCGCCGGGACCGCGCCGGAAGTGCTGATCGGTGCCATCGCTGCCCGCACCAGCCGGATCAGGGTCGGCAGCGCCGGCGTCATGCTCCCGCACTACGCGAGCCTCAAGGTGGCCGAGCAGTTCCGTGTCCTGGACGCGATCGCGCCGGGCCGCATCGACCTGGGCCTGGGACGCGCGCCCGGGTCCGACATGGCGACCGCACTCGCGCTGAACCCGAACGTGCGCGAACAATCCGAGCGGTTCGCCACCCAGGTGCAGGAGGTCATGGCACTGCTGGACGGGCGGACCCTGGGCACGTCCTTCCCAGGACATGCCGTCGTCGCCGAGCCGCGCGGCACGACGGTGCCGGAAGTCTGGATTCTGGGCAGTTCCGACTGGGGCGCACGCGCCGCCGCCATGCTGGGGCTGCCTTATTGCTTTGCGTGGTTCTTCAGCGACGGATTGGGCGCCGAGCAGGCGATCGGGGCCTATCAGGCTCTGTTCAGGCCGAGCGAGCGGCTGCCGGCACCGCGCGCAGCGATCTGCGTGTTCGCGATCGCCGCAGACGACGAGGCGGACGCCTGGCGGCTCAACCGGTCGCGCGAGGTCTGGCGGCTCGATCGGGATCGTGGACACTACCTTCCGATCGTCTCGGTCGAGACCGCCGAGGCGCGACAGTTGTCCCCGGCCGAGGAGGCGAGCGCCGCCCGGCTGCGCGAACGCGCCATCGTCGGCACCGGCCAGCAGGTGGTGGACCGCCTGCGCCGGTTGGAGACGGCGCTGGGCGTCGATGAGATTGCGGTTGTCAGCGCCGTCTACGACGTGACGGCACGCCGCCGTTCCTATGAATTGATTGCAGAAGCGGCCGCGCTGCCGCGTCGGTCGTAGGCCCGGAACCACTCGACGAAGCGGGCGACGCCTTCGTCGAGCGAGACCAGAGGCTGGTAGCCGGTGAGCAAACGAATGGCGTCGATGGAGGCGTAGGTCGCTTCGACGTCGGTCGCCGGACGAGGAACGCGCTCGACGAGGGCGGCCTGGCCAAGACCCCGTTCGAGGAGCGTGATCAGGCGAGCGATCGGTTCGGGTCGCTCATTGCCGACGTTGAGCAGGCGCGCGGGCGCCTCGGGCGGCGGCGGCCGGTCGAGACAGAGGAGGATCCCGGCCACGATGTCGTCGACATAGGTGAAGTCACGCGCGAGACCGTCCCCCTCGTACAGCGTGATCGGCCGGCCGGCCATGATCCGCTCGGCGAAATCATAGACAGCCATGTCGGGCCGGCCCCATGGCCCATAGACGGTGAAGAACCGCAACCCGGTCTGCGGAAGTGCGAACAGGTGACGGTATGTCTCGCTCATCAGTTCGCCGGCACGCTTGGTCGCCGCGTATAGGGAGACGGGGCTGCTGACGTCGTCGGCTTCGCGGAACGGCAGCGTGCGATTGGCGCCGTAGACCGACGAGGAGCTGGCATAGACCAGGTGGCGGAGCTGCTTCAGGTGCCGGGCGGTCTCGAGCACGACCAGGTGCCCCATGACATTGGCGGTCACGTAGATGAACGGATCGACCAACGAATGGCGTACGCCAGGCTGGGCGGCGAGATGGATGATGCGGTCGATGTCAGGGTATCGCTCCGCGAGGTGCCGCATCGCCTCGCGATCGGCGACGTCGGCGCGATGGAACATGAACCCACGATGCGCCTGCAGCCGGCTCGCTCGCGCAACTTTCAGCTCGACGTCATAGTAGGAATTGAGATCGTCCACGCCGACGATCGCCTCGCCTCTCCCAAGCAAGGCTTCCGCTGCGTGCATGCCGATGAAGCCGGCGCAGCCCGTCAGCAGGATGCTCACCGGCGGACGGGCGGGCGGCCTCGCGACGACGCGCTGGCGCGCACGAGCAGGCCGATGATCGCCAGCACCAGCACGACGGGAACGGCCACGACCAGCACACCCACCAGAAAGATGGCAGCGGCCATGAACAGGACCAGCATGACCATCAGCGCCGGGATCGTGCCAGGCGGCAGGACGCGCCAGATCGCCCGTGCCCTGGACCAGAAGGTCGGCGGCGCCAGCATCTCGCCTTCGAGCGTCATGTCGATGGTGGGTGCGCGTTCCGGGTCGTGCGTCGGCATCGCCTCAAGATCGGTCCGAATCGGGTGCGCCGCAAGCAGGCATGGCCCTTGACGACCTTCAGCGCCCGGCTCATCTGCCCCTAATCAGGACTGCCCTTGTCCATGATGATGATTGGAGCCCACGAGGCGTCAGATGTTGAAGGTGTCACGTCTTTCCGACTACGCGGTGGTCGTGCTGGTCAGACTGGGACGCCAGCCGGGGCTCGCCAACTCGTCGAGCCTCGCGTTCGAGACCGGAGTGCCGGAACCGACGGTCGCAAAGGTGCTCAAGGCGCTTGGCGGGGCGGGACTGGTGGCGTCGCAACGCGGCGCGCGAGGCGGCTACCGTCTGGCGCGGCCACTCCGCGAGGTGCGGATTACCGACGTCATCGCGGCGATCGACGGGCCGATCGCATTGACCGCCTGCGTCGACGGCGAGAGCGGGACGTGCCAGTCCGAGGGGCGTTGCCCGGTCCGCGGGCGCTGGGACATGGTCAACGACGCGGTTCGTTCCGCACTCCAGCGGATCACGCTCGAGGACATGGACGTATCGTCGACGCCGGATTTCCTGGGTTTGCCGGTGGCTCCCGCAGGGTCGAGAGCCACAATTTGATGATGAAGGTGGGATTGCGATGCCAGCCGTAGCCGAGACCCTGCAAGCCGTCGAAAGCCTGAGCGACGGCGGATACAAATACGGGTTCGAAACCGATATCGAAATGGAGTTCGCTCCAAAAGGGCTGTCGCAGGATACCATCCGGCTGATCTCGGCCAAGAAGGGCGAGCCCGAATGGCTGCTCGAGTGGCGGCTGAAATCGTATGCTGCCTGGCTGAAGATGGTCGAGCCGACCTGGGCCCTGCTCGGCTACCCGGCGATCGACTATCAGGACGCCTATTACTACGCGGCGCCCAAAAAGAAGGACGGGCCGCGTTCGCTCGACGAGGTCGATCCGGAGCTGCTTCGGACCTACGACAAGCTTGGCATCCCTTTGCGTGAGCAGGCCATCCTGGCCGGCGTACAGACCGACGATGACATCGAGGACGGCGAGGCGACAGGCCGCCCGCAGATAGCGGTCGATGCGGTCTTCGACAGCGTGTCGGTCGCGACCACCTTCAGAAAAACCCTGGCCAAGGCAGGTGTGATCTTCTGCCCGATCTCGGAGGCAGTACGCGAGCATCCGGAACTGGTTCGACGCTATCTCGGCAGTGTCGTGCCCGCGGGAGACAACTATTTCGCCGCGCTCAATTCGGCGGTGTTCACCGACGGGTCGTTCGTCTTCATTCCGCGCGGCGTACGCTGCCCGATGGAGCTGTCGACCTATTTCCGGATCAATGCGCGCAACACCGGCCAGTTCGAGCGAACCTTGATCATTGCCGAGGAAGGTGCCTCGGTCAGCTATCTGGAAGGGTGCACCGCACCGCAGCGTGACGAAAACCAGCTCCACGCGGCCGTCGTCGAGCTCGTCGCACTCGACGACGCCACCATCAAATACAGCACGGTCCAGAACTGGTACCCGGGCGACGGCGAAGGCCGCGGGGGCATCTACAATTTCGTCACCAAGCGCGGTGCGTGCCGCGGCGTGCGATCGAAAATCTCGTGGACGCAGGTGGAGACCGGCTCGGCGATCACCTGGAAATACCCGTCCTGCATCCTGCAGGGCGACGGTTCGACCGGCGAGTTCTATTCGGTCGCGGTGACCAACAACCACCAGCAGGCCGATACCGGAACAAAGATGATCCATCTCGGCCGCAACACGACAAGCACCATCGTCTCCAAGGGAATCTCGGCAGGCAAATCCAGCAACACCTATCGCGGGCTGGTGCGCATCCAGCCGAAGGCGTCGGGTGCGCGCAACCACACGCAATGCGACAGCCTGCTGATCGGCGACCGCTGCGGAGCGCACACCGTCCCCTATATCGAGAACCGGAACATGACAGCCAAGGTCGAGCACGAAGCGACCACCTCCAAGATCGCCGACGATCAACTGTTCTACTGCCGCCAGCGCGGCCTGTCGGAGGAAGAGGCGGTCGGCATGATCGTCAACGGGTTCTGCCGTGAGGTGCTCAAGGAGCTGCCGATGGAGTTCGCGGTCGAAGCGCAGAAGCTGCTCGCGATCAGCCTCGAAGGCAGCGTCGGCTGATGGCGATGGACCAGTCCGGCCTGGCGATCGCAGGACTTCGCGCCGGCATTCCCGCGCGAGAAATCCTCCGGGGTGTCGACCTCGCCGTCCCACACGGCGAGGTGCATGCCATCATGGGACCAAACGGTTCCGGCAAGTCGACGCTCGGCTACGTGCTCGCCGGACGGGAGGATTACGAGGTCACCACCGGTTCGGTGCGGTTCGGCGGCATTGACCTGCTGGCGATGGAACCCGAAGCGCGCGCCGCCGCCGGCATGTTCTTGGCCTTTCAGGCGCCTCTCGAATTGCCCGGGGTCAACAACGCGACGTTCCTGCGCACGGCGGTCAACGCAGTCCGGCGCGCGCGCGGCGAGGCGGAATTGGACACCGTCCAGTTCCTCAAGTCGGTCCGCGCGGAGTGCAGACGTCTCTCGATGGCCGACGACATGCTCAAGCGGAGCGTGAACGTCGGGTTCTCGGGCGGTGAGAAGAAGCGCAACGAGATGCTGCAGTTGGCCATGCTACGGCCGCGCTTTGCGGTGCTCGACGAGACCGACAGCGGGCTCGACATCGATGCGCTGCGCGTCGTGGCGGACGCGGTCAACGCGTTGCGCGGCCCCGATTTCTCCGCCCTTGTGATCACCCATCACCAGCGGCTGCTCGAATACGTGGTTCCGGACCGGGTTCATGTCATGGCCAACGGTCGCATCCTGCAGTCCGGCGGCCCGGACCTGGCGCTCGAGCTGGAGCGGACGGGCTACACGCAATTCCTGTCGGAGGCCGCATGAGCGAGACGCTGCTGCCGCCGTCACCTGGAATGACGGCAGAGCCGTTTCTCCAGCGCTTCGAGCGGTCGCGGCGGCATCTTCCCGGCGAAGCGGCGCTGCGGGAGGCGGCGGCGAGGCGGCTGCGTCATGTCGGCCTGCCCACAGTACGCGATGAGGACTGGCGTTACACGAGCCTGCGCACGCTGGAAACGATGCGGTTCGATGAGGCGCCGGCCGCCGGCGCGAATGCCGACACCGCGCTTGCCGCTCTCGAGCTCCCGGATGGCCCGCGCTTGGTGTTCGTGGGTGGCCGGTTCGAGGCTTCGTTGTCGATGCTGCCCGGCGGCTTGCACGTCACCAGTTTCGGGTGCGACCCGCAATTTGGAACCTTGGCTCGACCGGAGACCGAGCAACTGGTGGCACTCAACACGATGCTGGCCGAAGATGGCGCCCGGGTCACGCTCGATGCGGACATGGACGGCGGCACCTTGGTGCTCGTTTCGATCCAGGCTCAGCCACACTCGCACCCGATCGCGTTCCATCCAAGGCATTGCTTCGAGCTCGGACCCCGCTCTCGCCTCACCTTGATCGAAGTATCATCGGGAGCCGGCACGTATCTGCACAACCCCGTCTTCGAGATCACCGTCGGAGCCGGCGCATCGCTCACTCATGTCCGGCTGCAGGACGAGGCGACGACCGCGCTGCATCTGTCGACCACCTATGTCGAAATCGCCGAGGACGCGATCTATGACAGTTTCGGCCTCAATCTCGGTGCGGCGCTGACGCGCACCGAGGTGCACGCCTCGCTGCTCGGGGAGCGCGCCAGCGTGCACCTGAACGGGGCCCAGTTGCTGACCGGGCGGCAGCATGCGGATTTCACGACCGCCGTGTCGCACGTCGCCCCGAACTGCGCCTCGCGTCAGACGGTCAAGAACGTGCTCGCCGGACACAGCCGCGGCGTATTCCAGGGACGGATCGATGTTGCGCGCGAAGCGCAGAAAACCGACGGTTACCAGATGAACCAGGCCTTGCTGCTGTCCGAGCACGCTGAAATCGACAGCAAGCCGCAGCTCCGCATTCATGCCGACGATGTGAAATGCTCGCACGGTGCAACCGTCGGCGAGCTTGATGCCGAGCACGTCTTCTACCTACGCAGCCGCGGCGTGCCGGAGGCGGAGGCACGCGCAATTCTGGTGCGCGCGTTCTTGGCCGAAGCGGTCGACGGCGTTTCGCACGAGGCGGCCCGCCTGCTGCTCGACCGCGCCATCGGCCGCTGGTGGGAGCGCAATGGCACGGGGATGGTGCCGGCATGAATGCCTTGACGCCCGCGCGCATCGGCATGTCGGCACATCGCGCCGATTTCCCGATCCTCGATCAGACGGTCCGGGGCAAGCGCTTCGTGTTCCTCGACAGCGCGGCGTCCGCGCAGAAGCCAACTGCGGTGATCGACGCGATGTCGGACGCCATGCGTTCTCAGTACGCGAACGTGCATCGCGGGCTGCATTGGATGAGCGAGCGCACCACCGACGCCTACGAGCAGGCCCGCAGCGAGGTCGCGGAACTGCTCAACGCCCCGTCCAGCGACGAGATCGTGTTCGTCCGCAACAGCACCGAGGCAATCAACCTTGTCGCCCACAGCTACGGTCGCGGCGTCATGCGGGCCGGCCAGGCCGTGGTGATCTCGGAGATGGAGCACCACGCCAACATCGTTCCCTGGCAGATGCTGCGCGATGCCCACGGCGTCGAGCTACGCGTCGCCCGCATCACCGACGCGGGCGAGCTCGACCTGACCCATCTGGAGGAATTGCTTGGCGACGGCAGGGTCGGACTGGTGTCGGTAACGCATATGTCCAACGTGCTCGGAACGGTGACGCCGGCGGCGCGCATCGCGGTCATGGCACACGCGGCCGGTGCGAAAGTCCTGTTCGACGGCTCGCAGGCGGCGGTTCACCGCGCCGTCGACGTGCAGGCGATCGGAGCCGATTTCTACACCTTCACCGGCCACAAACTCTACGGGCCCACGGGCATCGGTGTCCTCTGGGCCCGACGCGAGCTGCTCGACGAGATGCCGCCGTTCCTCGGCGGCGGCGAGATGATCTCGAGCGTGTCGTTCGCCCGTTCGACCTGGGCACCGGTTCCGAACAAGTTTGAGGCGGGCACGCCCGCGATCCTGGAGGCGATCGGCCTGGGTGCTGCCGTCCGCTACGTGCAGTCGATCGGCTTGCAGGCGCTCGAAGCGCACGAGGCGGCGCTCACTGAACACGCGCTGGCGCGTCTGGCCTCCGTCCGCGGCCTGCGTGTCTACGGCACGGCACAGGACCGCGGCGGCGTGGTCTCGTTCACCGTTCAAGGCGCGCACCCGCACGACATCGCGACTCTGCTGGACCTGTCCGGGATCGCCGTCCGAGCGGGGCATCACTGCGCCGAGCCGTTGATGGACCGGCTCGGTGTCCCGGGCACGGCGCGGGCAAGCTTCGCTCTCTATACGACAATCGAGGAAATCGACCTGTTCGCCGACACCTTGGAACGCGTTCGCGACAGGCTCACCTGATGCTCGTGGACGAGACGCTCTATCAGGATCTGATCATGCAGCGGGCCCGCGCGCCGCTTCATGGCCCGCTCCGCTGCTACGACGCGCAGGCCGAGGGCAACAACCCGATGTGCGGCGACCAGCTGACGTTGCAACTCAGGCGGGACGACCACGGCGCCATCGAGGCCGTCGGCTTTACGGCGCGGGGTTGCGCGATCAGCGTGGCGTCGGCCGACCTGATGGCCGACGCGGTCTGCGGGCTGACCGTGGACGAAGCAATGGCATTGTCCGGGCAGTTCGCCACCATGGTTCAGACCGGCCGGATACCGCAGAGCGAGGAGTTCGGGCAGCTCCAGGCACTCGCAGGCGTGCACGAGTTCCGGTCGCGGATGCGTTGTGCGACACTGGCCTGGTCGGCGCTCGAGCGGGCGCTGTCGGAGGTGGTGCAATGAACGCACAAGACAGGGTGGGTGCGTGGACGCCGGACGGAGCGACCGAGCCGGCGATCAGCGAAGATGACGTGATCGGCGCCATCGCGACCGTGTTCGACCCCGAAATCCCGGTCAACATCTACGAGCTCGGCCTGATCTACGCCATCGACCTGCACGAGGATGGCCGGGTCAAGGTGGAAATGACGCTGACCGCACCCGGTTGTCCGAGCGCGCAGGAGCTGCCGGTGCAGTTGCGCGATGCGGTGATGACGGTACCCGGCGTGATCGACTGCGAGGTGGAGACGGTCTGGGATCCGCCCTGGGACGCCAGCCGGATGAGCGATGACGCCCGCCTTGCCTTGAACATGTATTGACGACTGGAGAATGCCATGAGCAGCTCTGTCGAGACCTCGCGACCCCGCCGGGCCCTCCCGCCGTTGATGTCGGTCTCGGACGCGGCGGCCGTTCAGCTTCGTTCGCTCTACGGCGCGGGACAGGAAGGCAAACTCCTGCGCGTCTCCGTCGGGACCAAGGGGTGCTCCGGTCTATCCTACGACTTGGCGTGGGTCGAAGCGGCGGGACCCGGTGACGAGGCGGTCACCGACAACGGCGTGACCGTCCTTGTCGATCGCAAGGCATCGCTGTTCCTGATCGGAACCGAAATGGATTACGAGGTGGCGGCGCTGACCTCGGGCTTTGTGTTCCGCAATCCTAACGAGAAGGGCCGCTGCGGCTGCGGCGAGAGCTTCCACGTCTGACGGGGCTCTGCCCCGAACCCCGCCAGGGGGTGGCCCCCTGGACCGCCGATTCAGGCTGAGGGTGCCGCCGCCGCCCGGCGATCGCGCGCCCGTATGATCCGGCGCTTCAACGTCTGCGCCGCTTCGGGCAGGTTGCGGTTCGGCGTTCCGATCAAAAATTCGTCGAGCCCGCCATTGTGCTCGATCGTCCGCAGCGCGTTCGTCGTCAGCCGCATATGCACCTGACCCCCGAGCGCGTCCGACATCAACGACGCGTCCTGCAGGTTCGGCAGGAAGCGTCGCCGTGTCTTGTTGTTGGCGTGGCTGACGTTGTTACCGCTCAGCACACCCTTGCCCGTGATCTGGCATCGGCGCGACATGTGATGAACCCTGGTGGGAAATGTGTCGCGGCTTATGAACACCGCCTCGCGTCACGTCAAGCCAGCGCTCGTCAAGCGGCCTCGCTACGCCCGTCCTGACACCGGTGAACTCGACACCTGATCGAAGTCTCCGGATCGAACGGAATCCCTCGCCTGATCAAGCACGTTCAACAAGGCCGTAGTCCCCACCGTCCGCGTCAACAGCCCCATCGATCCACCCAGCAGCGCGGACGCGATCGCCAGCGGCGGCAGCTTCTTCTCGAGCAGGTGCTGAATCAGCCGGTCAACCATCTCTCCCGCCTGGCTGAGTTCCTGCGGCAGCTCGTCCTGATCTGCGCCATGTGCCATGATCTCTCCCAGGTTCGCAGCACCTCAAACGGCCACACTTTCCTCGGCGGCCGCTTCTGCCTGCACGCGCCACATTGTGGCATACAGCCCGTCCGCCAACAGTAGCCCGGCATGCGTGCCTCGTTCGACGATCTCGCCATGATCGAGCACCAGGATGTCGTCCGCATCCACGACCGTCGACAACCGGTGCGCGATCACCAGCGTCGTTCGTCGCGCTGACACCGCCTTGAGTGCCGCGTCGATCTCGCGCTCCGTCGCCGTGTCGAGCGCACTCGTCGCCTCATCGAGGATCAGCACACGCGGATCCTTCAGGATCGTCCGTGCGATCGCCACCCGTTGCTTCTCGCCGCCAGACAGCTTCAGCCCGCGCTCGCCCACCCGCGTGTCGTAACCGTCGGGCAACGACATCACGAAATCATGAACCTGAGCCAGCCGCGCCGCATGCTCGATCTCGTCCTGAGACGCGCCGATCCGGCCATAGGCGATGTTGTAGCGAACCGTGTCGTTGAACAGCACGGTGTCCTGCGGCACCACCCCGATCGCCGCCCGCAAGCTCGACTGCGACAGATCCCGCAGGTCAAAACCGTCGATCGTCACCGACCCTTCGGTCACGTCGTAGAAGCGGAACAGCAGCCGGCTGATCGTCGACTTGCCCGCCCCTGTCGGCCCCACGATCGCGAGCTTGCCCCCCGCTGGCACCGTAAACGACACGTTGCGGAGAATCTCCCGGTCCGGCCGATACCCGAACCGCACGCCCTCGAACCGCACCAGTGCCGGTGGCGCCGACGACAGATGCGCCTCGAGCGATCCGGCGCCCGGCCGATCGGTCACCTCCTGCGGCTCCTTCAGCAACCGGAACATCTGCTCCACGTCGACGAAGCTCTGCCGCAACGTGCCGTAGACGAACCCCAGAAAGTTCAGCGGCTGATAAAGCTGGATCAGGTAGGTGTTCACCAGCACGAACTTGCCCACCGACAGCTCGCCCGACACCACTCCTCGCGCCGCCATCAGCATCACCACGGCCAGCGCGATCGCGATGATCACCTGCTGGCCGATGTTGAGCGCGTTCAGCGATACCTGCGTGCGCACCGCCGCCCGCTCGTAACGCGCCTGTGCATCGTCGAACCGCCGTGCCTCATGCGCCTCGTTGCCGAAATACTTCACCGTCTCGTAGTTCAGCAGACTGTCGATCGCTTTCGAGCTCGCCTCGCTGTCGACCTCGTTCATCGCCCGGCGGATTTTCATCCGCCAGGTCGTGAAGCCGAGCGTGAAACCGATATAGCTGCCGATCGCGATCACCATCACGACCGCGAACCGCCAGTCGGTCTTCCACCACATGAACCCTGCGACCAGCAGCGCCTCGATCAGGGTCGGAACGATGTTGAACACCCCGAGTCGCAGGATCGCCTCGATCGCGATCTGGCCGCGCTCGATCGCCCGGCTGATCCCGCCGGTCTGACGGTCGAGGTGAAACCGCATCGACAACGCGTGCAGGTGCTGGAACGTCTGCAAGGCGACCCGCCTGACAATACGCTGCTTGACCCGCGCGAACACCGCGTCGCGCAGCTCCCCAAACGCCCCCGACGCGATCCGCAGGCCGCCATAGGCCAGGATCAACGCCACCGGCACGACCATCACCTGCGCCCGCCCCGCATGGGGCGACAGCAGGTCGATCGCTCGGGCATAGGCGATCGGCACCAGCACCGTCGCAATCTTGGCCGCGATCAGACACAGCAGCGCGCCCACGACCCGAACCCGAGTTGCGACATCGTCGCGTGGCCACAGATAAGGCAGCAGGCTGCGCAGGCTCCCGCTCGGCGCGCGCGGCGACGAGTGGTCCCCGGATAGCGACGCCTGCGAACTGAACGCCCCCTGCGGGACCCGTCGATGAACGGTCATTCCGCCGATGTGGCATCCTCCAACCCGGTTGCAAAGGACGCCGCACCTGATGGCTGAGAAGCGCGCCCGGGCGATCGGCTTCCGCCGCCACGTGGAGCACTGCAATAACACCACTCTGCCCGGCCACCGCCGCCCCTTGCGTCTCGGTGCCCACCTGATCGGCTACGTCGAGCCGTCTCTCGCCGCGAGCGCTCTCCTGTCCGACCTGCTTCGCGCCGCGCCGGACGACACGCTCGCGTTCGACGATCCGCCGGCCATGCAGGCCGCCTCGCATCGCCTCGCCGATACCGGCCTGATCATCCTTCGCGACGAGCCCTTCGACGTCCGAGCCATCGAAGACGGCCCGGTTCTCGCCACCCTCGACCGCGGCGCGCTGCCCAGTTTCGGTATCGCCGCCACCGGCGTGCACCTTAACGGGCTCGTCGAACGCGGCGGCGAGACCTTCCTCTGGGTCGCCCGTCGCTCGCCCGACAAGCTGCTCGACCCCGGCAAGCTGGACCATCTCGCCGCTGGCGGCGTCCCCGCCGGCCTGACGCCCGCTGAAACCCTCGCCAAGGAAGCCGCCGAGGAGTGCGGCCTGACCGACATCACCACCGCGAGCGAAGTCACCACCATTCGCTACGCCATGCAGCGCCCCGAAGGCCTGCGACGCGACGTGCTCCGCTGCTACGACATCGTCCTTCCTGACACCTGGCAGCCCGTCGCCCAGGATGGCGAGGTCGAAGCCTTCGAGCTCTGGCCGCTCTCCCGCGCCTTCGAGGCCGTCCGCGACACCGACGCATTCAAGTTCAACGTGAATCTCGTCCTTATTGACCTCTTTGAGAGACAAGGGCTCTGCCCTTGACCCGCTGGGGCCTTGGCCCCAGACCCCATTCATGAAGGATAAGGTCGCCCTGGTAACCGGCGCAGCTCGCGGCATCGGGTTCGCCATCGCCGAGACCTTCACACGCGAAGGCGCACACGTCGTTTCCGCCGACCTCGACGACACACCCACCCCATTCGCCATGACGCTCAGGATGGACGTCACCAGCGAAACCGATGTCCAGTCCGGCGTCGCCAAGATCATCGACCGATTTGGCCGCATCGACGTCCTCATCAGCAACGCCGGCATCCAGATCATCAGCCCTGTCCACGAACTGGCCTTCGCCGACTGGCGACGTCTACTCGCCGTACACCTCGACGGCGCCTTCCTGACCACCAAGGCGTGCCTGCCGCACATGTACGCCCGCGGCGAAGGCGCGATCGTCTATGTCGGGTCGGTTCACTCCAAGGTCGCCTCCAAACTCAAGGCGCCCTACGTCACCGCCAAGCACGGCCTCCTCGGCCTATGCCGCACCGTCGCCAGGGAAGGCGCCGAACACGGCGTGCGCGCCAATCTCGTCTGCCCCGGCTTCGTTCGCACGCCGCTCGTCGATCGCCAGATCCCCGAGCAAGCCGCCTCCCTCGGTCTGACCGAGGAGGAAGTCGTCCGCGACGTCATGCTGGGCCAGACCGTCGACGGCCTCTTCACCACCCTCGACGATGTCGCAACCGCGACCCTGTTCCTGGCCGGTTTCGAGAGCAACGCCATGACCGGCCAGTCACTGCTCGTCACCCACGGCTGGCACATGGAGTGACGTCATCGGCACCCATCCAAAATCAGGAAATCCGGACGCGCCCGCAACAGTGACATGCCGACAGGATTGACGGCGACATGACCGGGATACAGCACCGTCAGGTAAATCCCTCGATACCCACCCTCGCCGCAAAGCCGCCGCAAGACGGCACCGGTTTCTCTGGCGTGCAAAGCGTCAGTCAGGTTCCAGGGCTGGCCGAGTGCCCGATACGCCGGCCGCAGCGCAATCGGCTGCTCCGACGGATTGCTGAAGATCGCCGGCATGAAGATGTCGCGAAACACCAGTTGCGTCGCGATCGAGGTGATCGGCGGCGACCAGATCTGCTGCCACGTCAGCGACGACAATCTCGTTCCGTAGGCCATCATCACCAGGCTGCCCGACGGCAGGCTGGCCGTCTGTCGCCGATAGTCGCGGAAAACCAGCCCGGCCGCCTGCCAGCAGGCCGCCAGCACCAGCGTTCTCACCACGACCGCTGCCATCAATGCTTGTTGCGCCGGCGGCCGCACCTGAACCCGGACCGCCGCAGCAAGCAGCAGAACGGGCAGGATCGCCAGGCGCGCATCCAGCAGCGAACCGCTGCCCAGCCTTTCCGGCGCCGCAATCGCCAGCAACGCAGACGCAGCAACGGCAAGCCCCGGCGCCACGTCCAATCGCGGTCGCCCCAGGCAAACCGCCGAGGCGCAGACGAGCAGAGCACCAAGGCTGCTCGCATCCTGCACCAAGCTGCCACCGAGCAGCAGGTCGGCAAACACCAGTAGCTTGTGCGAGATCTGCTCTCCGATCTGCGCACCGGCATAGCTCATCGAGAAATCATGAGCGCCGTTCGGCATCGCCCATAGCAGGCCAGCAACAACCACGAGCGCCAACACGCACGACAGATCCAGCATACGACCGCGAACCGTGCCACGGCGAAACACATCAAAGCAGCCGAGCAGCAATGGCCAGACCGCCGCCGCAACAGCATGGGTGAAAACCAGTACCACCGCGCCGCCGCCCGCGATCAGCAGCCGGCCCCGGCGCTCCGAACCAAGCCAGACCGCCAGCAACCCCAACATCACGCCAAGACCAAGAACGTAGCTGACCAGGCCCCAGAACAGTGGATTGCTGTAGAACAGCAGAACGGCAAGCGCGGGTTTGCTCAGATCAAACGCGCCGAGCGCCCGCGACAGAGCGCACAACCCGCCCACGAACGCCATGTAAGTCGCCAGCAGAAAAACCTGCGCTGCCACCCCGACTCCCATTCCGAGTGACGACAGACCGAGCTGCCCCAAATCCAACGCCGCGTTCGGGATCAGGAATCCGGTCAGCCGATAGAACCGTGCCCAGAACGGATCTCCGTCCAGCAAACCTTGCACGACATGGATGCGTGCGACATGGTTCGGCCAGTCCTGCAGCGGCAACGGGCGCGTCACCAGCAACGGTAACGCGCCCAAGACCACGACTATGACGACGGTCAGAGCATCGTTCGCGCCGGCGCCGCCCTTTCTAATGCGCGATCATCCAGGGGAACAGAAACTGCTGACACAACGTGATGAATGCGACCAGCAACGTCAGCACCACGCTGTGCTTGAAGGTCTGCCGAAAGATCAGCCCTTCCTGACCCTTCAGCGGCGTCACCGAGGCGCCTGTCGACATGTTCTGCGGCGAGATCATCTTGCCCATCACCCCGCCCGACGAATTCGTCGACGCAAACAGGATCGGGTTGAGCCCCAACTGATGCGCCGCCACCACTTGCAGATTGCCGAACAGCGCGTTGCCTGACGTGTCGCTCCCCGACAACGCCACCGCGATCCAACCCAGGAACGCCGAAGCAATGACAAACAGCAATCCCAGATGCGCCGCCGCGTCACCGAGCGTGTAGGTCATGCCTGCGTAGTTCATCAGGTAGGCCAGTCCCATGGTCAACGAGACCGTCATCACGGCGAGCCGTATTTGCCGGACGGTCTGCGCCACGCACGCGAGATAGGCCCGGGGACGAAGACCGAACACCGCGGCCGCGATCACACTTGCGACCAGGATGGACGTCCCGGTCGCGAGCGGCTGAAACGACCAGACCGCCGGATAAGGCTTGTTGAACAGCGTGATGAACACCGCCTTGTCGAGGCCCGGCCAGGGAATCTTCTGTTGTCCGTCCAGATAGAGACCAAGCTGCGTCCAGATCACCACGACCACGCTGACGATGATCCAGGGAATCCATCCCTGCCAGGGCGAGAGCCGCGGCGCCGCGGCACTCAGCGAACTGGGCACCGCGAGCGGTATCGTCGTCTGGAGCTTGGCGGCGAACCGCTCGTCGGGAGCCGGCCGCCACACCTGCAGGAAGCCGATCGTGACCAGCAGCGAGCCGAGCGACGCGAATACGTCGGTCAATCGATAGTCGTAGAAGTTCGACGTGCTGAATTGGATCAGCGCGAAGCTGCCGCCCGCAACCAGCAGCAACGGCCACAGGGCGCGGATCGACCGCCGTCCGCCGAACACCGCCATGACATAGAACGGCAGCACAAAGGCAAGGAACGGCAATTGCCGCCCGACCATCGCCCCCAGCACGACGTCAGACTGGTGCGTCACCTGTCCGAGCACCGTGATCGGAATGCCGAGTGCGCCATAGGCGACGGGCGCTGTGTCGAAGATCAGCGTGTAGGTCAGCGCCTCCAACGGCGTCCAGCCGACCAGGATCAGCAGCGAGCTCGAGATCGCGATCGTGGAGCCGAAGCCCGCAATCCCTTCCAGCAACGCCCCGAAACAGAACCCGATGACGATCAGCACCACCCGTCGGTCGGCCGGCAAATGTTCCAGGATCCACGCCCTGAACGCATCGAAACGCCCGGACGCGACCGAGACGTTGTAGAGAATGAGCGCGTTGAACGCGATCCACATCACCGGCCACAGCGCGAACACGATGCCGGCGGCCACGCTGTCGAGGGCTAGCCCCACCGGCATCCGCCAGCACAGCGTTGCCAGCACCAGCCCGATCACCAGCCCGCCGAGCGACGCCTGCCACGCCGGCCGGCGCAGGACGCCGAGCATGACGAGCACCGTGAGGATCGGCAGGATACCGACCAGGAACGACAGCGACAGGTTGCCGCCGATCGGCGTCAGCAATTGATGGAACAAGACTTCCCCGCCCAAATTCGTGTTCTTGCCCGGGACTTGATCACCGCCCGCCGTCTAAAGGCAACCCCGGCTACACGTCGAACGTGACGCCCTGCGCCAGCGGCAAGGCGCTGCCGTAGTTCACCGCACTCGTCGTCCGCCGCATATAGGCCTTCCAGCTATCGGAGCCCGACTCCCGGCCGCCGCCGGTTTCCTTCTCGCCACCAAAGGCTCCGCCGATCTCCGCCCCCGACGTTCCCATGTTGACGTTGGCAATGCCGCAATCCGAGCCGGTCGCCGACAGGAACCGCTCCGCCTCGCGCAGATCGTTGGTGAAGATCGACGACGACAGACCCTGCTTCACCCCGTTCTGCAATCCGATCGCCTCTTCGAGCGACCCCACCGCCACGACATACAGGATCGGCGCGAACGTCTCCCGCAGCATCGGCCCCTCCTGTTGCTGCATCCGCACCAGCGCGGGCCGCGCATAGACTCCACCCGGTCGCCCCGGCACCTCGACGCGCTCTCCGCCGACCACCAGACCGCCCGCCGCGCGCGCCTCCGCCAGCGCCGACGCCATCGCCTCGAAGGCCGCCGCGTCGATCAGCGGTCCGACCAGCGTGCCCCCCTCGAGCGGATCGCCGACAACGACCCGCCGATAGACCGCCTCCAACCGGTCAAGCACCGGATCCCACACGTCACGGTGCACGAACAGCCGGCGCAAGGACGTGCAGCGTTGCCCGGCCGTCCCCATCGCCCCGAACGCGATCGCCCGCACCGCGAGATCCAGCGAGGCCGACGGACACACGATGGACGCGTTGTTCCCGCCCAGCTCCAAGATGGCACGCGCGAAACGCCCGGCCAGCACCGGCGCCACCGCCCGCCCCATTCGCGTCGACCCGGTCGCCGACAACACCGCGACCCGCGCGTCCGCGACCAGCGCCTCGCCCGCCCCGGCGTCTCCCAGCACCACCGACGCTACTGCCTCAGGTGCTCCCCCGAACCGCGCCAGCGCACGCCGCATCAGCCCGTCGACTGCCAGCCCGCAGAGCGGCGTCTTCTCCGACGGCTTCCACACCACCGGGTCTCCGCACACCAGCGCCAGCGCCGCGTTCCACGACCAGACCGCGACCGGGAAGTTGAACGCCGAGATCACGCCCACCACCCCCGCCGGATGCCACTGCTCGAGTATGCGGTGATCGGGCCGCTCGCTCGGCAACGCCAACCCATGCAACTGGCGCGACAAACCGACTGCGAAGTCGCAGATGTCGATCATTTCCTGAACCTCACCCAGCCCCTCGGACAGGATTTTCCCGGCCTCGATCGAGACCAGCCGTCCCAGCGCTTCCTTCTCCTCCCGAAGTGCCTCGCCGAGCAGCCTTACCAGCTCGCCGCGACGAGGCGCCGGCACCACGCGCCAATGCGCAAACGCCTCGCTCGCCCGCCCCACAGCGTCACGCATGCAAGCCGCATCACCGAAGGCCACGGAACCGATCGTCTCGCCCGAGATCGGCGACCGGACCGGGTTCGGGCCGTCCGGCACGGCGGCACCGCATGCTTGCAGCGCCCATACCGTCTCCGAAGCCAGTCTCGCCATCCCGCTCTCCTCCAGATTCCCCCTACCATCCCGGCAACACGCCTGCACGCCGCGTCCCAGCGATCGTCTGACGAATGGACGAATGCCAACAATATGGGCATCTATCGAGCAACCGCTCCGCCATCGGCGGCATGCATAAAGTCGCTGGCACAAGATTTGCGCTTCAGCTAGGCATCCGCTCGCCTCCATCGAACAGCCGAGGAACTCCAAATGCCCACAGTCGAGCATCCCAAGCACAAGGTCGGCGACGCGCTGGTCGACTACGAGGAGAAGGTCTTCGAGGACGTCAAGGCCGAGCCTGGCCAGAAAGCCCTGGTCGCCTTCCACACCGTCGCCTTCGAAGGTTCCATCGGCCTCGTCAACCTGCTGCAGGCGACCCGCCTGCAGCGCAAGGGCTTCGAGACCACCATCCTCCTGTACGGACCAGGCGTGACACTGGCCGTCCTGCGTGGCTTTCCCCGACTGGGCGACGAGGCCTTTCCCGGTCACCAGAACTTCAACAACCAGATCAGAAAGTTCATCGACGAAGGCGGCAAGGTCTACGCCTGCCGCTTCTCGCTGCAGGCGCTCTACGGCCATGGCGAGCCGTCCCTGATGGAGGGCGTTCGCCCGATCAACCCGCTCGACGTGCTCGACTGTCTGCTGCTGCACAAGCGCGACAACGCCTTCGTCCTCGATACCTGGACCGTCTAGGCGCGCATCGTGAAACGCACCGTCAAGGCCGCAGCACTCCAGCTCACCCCCGTGCTCGAGAACGCGACCGGAACGGTCGAGAAGGTCTGCCGCGCGATCCACGACGTCGCGGCCAGGGGCGTCGGGATCGCGGTTTTCCCTGAGACCTTCGTCCCCTATTACCCCTATTTTTCCTTCGTCCGCCCGCCGGCCACGATCGGTGCCGAACATCTCCGCCTCTACGACAACGCCCCGATCGTCCCCGGTCCTGCGACCGAGGCCGTCGCCGACGCCGTCCGTCGCACCGGCACCGTCGTCGTCCTCGGCCTCAACGAGCGCGACCACGGCACCCTTTACAACGCCCAGCTCGTCTTCGACGCCGACGGCAGCATCAAGCTGCACCGTCGCAAGATCACACCCACCTACCACGAGCGCATGATCTGGGGACAAGGCGACGGCGCCGGCCTGAAAGTCGTCGACACCGCGGTCGGCCGTGTCGGCGCGCTCGCCTGCTGGGAGCACTACAACCCGCTCGCCCGCTACGCCCTGATGACCCAGCACGAGGAAATTCACGCCGCTCAGTTCCCCGGCTCGCTGGTGGGGCAGATCTTCGCCGACCAGATGGAAGTCACCATCCGCCACCACGCGCTCGAGGCAGGCTGCTTCGTCGTCAACGCCTGCGGCTGGCTCACCGACGACCAGGTCGACACCGTCACCGCCGGCATTCCCGACACCGAACGCGCCGCCCTGACCCGCGCCGTCCGTGGCGGCAGCTTCACCGCCATCGTCTCCCCGGAGGGCACCCTGCTCGGCACGCCGCTCACGCAGGGCGAAGGCGCCGTCATCGCCGATCTCGACTTCTCCCTGATCACCAAACGCAAACGCATGATGGACAGTGTCGGCCATTACGCCCGCCCCGAGCTCCTCAGCCTCACCCACGACGCCAGACCCGCCCGCACCACCACCCGACGGAGCACCCAGGACCATGTCGGCGACCCTGCCATCACCGACCCGACACTTGATCACGGAACTCCAATCGTTCGGGATGCGGCTGACTGACCAGGCAGCGCTGGGCAGCCGGCGCGGCGGCGCCGGCCCGTCCGACCATCGCGCCGTCACCGTCGGCGGCGAGACCATCATGGTGCCGATCCACACCGCGAACGCCAGAACCTCGCCCTTCGCCGCCGACGCGAACGGCACTCTCACCCGGCACGGCCTGCCGGTCGCCACCGTCAGCTTCCCTGCCCAGCCCCGCTTCTATCGCCTGCAGACGTTGGACGGCGTTCCCTACTGGAAGATCGCGCTCCTGCACGGAAGCGACGTGCTCGCCACCACCGTGCTGCAGGACTGCATCCGCTACCGCGACCGCGCCACCGCCTGTCAGTTCTGCGCCATCGGCCAGAGTCTGCAGGCCGGCCGCACGATCGCGCACAAGAGCCCCGCCCAGCTCGCCGAAGTCGCCCGCGCCGCCGTGCTCCTCGACGGCGTCCGCCACATGGTGCTCACCACCGGCACCCCGAACCTCACCGACCGCGGCGCCGCGATCCTCGCTGAGAGCACCGCAGCCATCAAGGCCGCCATCGACCTGCCGATCCAGGCGCAATGCGAGCCTCCGCGCGACCATGCCTGGTTCCGCCGCCTGCAGGAGGCCGGCGTCGACGCGCTCGGCATGCATCTCGAAGCCGCCACCGACCAGGTCCGCCGACGCATCATGCCCGGCAAGGCGACCGTCCCGATCGACCGCTATCTCGACGCCTTCGCGCACGCCGTCCCGGTCTTCGGCCGCGGCCAGGTCAGCACCTACATCCTGGCCGGCCTGGGCGACCCCGCCCACGACATCCTGGCTCTCTGCACCCGCCTGATCGCGCTCGGCGTCTATCCGTTCGTCGTTCCCTTCGTGCCCATCTCCGGCACGCCGCTCGAAGCCCACCCCGCTCCCACCGCCGACTTCATGCGAAGTATTCTGACCCCGCTCGGCGCCATGCTCGCCGACGCCGCCATGCTGTCGGGCGACATCAAGGCGGGCTGCGGCCGCTGCGGCGCCTGCTCCTCGCTCGCCTCGTATGAGCGCCGCGCCGCGTGAGCCTCTACACCGACCCGATCGACCCGTTCCGCCCCGCCGACTTTCAGGTCAAGCGCGCCGAACTCCCGTTCGAAATCCTCGGCCATCACCGCATTCGCCATCAGGCCTTCGTCGCCGAACAGAAAATCTTTCCCAACGACGATCGCGACGACAACGACGACATCGCCATCCCGATCGTCGCCGTCTCCTGCCTTCTCGGCGACCCGGACGAAGTCATGGGTACAGTCCGCATCCACGAGCCCGAACCCGGCCACTGGTGGGGTTCCCGCCTCTGCGTCGCCTCACATCTCCGTGGTGCTGCTCATCTCGGCGCCGAATTGATCTGTTTCGCCGTCCGCACCGCCAACGCCGAAGGCTGCACCGTCTTCCGCGCCCACGTGCAGCTCCAGAACGTCCGCCTCTTCGAGCGCCTCGGCTGGCGTACGCTTGGAACACTTGGCCTGCACAATCTCCCGCATGCCCTGATGCAGGCCGATCTTGCCCGCTATCCGCCGCTCGACCTGCCGACGCTGCGCCACCTCCCGCCCATACGCCATCACGCCGAACGCCGGCCGCTCTGATGCCGCTCGACCTGCGTGCCGCCCGCGGCATCGCCCACAAAGCCGATATCGCCCCCGTCCTCGAACGCCTCGGCATCAACGCCCGGCAGAGCGCCGGCGTCGGCGACGACTGTGCGATCATCTCCGACGGCGACGGCTATCTCCTCCTCGCCATCGAGGGTTTCCTCAACGAGTTCGTCCAATCCGATCCCTGGTTCGCCGGCTACTGCGGCGTCATGGTCAACGCGAGCGACGTCGCCGCCATGGGTGGCCGGCCGATCGCGATTGTCGATGCGATCTGGAGCGACGGCCAGCACAACGCGGCTCCCATCCTCGACGGCCTCGCCGCCGGCGCCGCCGCCTACGGCATCCCGATCGTCGGCGGCCACACCAACACCCGAAACGCCGGCTCCCAACTGTCGGTCGCCATCCTCGGCCGCGCCACTCGCCTCATCACCAGCGTCGCGGCCCAACCGGGTGACACGCTGCTCGCCGCCATCGACCTGCGCGGCCGCCTGCGCACCCCCGCGCCCTGGTGGGACGCCAGCTCCCACGTCGCCGACCCGGCGCGCCTGCGAACCGACCTCCAGATCCTCCCGGCGCTGGCCGAAGCAGGCCTCTGCCGCGCCGGCAAGGACATCAGCATGGGCGGCCTGATCGGTACCGCGCTCATGCTCGCCGAAGCATCGAAGATCGGCCTTGCGATCGACGCCGGCCGGGTGCCCCGCCCGGACAGTATCGACCCGACCTTCTGGCTCACCTGCTTCCCCAGCTTCGGCTATCTCCTCGCCGTCACCCCGGCCGATGCGGCCGAGATCATCGCCCGCTTCACCGCCCGCGACATCGCCTGCGCCGACATCGGGCAATGCGATGCCACCCGCTCCGTCCGGCTCACCGAAACCGGCGTCCCGGAAACCATCGTCTGGGATTTCACCCGTGAACCTCTGATCGGCTGCCGGCCGGTCGACGCAAGCTGATGCGGATCGGCCTGTTCACCCACAGCACCAACCCGCGCGGCGGCGTCGTCCACGCTCTCGAGCTCGCCGACGCCTTGACCGGCCTCGGTCACGACGCCACCGTCATCGCCCCCGACCCGGCAGGTGCTGGTTTCTTCCGCCGGACCCGCGCCCGCCAGCTCACCATCCCGGCAACGCACCACCACCACCTTCCCACCCTCGTCGCAAGCCGCATCGACGAGATCGCCACCTTCTTCCAGTCTCACGGCCGCGAAGATTTCGACGTCTGGCACGCCCACTGCTCCATCACCGCCAACGCGCTCTGCCGCCTCAGCGACCTTGGCCGCATCGGCGGCTTCGTCCGCACCGTCCACCATCTCGACAACTTCGCCGATCCGAGGCTCAACGAATGGCAGACCAGCGGCGTCGAACGCGCGGCTCAGCTCTTCACCGTCAGCCGCCACTGGCAGGCGGCGCTGCGCCGGTTCGGACGTGACGCCGCCTGCATCGGCAACGGCGTCGATCGCTCCCGCTTCACCCCCGTTTCGAACCAGACCGACAAGGTGCTCGCTGCCCGCCTCGGTCTGACCGGCCGACACCGTCCCGTCTTCCTCGCCATCGGCGGCATCGAGGCACGCAAAAACACCATCGCCATCCTGCGCGCGTTCCTGCGCCTGCACGCGGGCGAGCCGAACGCCCGACTGATCATAGCCGGTGGCGCCAGCCTGCTCGATCACGGCGAGACCCGTGCCGCGTTCTTCTCCGTTCTCGACCGGAGCGGAGCCGCAAATGCCGTCCTCCTCCCCGGCATCATCCACGAGGGCGACATGCCCGCCCTCTATCGCCTCGCCGACGCGCTCGTCTTCGTCTCGCTGCAGGAGGGCTTCGGCCTCTGCCCGCTCGAAGCGATGGCCTGCGCCACCGCCACGATCGTCTCGCGCATCGCACCCTTCACCGAGCACTTCCACGCCCGCGAGTGCCTCTGGGCCGACCCGGACGACGACGCTTCGATCGAGGCCGCCATGCGCACCGCCCTCTCGCCGGAGGCATCCGCGCTGCGGGCGTCCGGTCCCCAAACCGCCGCTCGCTTCCAGTGGCCTGACCTCGGCCGCCGCCAGCTCGATCTCTACCGCGTCAGGAGCCCCTCGCATGCCTGAGATGCAGTTCCAGGTCCGCTGGCCCAATGCCACCGAAACTTCGCACTATTCCCCCTCCCTGGTCATCGAGGAGCACCTGTCGCCCGGTCAGTCGTACGAGCTGACTGACTTTCTGCAACGAAGCAGCACCGCACTCGGCATCGCGAGCGAGCGCGTGCGCGTCAGGTACGGCACGCCCTGCGGCCGAGCACTGGCCGAGCGCAACAGTATCGAGCGCCACGGCCGCTGCTTCGAGGGCGGTCAGGTGACGGTGCTCGCCTTCCATCGTCCAGACCACGAAGCACCACGATGAACGCACCCCTCAAGCTCGACCGGACCGCGCGGCTCCCCGGCGAAACCGGCACCATCATCATCGGTGCCGGACAGGCCGGCCTGTCGATGAGCTGGCTCCTCACGCAACGTGGCAATCCCCACCTCGTCCTCGACCGTCACCCCCCTGGCCACGCCTGGCGCAACGAGCGCTGGGACACGTTCTGCCTGGTCACGCCGAACTGGCAGTGCCAGCTTCCCGGCTTTCCCTACCAGGGCTCCGACCCGCACGGCTTCATGCTGCGCGACGAGATCGTCGCCTATCTCGAATCCTATGCCCGGTCCTTCAACCCGCCGCTCCACACCGGCGTCGAGGTCACCCGCCTCTCCCGCTCCCCGGGAGGCATGTTCCGCACCGAAACCACTGCCGGCCCCATCATCTCCAATCAGGTCGTCATCGCAACCGGCGGCTACCACGATCCGATCGTGCTGCCTGCCGCCAGCACCCTCGCCTCCGACATCCGGCAGATCGACGCCGCCGATTACAGAAATCCGGCAGCACTCCCTCCAGGCGCGGTCCTCGTCGTCGGCAGCGGCCAATCCGGCTGTCAGATCGCCGAAGATCTCCATCTCGCCGGCCGCACGACGCATCTTTGCGTCGGCGAAGCCCCCCGCGTCGCCCGCCGCTACCGCGGCAAGGATGTCGTCGAATGGCTCCACCGCATGGGCTTCTACGACATGCCGGTGGAGAACCACCCGCTTCGCGAGGGCGTCCGCGACAACACCAACCATTACGTCACCGGCCGAGACGGTGGCCGTGACATCGACCTGCGCCAGCACGCCAGGACCGGGATGCACCTTCACGGCCGCCTCGCCGGCGCGACAGGCACGACCATCCGCTTCAGTCCCGACCTGGCCGCCAATCTCGACCGGGCCGACGCCAGCAACGAATCCATCAAGCGCTCGATTGACGCTTGGATCGCCCGCAATGAGGTCGACGCACCCGCCGAGCCTCCGTACCGGCCCGTTTGGCACCCGCCCGCTGATCTCCCGCTCATCCTGGACACGCTGCAGGCCGGCATCACCACCGTCATCTGGTGTGTCGGCTATCGCATGAACTTCGACTGGATCGACGCCCCGGTCTTTGACGACAAGCACCGCCCTCGCCACACCAGAGGCGTGACCGAGATCGAAGGCCTCTACTTCCTGGGGCTGCCCTGGCTCCACACCTGGGGGTCGGGTCGCTTTTCCGGCGTCGCCCGCGATGCCGAACACCTCGCCGCCCAGATGGCCGCCCGCGTCACCTGACTTGGGGCTCCGCCCCAAACCCCGCCAAAGGCTCGCCTTTGGAAACCACTCTCAGGCGGCTTTCAACGCCACCAGAGGCTTCGCTGCAGACACCCTCGACTGTGTTACCGAACTTGCCTCCCGATAGACGTAGGGCACCAGCATGCCCACGATCAGCCCGACACCGACCGGCAGCAGATGCAGCGTCAGGCCGGGCAACGTTGACAAGTTGTTGTGCATGCAACTCGGCTTGAAATTCAGCGCGATGACCACCCTGCTGACAGCCAGCGCGCCGCCACAGATCGCGCTGTCACGCAGCCGTCCCCGGAGCTTGGACCCGAGAAACACGCCGGGAAGATCGCAGCAGAAGGCCGTTGCGCTGCAGAGGGTGCCAACAATGATCGCCGGTCGGGCCACGTTCGCCACAGCGGCCCAATCCTCCGCCATCGACAGGCCGTTCATCAGACCCGAAGCAAGACCTGCCAGCGTCGTCAAACCGGCGCCCATCGCACCGAGAGCAAGGTAGAGCCCCCAGGGGCGCTCCGAGCCGCCCACCAGTCGCGACCCGGACCGCGCCTGCAAACAGGCGACCGTGATCATCAAGGTCGCGACATGAAGCCCCACGGCAAAAAGCGGCATGATCCTGAAAGGCACCGGCCTTCTCGCGGCGCAGTGCCCAACTCCTCCCGGCGAATGGATGCCGGCTGTGACCAGCACGAAGTAGAGTGCCAGCAAGCCCGCCAACAAGGTCATGCTATGCAACGGAAATCGCGGTGCCGGCTCGCCTTCGACGGTAAACCCGATTTTCCGAAAAGCCTCGATCAGCTCGGCGGAGCTGTTCCCACGGCAGAGAACCGCGCCCGCCGCCACCTTGCTGAGCCGGCCGAAGATCGACTGGCACTGTGCATTGTGACCGTCTCTTGCCTCCCGGATCAGGTCCGCGAACTCAACCTGGTCCGAAGGGTCTTGGGTGTATTTGAGCGCCAGCGACAGACCCTGCGAAGACCTGCGGCAGAAATCTCCAAAATCCTTCTTCAGGGCCGCCCACTTGTCATCGTAATCTTCGAAATACTGCGCGCACCGCCTGTCACCCTCCAGAGCGAGCACGCGCATGTAGATCTTCATGCATCGTGTGAAACGAAACTGCGAGATCTGCAGACCCAGTCCCCGATCGGCGCGCAGATGCTGAACCAGATTGTCGGGCAGGTCCTGCGATCCGCCGATAAAGTCCTGCATCTCCGCGACATCGTCTTGCGTGATCCTGAAATCCTGCGGGCGAAGCTTGCGTGCCCACTCCTGCACCTCCCATGGAATATTCGCGAGGCTCTGGCATAGTCTCAGGACGGATCCGTCGAAGTCCTTGACCCAGGGAATGCTCGGCAACAGCGCCGTCAGCGCCAAGGCAGCCAGCAGCGCGGCCGGCAGGTGGCTGAGCGACTGCTGCCCCGTCGAGCCCGGCTCCGTCGCTCGATCCAGCAGGAAATCATCCAGCAGATCCCGCACCGGCGGCAACGTCAGCAACCACGAGATCGCCAGGAAGATGGCCGTCGAGGCCAGGAGGTAGCTGGCAAGTGCCTGGCGATACAGCGAGACACGAGTCGACAGCCGTATCGTCGACGGTGTGTTGAATCGTCCGTTCGCATAGAGCAGCACAGCCGCCAAGCCGATCGCGTAGGACCATAAGCTCGAGCTCACAGTGGCCGTCGACGTAGCCATCACGTCGGAACGCCCCCACTGGCCACCATGGAAGACTTCGACGAGCTCTGCTGCTCGGGCCACTTGAACCCGAGATAGAGCCCGGAACTGATGCCCATCAAGGCCAGCAGATTGACGTCGAAATCGGGCATCGTGAGCTTGTCCCACGCCGACCACAGGCAGACCGCTCCCAGGATCACGGTCCAGACGACGATCTGCACCCGGTGGAAGACCAATCCGCTGTCGTCGGTGAGCAAATCCTCCCAGAAAGTCTGGTGGAATGGCGCAGCGCCGGTCTCCCCGCCGCTCACTTTGACGCCGTCGATCGCCGCCGCACCGATCGCCGTCCCGCCCGAGACCCCGAGCAGAGCCAGGCTCTGGTCGGTGATGATGTCGTTGGTATTGCCGGTCACCAGCGCGATCCCGATGAAGGCGGTGGTCACCAGAAGGAACCAGAATGCCATCTGGCAGCGCGCCAGACTGAATGGTTTCGCCTTCCCTCCTGCCACCGGCGCCGGGTCTCGCAGCATGTTGGTCGACACGCCGAGCCCAAGAATGACGAGCCAGAGCAGACCGACGAACACGGCGCCGATCGCGAGCCTGACCGGAGAAAAGACCCGAAACTGCACGACGCAAGGCGCACCCGACATAGTCGCCAGATCGAGTCCCGACGTCGCGACATCGACACGAACCGTTCTCGACCCGACCAGCGGCGGTTGCCCAACCAGCTCGAGCCACCCTGCCTTGTCCCCGCGCAATGCCGTCAGGTCGAACGAGATGTTGCCAGCCTCTGTGTGTTCGGGGACCAGATTGTCGAACCTGTGACCGTTCAGTCGCAGCCGAAAGCCGGATGGATCGATCGCATCGCCGCCGTCCAGTTTGGCGATGCTGACCACCAGCCGGCTCGATTGCGTCACCACGGCCGGTAAAACGGCCACCAGTCGGAGTGACGCGAGGCTTTCTCGCGCCAGGGCGTCCGGCCCAAAGAGTGCCGATCCGACCGTCACAAGAACGACCGCCAGCAGCAACCGCCAACAATCAGCAAGCCGAGTTCGCATGGTGCCTACACCTTCTTCAGGGTTGCCACCGAGATGTGCGGCCAATGAATGCCGATGAAGTCGAGGATCACGCGCTGCACATATTGAAGCTGCATGAACGTCTGCCCGTCCTCCCGCTTGACGCTCTCGATCCAGAAAATCGCGTCGAGCTGCGTCGCATTGGCATTCGCCGTGACGAACGGGATGTTGATCAGGCTCCCCGGCGCAGCCGTCGAGATGACCAGCACGACAGTATTGTCGATGGTCTGCCCGTCTATGGCCGCCCGCAGGACGATTGTCGGATCCTTGAGCACATCGGCGGCACTCAGGCCGGGGGGCAAACCCTTTGGCAGCGCTCCATGCCGATACTGGTCAAGATATCCCTTGTCGTTATTGATCGGCTGGTTCGGGCTCTTGTTCAAACCCGGGATGACCGGATCGGTGAACGGCGTCGAGTCGACCGGCTCGATCTGTGGGCCGCCCTTCACCGTCAAGGCGGCCGTGCTCTGCGCGAGCAGCGAGTCTCCATGTGGGATGGTCGATTGTCTGACGTAGCTTTCCGCCGCATCAGGAACGGCTGTCGGCGGCACACGGATCCAGAGCCCCGGTTCGATATGGATCCCCGTATCGAGATTGGCGTCGATCACCTGCTGCAGGTAACGCACGCCGTGGAGGTTGATGTCGGGCTGCTGTGAGCCCCGGTTCGGGATGTCTCCCGCGATGGCCTTGAAGTCGAGCGTCTCCCGTGTCGCATTGATCTCCAGGAAGAACGGCGGTTCGGAAGGTCCGTGCCGGAAGAACGGCCGAGCCGTGATGTTCAAGCCGCTGCCCCGCCATGTTCCCGGGAGTTCACCCAGCAGACCAAGATGGTCGTGGACCGTGGCGCTCGATCCGCCGGCGCGATACCCGGTTCGCTTGAAGTCCGACGCCAGGGTTTCCACCACGGTGGTCACCTCTCCGATGATGATCTGGAGATCGTCCGGCATGTTCTCATTCCTGCCTGGTTGGTTTGGGGGCTCGCCTTTGCGCAAGCGGGTTCCGTCATTCCCGACGACCGCCCTCGATGTCCTGAAAAGCCACCTGAAACGTTCTGAAAATTCATGAATCGGCCGGCCTGACCGACTTCAGGTGCTCGGTGCGGCGAGCAGCCCAGGAGGGATGGGCCAAACCGGGGCCGCCGCACAGAACAGACCGGCTCGTTTTCGGCGT
>CAXTSH010000013.1:0-20738 GCA_964246925.1 uncultured Acetobacteraceae bacterium
GCCGTCACCAGCTCCGGCTCCGGCCTCGATCCCGACATCTCGCCCGAGAACGCCGCTCGGCAGGTCGCACGTGTCGCCGCCGCACGTCATGTCTCCGAGGGTCAGGTCAACACAATCGTCGCCGCCCATACCACCGGACGGCTGCTCGGCATCTTCGGCGAGCCGCGCGTCAACGTTCTCGAACTAAACCTTGCGCTCGATCACGACCTCGCGGCGAAGTAAGCGCGGGTTCCACCCGCACCCGCCAAGGGGCAGTCGCCCCTTGGAACCCATCCGCGAGGTTTGGCTTGGATCGTCCCGAGATACCGTCACCCTGGGTGGATCAGCTTCGGCAGATCCCCGTCCTCAAGCGTCGCCGCAACAATTGGCCGATCGTCGGCGCCGTCGTGGCCGTTCTGGCGATCTTTCTCCTCTATAACGCTGTCTATGTCGTCGAGCCGACCGAACTCGCGTTCACGCGGACGTTCGGACACGTCGACGAGGCGCGAGGCAGCCCGGTCGGGCCAGGCTGGCATTTCAAGCTGCCGTTCGTGACCGACGTCGACCGGCTTCAGGTCAGCACCGACACCGTCGCACCGCCGGGTGATCTCAGGGTCCTCAGCCACGACGGCCAGGTCATCATGCTCGGCGTGTCGCTCACCCGCCGCATCCCGCCGGACGCCGTCTACAACCTGCTCTACAACACCGGCGCCGTCGGCAACCTCGATATCGACCGCAACCTCTTCGCCATCGTCGCAGACCGGACCATGACCATCTTCGGCCGCGAGGATGTGCTCAACATCGCCCAGGAGCGCGAGCGCATCATCGGCATCATGAAGACCGTGATCGCGCATGATATCCGGCAACTGTTCGGCATCGACCTCATCGACCTGCAGATCACCGGCTTCCGCTTCAGCCCCGAATACGAGGAGGCGGTCAACCAGAACACGCTCGCCAAGACCAACGCCTATCGCGCCGAGCAGGTCCTCAAACAGAAGCAGATCGAGGCCGAGCAGGCCGCAGCCGTTGCCAAGGGCCTCGCCGACGCCGCCATCGAGCACGCACGCGGGCAGAGCCAGAGCACGCTGCTCAACGCCGCCGCGATCGGCCGCGCGACCGAAATCCAGGCAGCCGCCGACGCGGCGGCGATCAAGCTGCGCGTAGAGGCCGCCGGCGGCGTCGACGGCTACTCACGCATCATGGCTGCCGAGACCCTCAAGCGCTGGAACGGCCAGCCGCCGCAGACGGTGCTCGGAGGCGGCTCGTCGCCACTGCCATTCCTGCAGCTCAATCGCTGACCGCCTCTGGTAACGATCTTGCATTGTAACAGCCTGCGACAAGGCCCCGCAGAGCGGCCGCGCGTCAGAAGCAAGCAGCGGGGTCCAGCAAGTGCCAGCCAACATCACGTCAAGGTTCAGTGTCCGCCGCACCTCGATCGTCGGACCCGTCTTCGCAGTCCCCATGATGTGCGCGGGCGCGGCCCTCGGCCAGACTGCCCCGCCGGCATCCCCGCCCGCCGGCGTCCAGGCTCAATCGACAGCACCCGCACCCGCGCCGGCACCGGCGAAACCCCCGGCCCCACCGCCAACCTGGGCCAGCACGATCTCGCTCGGACTGCAGTTCGATGCCGGCATCACCGGCAATCCGCTGGGACCGGATGACGGCCTGAACTACGGCCGCCTGTTCGACGACAAGGCGAACACCGTGCTGCTCAACCAGGTCCAGGCCACCGCCACCCGGCCGATCAACTCGAGCGCCACCGGCTACGATGTCGGCTTCACGCTGCAGGTCACCGAGGGCACCGACGCGCGCTACATCCACTATCTGGGCGAGCTCGACTACACCACCAGCAGCCGGTACCAGATCACGTTGCTGCAAGCCAACGTCCTGCTGCACGCACCCTGGCTGACGGCCGGCGGCATCGACTGGAAACTCGGCCAGTTCGTCACACCGATCGGCTACGAAACGATCGATCCCAGCACCAACCCGTTCTACTCCCACTCCTACATCTTCAACTTCGGACCTTTCCAGCACACCGGCCTGCAGGCCGTCTGGCACTACAACCCGACGATCGACATCTACGGCGAAATCGACACCGGCGAGAGCACCACGTTCGGCGTGCGGGAGGGCGACAACAACGGCGAGCCGGCCGGCCTGTTCGGGCTCGGCCTGAACAATCTGGTCGGCGGCAAGCTCACCCTGCTCAGCCTGACCCATCTCGGACCGGAGAACGCGCTCAACAGCGACCCGCAGGCCGACAGCCAGATGCGCTACGAGAGCGACTTCATCGCGACATACAAATACAACCCCAAACTGACGCTTGTCACCGAACTGAACTTCCAGCACGACGACGGCTACGGCGCCGACTCCTACGGCGCCGCGCAGTATGCGTCCTACACGCTGACGCCAACGATCACGCTGAACGCGCGCGCCGAAATCTATCGCGACAATGCGGGCTTCTTCGTCGTCGCCTACCCGGGCAACCTGGACCCGGTCAACGCCCTGAACGGAAAGCCGAACACGTCCTTCACCGCGGGCCGCGACACCTACAGCGAACTCACGCTCGGCTTCACCTACAAGCCGACCATCCCGCACGTGGCGCTGTTGGCCGTCCGTCCGGAGATCCGGTGGGACCATTCGCTGAGTGGCACGCCCACCTACCAGGCTCTCAGCTCGACCAACGGCCTGACGCTGGCCAGCGACATCATTCTCGGATTCTAAGCGCGGAACAGGGACCGGTCGATCCCGTTCTCCCTTCTCGAAGGGAGAACGTCGCATGAAACCCACCCTCAAACCGCTCGCCGAGCAGGTCATCGTCATCACCGGCGCCTCCTCCGGCATCGGGCTCGCCACCGCCCGCCTGGCCGCCGCCCGCGGCGCGCGCGTGGTGCTCGGCGGTCGCAGTGCCGGAGCGCTCGCCACCCTGGCCGCCGAGATCGAGGCGGCCGGCGGCCATGCTGCCCATGCGGCCGGCGACATCGCGAACGAGAGCGACGTCGCCGCCCTCGCGACCCTCGCCGTCGACCGGTTCGGCGGCTTCGACACCTGGGTCAACAACGCCGGCGTGACCGCCTTCGCGCGCGTGTCCGACGCTCCGCTCGACGACATGCGCCGCCTGTTCGAAACCAATTTCTGGGGCTTGGTGCTCGGGACGCGAGAGGCAGAGAAGCATCTCAGGCACAAAGGCGGCGCGATCATCAACGTGGGCAGCGTGCTGTCCGAGCGGGGACTGCCGCTCCAGGGCTTCTACTCGGCCTCCAAGCATGCGGTAAAAGGCTTCACCGAGGCGCTTCGCAGCGAGCTCGACGAGGCCGGCGCCCCGATCTCCGTCACGCTCGTCAAGCCCGGCCCGATCGACACGCCCTATACGATCAACGGCAAGAACTATCTGTCCTCCGAGCCGCAGCACGTCCCGCCGGTCTACGCGCCCGACACCGTCGCGCGCGCCATACTGCGCGCCGCCGCGACTCCCATGCGATACGTGACCGTCGGTGGCGGCGGCGCGATGATCGCCGCCTTCGGCCACCTCGCTCCCGGTCTGACGGACCGGCTGATGGCGAAGTTCGTCATCCCAGGCCAGCAGAGCGGCCAGCCACCGTCGCGACCGCGCGACGAGAACGGTCTCGAACACCCGACCGAAAGCCTTCGTACACGCGGCAACTACTCCGGCACTGTCCGCCGGGTGAGCTTCTACACCGAGGCGAGCACGCGCCCGATCGCGACCGCGACCGCGCTCGCCTCCGCCTTCTTCCTGCTCCGCTCGACCTGGCGTTCGCTGCCGCACCGCGCGGCGCGCTTCGACGGCCGCAAGGGCAGCCGAGCCAACGCCAAGGGTCTGCACATCGAGCTCGAGGCCCGTCGCGGCCGTGTGCCCGACGTGATGCAGCTCATCTCGGACATCCGCGACAGCGTCGACGCCGAGCCG
The DNA here is from genome assembly GCA_964246925.1 of uncultured Acetobacteraceae bacterium. Lineage (GTDB taxonomy): Bacteria > Pseudomonadota > Alphaproteobacteria > Acetobacterales > Acetobacteraceae > CAXTPV01. The sequence continues at coordinate 3,905 of CAXTSH010000013.1, forward strand.
AACACCCGCTCCTGGTTCGGCCTGCGCCACAACAAGCGCCGCTTCGAGATCTTCGAGACTTTTCCGAACGAAACCGCCCGCAAACACCATTTGGCAGGGCAGGGCGCTGCCGAACTTCTCGCCCGCTCCAACGACATCCTCAAACGTCCGGCCCGGATCACCCGCCTTGATGTCCTGACGGCCAAGACCGAGGCTTAGCGGGAGCTGATGCCGTTCATTCCGGTCATCTCGCTCTCCGGACGTTGGCTTGTCGCTCTGCTGCTTTTGACTACGGCGCAGGCCGCGCCGGCAGACACACTCACCGTCACCGTTCCGTCGCCGGCCAACGTCGGTGACGCGGCTGAAGCAGCGCGCGCCTATCACGACTCCGGAGCTTACGCTCGCGGTCTCGCCAACGTCGCGCAGCAGGCGAGCCAATGGATCGTCTCGCGCGCCGCATTGGTTCCCAAACCGGCTCTGATTCTCGACATCGATGAGACCGCCCTGTCGAATTGGAGCATTCTGGAGCGCGACGATTTCGGCCGGCCGATCGGTGGCCCCTGCGACCTGGCTCTCGATGCGCCCTGCGGCTGGGCCGCTTGGGATCAGCTCGGGCGCGACCCACCGATCGCACCGGTCCTGCAGGTCTTCCGGGTAGCCCGCGCCCACAACGTTGCAGTCTTCTTCATCACCGGTCGGCCCGAGAACCAGCGTGGCGCCACCGAACATAACCTCCGGGCCGCAGGATACGGCGGTTATGTCCAGCTCTTCATGGTGCCGAACGGAGCACGCTTCGCCTCGGCCGCCGACTTCAAGACACCGATCCGCGCCCTCATTGAAGGACGAGGCTACACCATCATCGCCAACATCGGCGATCAACCCTCCGACCTTCGGGGAGGACACGCCGAGCGGCGGTTTCTCCTCCCGGATCCGTTCTACCGCGTCAAATAGAAGAAGTTGTTGCCAGTGCGGCTCTGTTGCCCTGAGAAACGATTTCGACAAACCTGCTGTCCCGCACCGCCCGTTGCGATCGGCCCGAACGTGCGCGAGCCGCAGAACCGCCGGGTCGAGATCATCCTGCGCTGACAAGACGAGGATCGCGGTGGACAGGGTGCGCGGCCTTGGTCGTCCCGCGTCCTACCCCCATGTTTCCAGCATGCTTCGGACGACGGAACTCCGGCTGGACCTGGACCACGCGCCGTCTGCTCTCGAAGCGGCGGTGCGTGACCGCCTCGGGATTTCGGCCGCCGACGCGCTCGACATCCGCATTGCCCGCCGCGGCGCCGACCTGCGCAGCCGCCGCCTGAAACTGGTCTACACCGTGGATGTCGCGCTTGACCCCGAGCTAGAGCGCGCCATTCTCGCTCGCCACCCCAACGATCCGAGGATCGTCAGCACTCCCGATCTCGCCTACCGCTTCAACCCGCCACCCCCGGCCCAGGACGCGCCAAGGCCCGTCGTCGTGGGCGCCGGCCCCTGCGGCCTGTTCGCCGCCCTGCTCCTCGCCCAATGGGGCTACCGGCCCATCATCCTCGAGCGCGGCCAGGCCGTTCGCGCGCGCACCACCGACACCTGGCGGCTATGGCGCGGCGGCACGCTCGATCCCGAAAGCAACGTCCAGTTCGGCGAGGGTGGCGCCGGCACTTTCTCCGACGGCAAGCTCTGGTCCGGCGTGCGCGACCCGCTTCGTCTCGGCCGCAAGGTGCTCGACGAGATGGTGCGCGCCGGCGCTCCCGCCGAGATCCTGGTCGTCGCCAAGCCGCATATCGGCACCTTCCGTCTCGTCACGATCGTGACCAGCATCCGTGCCCAGATCGAGGCACTCGGCGGCCAGTATCGGTTCGCCACCCGCGTCGACGGCATCGAAACCAAGGGCGGCGCTCTGTGCACGCTTCGCCTCTCGGACGGTACCGAGCTCCCGGCGCGCTGGGTGATCCTCGCCCCCGGCCATTCCGCCCGCGACACCTTCGCGATGCTGCACGCGTCAGGCGTCGCCATGGATGCCAAGCCGTTCTCGATCGGCGTCCGCATCGAGCACCCCCAATCCGTGATCGACCGCGCGCAGCTCGGCCCGCATGCCGGCCATCCCGTCCTGGGTGCGGCCGACTACAAGCTCGTGCATCATTGCCCGTCCGGCCGCTCGGTCTACAGCTTCTGCATGTGCCCCGGCGGCCAGGTCGTCGCCGCCGCCTCCGAGCCGGGCCGCGTCGCCACCAACGGCATGAGCCAGTATTCCCGTGCCGAGCGCAACGCCAATGCCGGCCTGGTCGTGGGGATCGATCCGTCCGACTACCCGGGCGGCCCGCTCGCCGGCATCGAGTTCCAGCGCCACTGGGAGCGCCTCGCCTACGAAGCCGGCGGCGGCGATTACCGAGCACCCGCCCAGCGTGTCGGCGACTTTCTCGCCGGTCGCCCGTCGACCGAGCTCGGCAGCGTACTCCCGTCCTACCAGCCCGGCGTGACGCCGACCGATCTCGCCCGTTGCCTTCCCGCCTTCGCCGTCGAGGCACTCCGCGAGGCGATCCCGGCCTTCGCCGCCCGCATCCCCGGCTTCGACGATCCCGACGCGATGCTGACCGGCGTCGAGACCCGCACCTCGTCCCCGGTCCGCATCGCCCGTGACGAGACCTTCCAATCCCCCACCGTCCGCGGCCTGTTCCCGGCCGGCGAAGGGGCGGGTTACGCTGGCGGCATCCTGTCCGCCGCCATCGACGGCATCCGCGTCGCCGAGGCCCTGGCACTCGCGACCGCTCGCGCCGACAGTCGCCAGGCCGCATGAGCCTCGCCGAGCGGGCGCGCCCCGACCCGGACACGCTGCTCGCCCGTTCCGACCGCGAAGGCCGCGGCAAGCTTCGCATCTATCTCGGCGCCGCCCCCGGGGTCGGCAAAACCTGGGAGATGCTCAACGCCGCCCGCCGCCGGCGAGAGGCCGGCTGCGACGTGCTCGCCGGCATCATCGAGACCCACGGCCGGGCCGAAACCGAAGCCGCCATCGGCGACCTGCCGATCCTGCCCCGGCGCGACATCGAGTATAACGGCCGCATCCTGCCCGAATTCGACGTCGACGCGGCGCTCGCCCGCCGCCCCGGCCTGCTGCTGGTCGACGAGCTCGCCCATTCCAACGTCCCCGGCAGCCGCCACGCCAAGCGCTGGGAGGACGTCGCCGAACTGCTCGACGCCGGCATCGACGTGTGGGCGACGCTCAACGTCCAGCACGTCGAGAGCCTCAACGACACCGTCGCCCGCATCACCGGCATCCGCGTCACCGAAACCCTGCCGGATCGCGTGATTGAGCAGGCCAACGAGATCGAACTCGTCGATGTCACCTCGACCGAGCTGCGCACGCGCCTCGCCGACGGCCGCGTCTACCGCCCCGACATCGCCAGCCGCGCCATGGATGGCTTCTTTCGCGAAGGCAATCTCGGCGCGCTGCGCGAGCTGGCACTCCGACGCGCCGCCCAGCATGTCGACGCGGACGTGCGCGACTACATGCGCGCCAACGCGATCGCCGGCCCTTGGCCGTCCGGCGAACGCATCCTCGCCCTGATCCAGGGCGAGCCCCAGGCGGCCGAAGCCGCGGTTCGTCATGCCAAGATGCTCTCGGACGGCCTGCACGCTCCGATGAACGCTCTCCTCGTCGAGGCCAGGCCCGACGACGCGATCTCGCTCGCCCGCGTCGTGGCCCTCGCCCGCGAGCTTGGCGCCACCGTAGAGACACGCGCCGGCGCCGTTCCCGATGAAGTCCGCGCCGTCGTCACCGCGCGCAACATCACCCAGGTCGTCATCGGCCGCGCGCCCGGCACTCGCCTCGGCGGTCTCGGCAACACCTCGCTGCGCACCCGTCTGGTCCGGGCACTCCCCGACGTCACCCTCGTCGTTGCCGCCGCTTCGCCCGGCCAGGTCCGCCGCCCGCTGCCGGTCCGTGCCGCAACCCGCCTCGACAACGTAGGGATCCTCGATTGGGCGATGCCGTTCCTGATTGCCGCCGCCGTCACCGGGTTCGGCGAGGCACTGCGTGGCCTGCTCGATCATGAAGCGCTCGGCATGATCTTTCTCGGCGGGGTCGTCCTCGCGGCGACCTTCCGCGGCCTCGCCGTCGGCCTCGCCACCGCCTTCCTGTCGTTCCTGGCGTGGAATTTCTTCTTCATCCCGCCGATCTACCAGCTCACCATTGACGACCCGCGCGACGTGGTGGCGATCCTGGCGTTCGCCGGCGTCGCCGTTGCCTCCGGTCTTCTCGCCGAGCGCCTGCACCGCGCGCAGCTCGCGGCGCAAAGTCGCATCGACGGCCTGCGTGGGGTCGGCGGCTTCTCGCGCGCGCTCGGCGCCGCCTCCACCGAGGCCGCACTGCTCGACGAGATCGCCCGCCAGGCCGCGACCGCCGCCACGCGGGCGCTGGTTCTGACCGTCCGTCACGAGGAGCTCGACATCGCCGCCAGTGCACCCCCCGCCGACACCATGGACGAGGGCAGTTGGGCCGCCGCGCGCTGGTCCTTCACCCGCGCCGAGGAAACCGGCCGCGGCACCGCCACCCTACCGTCCGCAGCCTGGCGCTTCCTGCCGATGCGCACCCAGCGCGGCCTGCGCGGCGTGCTCGGTATCCAGTCGGACGCCGACAACCTCGACGCCACCACGCTGCAGACGCTCTCCTCGCTCGCTGACCAGGCCGCGGTGGCACTCGAGCGCCTGGCCCTGGCCGCCGAGGCGGCACGTGCCGAAGCCGGCGCCGAAACCCAGCGCCTGCGCACCGCCCTGCTCAACTCCCTCTCGCACGATCTGCGTACCCCGCTCGCCGGCATCCAGGGGGCGGCCGGCACGCTCCGCGGCGCCTGGTCCGCCCTGCCGGAAGCCACCCGCCTCGACCTGCTGGCCTCCATCGAGGAGGACACCCAGCGCATGGCGCGGTTCCTCGGCAACATCATGGACATGACCCGCCTCGAAAGCGGCCAGGTGGCGCCGAAGCACGAGCGTGTCGAGCTCGCCCTGGCCCTCGACGCGGCGCTGGCCCGCGTGCCCGCCCTCGTCACGCATCGCGACGTTCCGGCGCACCTGACGGTCCGCGCCGACGCCGCCCTGCTCGAACAGGTCCTGGTCAACGTGCTCGACAACGCCGCCCGCTACGCGCCGGAGAGCGCCCCCTTGGCAGTCCGCGCCAACACCGACGGCACCACGGTGTCCCTGACCGTCGCCGACGAAGGCGTCGGCATCGCACCCGACGAGATCGAGGCCGTCTTCGACAGTTTTTATCGGGCCCGACGCGGCGACCGCTCCGCCCCGGGCACCGGCCTCGGCCTCGCGATCGCCCGCGGCCTGACCGAAGCCATGGGCGGCACGATCAAGGCGGTCAGCCCGCGCGCCCGCACCGGCAATGGGCAGCCCGGCACCGAGATCGTGCTCCGCCTGCCGGCCGCCTGATGTTCGCCCGCCTTATCCACTCGGACTGGAGCCTCGAGGCGAGGGGACGGGTCACCGCCACCGCACTGCGCAACGCATCGGGCTGGCACGTCGACGCCCCTGCTCCCACAGGCGACCTCGTCCGCTTCGTGGGCAAGCTCTGCGAGCCCACCCCTACACTCGCCGGCTTCGACTTTCCGATCGGGCTCCCGGCCAACTTCGGCCGAGCCACCGGCCTGCCCAACTTCACCGAAGCCCTGGGCCACTTCGGCAGCGGCGAATGGTCCGACTTCTACCGTGTCGCCGACGCGCCCGAAGACATCTCCCCCAGACGTCCCTTCTACCCGAACAGCGCCGGCGGCCGCAGTCAGCGCCAACTCCTCGACGGTCTCGGCGTCGCTTCGATGGACGAGCTGCTGCGCACTTGCGAGCGCGCCCACGGCGCGCGTGGCGCGGCGTCGTGTCTGTTCTGGACAATGGGTGCCAAGCAGGTTGGCAAGGCCGCCATCACCGGCTGGCGCGACATCCTCCGCCCCGCCCGCAAAAATGGCTGCCGCCTCTGGCCCTTCGACTGCGACCTGGCCGGTCCAGGCACCATCATTGCCGAAACCTACCCGGCCGAAGCCTACACCCACGTCGGCATCGCGCCCGGCCGCCTGAGCAAGGAGGACCCTGCCTCGAGAGCGGCCTGCGCTCCGATCCTGCTGGATTGGGCCTCCCGCTGGCGCGTCGGCCTGTCCGACGAACTCACCGCCGCCCTCAAAGCCGGTTTCTCCGCCGTGCGAAACGGCAGTGACCATTTCGACGCCCTGATCGGGCTCTTCGGCATCATCGAGGTCGCCGACGGCCGCCGCTCCCCGTCGCCACCGCTCGCTGATCGCGTCTGGGAAGGCTGGATCCTGGGCCAGCACGGATGAACGGGACAATCCTCGTCGTCGACGATGAGAAGCAGATCCACCGCTTTCTCCGCCCGGCGCTCGAAGCTGCCGGCTTCGACGTGCTCTCCGCCCCTGACGCCCGCGAGGGCCTGCGCCTTGCGGCATCCCGCTCGCCCGACCTGATGCTGCTCGATCTCGGCCTGCCCGACCTCGACGGCCGCGAGGCGCTCGGCAAGCTGCGCGCCTTCAGCGACATGCCTGTCATCGTCCTGTCGGCGCGCGACCAGGAAGCCGACAAGATCGCCGCCCTAGACGAGGGTGCAGACGACTACGTCGAGAAACCGTTCGCCGTCGGCGAGTTGCTCGCCCGCATACGCGCCAGCCTGCGCCGCCGTCGTGCCCGCGAGGGCACCGACGACATTCAGTCCATCGGGCCGATCACGCTCGACACCCTCGCCCACGAGGTCCGCGTCGATGGCACCCGCGTCGTGCTCAGCCCGCGCGAGCACGCCCTGCTCGCGATGCTGCTCCAGAACGCCGGCCGCGTCATCACCCACCGCCAGTTGCTCATCGCGGTCTGGGGTCCTGCCCACGTGGAGGATGTGCAGTATCTGCGCGTCTATGTCGGTCACCTGCGACAGAAGCTCGGCGCCGAAGCGGCAGCGTGCATCGTCACCGAACCGGGCATCGGCTACCGGATCGTAGAGCCGGGAGGGCCGCGCTGAGTTTTCGCCCTCACGGCGACGATCAGACGCGCCGGTCTTGTGTCCGCAGCATCCTTATCCACACATCGTACGATGCTGTTCCCCGCGTTCCTCGATCTTCGTAACCGCTCCGTCCTCCTCCTCGGCGACGGCGAAGCCGCCGATCGGCGTCTCGCCACGCTGACGCGAGCCGGCGCCCGCATCCGCCGCGCCACGCATTTCACCCCCGACCTCCTCGACGGAGCGGCGCTCGCGATCGGCGCCGAAGCCGACGACGCCGAGCTTCACGCCCTGCACGACGAGGCGCGCGCCCGCGGCATCCCGGTCAACGTCGTCGACCGCCCGGCGCTGTCCACCTTCATCACCCCGGCCACCGTCGAGCGCCTGCCGCTGCAGATCGCGATCTGCTCGGACGGCAGCGCCCCGGTTCTCGCCCGTCTACTCCGCGCCCGCATCGAGACGCTGATCGATCCCGCCTACGGCCGCCTTGCCGAACTCGCCCAGCGCTTCAAGGCGCTCACCCGCGCTCGCCTTCCGAACGTCGTCCAGCGCCGCCGCATGCTGGAGCAGGCACTCGGCGGCCGTGTCGCCGACCTCATGCTCGCCGGCGACGAACAGGGCGCCGAGCGTGCCTACCGCGAAGCGCTCGACGACGCCGGCGCCCCCGCATCCGGACTGGTCCATTTCGTCGACCCCGGCCCCGGAGACGCCGACCTCCTGGTGCTACGCGCGCTCCGCCTGCTCGGCGAGGCCGACATCATCGTCCATCCACCGGGTGAGAGCCCCGCCATCCTGGACGCCGCCCGACGCGACGCGCAGCGCCTCTGCGTCGCCGGCGACGCCACCGGCCCACTGCTCGAACTCGCCCGGGCCGGCCGCCGCATCGTCCGCCTCTCGCCCAATCCCGATGAAGAACCCGCATTGCGACAGGCCGGGGTAGCAACCGAGTTCGTCCCCGGCGTAAGACCCGCACCATGAGCGCCACCGTCATCGCGACCGCGTCCCGCCGCACCGGGGGCGCCATCTTCCCGATCCTGTTCGCCATCAGCGCCTGCCACCTGATCAACGACATGCTGCAATCGCTGCTGCCGGCGGTCTACCCGATCCTCGCCGGCCGCTTCCGCCTCAACTACGCCCAGGTCGGCCTCATCACGCTCACCTTCCAGGCGGTCGGCTCGCTGCTGCAGCCCGCGATCGGCCTCTACACCGATCGTCACCCCAAGCCCTACTCGCTCGCGATCGGCATGGGCAGCACGCTGGCGGGCCTGGTCGTCCTCTCCCGGGCGCCGAGCTTTCACGTCATCCTGATCGGCGCCGCCCTCGTCGGCCTTGGTTCGGCGGTCTTCCACCCGGAAAGCTCGCGTGTCGCGCGCCTGGCCTCCGGTGGCCGTCATGGCATGGCGCAGTCGCTGTTCCAGGTCGGTGGCAACGCCGGTTCGGCGATCGGCCCGCTGCTTGCCGCCTTCATCGTGCTGCCGTTCGGCCAGCGCAGCATCGCCTGGTTCGCCGTTGCCGCCCTGCTCGGCGTCGCCATCCTCGCCCGTGTCGGCGCCTGGTATCGCCGTCGCGTCCAGACCAGCACGGCCGGGCGGCAGACCGCGTCGCATGGCCTTCACCCGAGGCGCGTCGCGCTGGCGATGACCATCCTCGCCGTGCTGGTGTTCTCGAAGTTCGTCTATCTCGCCAGCCTGACCAACTACTACACCTTCTACCTGATCCACCGGTTCGGCGTGCCGGTCCGTTCCGCCCAGCTCCATCTCTTTCTACTGCTCGGCGCGGTCGCGGTCGGGACGTTCGCCGGCGGCCCGATCGGTGACCGCATCGGCCGCAAGCGCGTGATCTGGGCCTCCATCCTGGGCGTGCTCCCGTTCACGCTGGCACTGCCGTACGCCGACCTGACGTGGACTGCCATCCTGACCGTCATCATCGGCCTGATCCTCAGCTCCGCCTTTTCGACCATCATCGTCTTCGCCCAGGAACTCGCGCCGGGCCGGGTCGGCGCCATCGCCGGCCTGTTCTTCGGCCTTGCGTTCGGAATGGGCGGCCTCGGCGCCGCCGGCCTCGGTCTGCTCGCAGATCGATACGGGATCGATCTTGTCTACCGGGTGTGCTCGGTGCTACCGGCGTTCGGACTTCTGACCGCCTTTCTGCCGAGTCTCACCGCACGCAAACCCGCCTGACACACGATTTCGACCTGGAGACCGAACGAGCATGGCACGCCTCGCCCTCGCCCTCGCCGCCCTCCTCGCCGCGACACCACTCGCCGCGCATGCGGTCACCGTCGCCGGCATTCCGTTCCCGGACACGCTCGCCGCCGCCGGCGGCACGCTCCACCTCAACGGCGCGGGCGTGCGTGTCTTTTTCGGCTTCGTGAACGGCTACGCGAGCGCTCTCTACGTCACGACTCCGTCCCACGCCGCCGACACCGTGCTTGGCGAGCCGAACCCAAAAATCCTGCGCACCGAGTTCCTGCACGCCGCCGGCGTCGGCCAGCTCAAGCGCGAGTTCGCCAACGTGCACGGCCATTTCTGCGCTGCCAACCCGTGCCCGCCCGCCAACGAGGCGGCCTACCATCAGATGGTCGACGCACTGACACCCGTCACCAAGGGCGAGACCGCCACCTACATCGTCACCGACACCGGCCTTCAGGTGCTGTCGAACGACAAGCCCGTCATGACCATCGCCAACCCGACCTATGCCCGCAATTTCCTCGCCGCCATCATCGGCTCGACGTCGCCCACGCCCGGCTACCGGGCCGGCCTCCTCGGCAAGCTCGACTGAGACGATGCCGGGGATCGATCCGGCACGCACCTTCCAGCCGGTCCGCATCGCGGTCCTGACCGTCTCCGACAGTCGCACGCTGGAGACCGACACCTCCGGCGCCATCCTGGCCGCCCGGATCGAAGCCGCCGGCCACATCCTCGCCGATCGTGCCCTGGTCCGCGACGACGCGGACGCCATCGAGCGCCATCTCCGGCGCTGCATCGACGATCCCGCCATCGACGCGCTCATCAGCACCGGCGGCACCGGCATCACCGGCCGCGACGTCACGCCCGAAGCCTTCGAGCGCGTCATCGAGAAACGCATCGACGGCTTCGGCGAGCTGTTCCGCACGCTCAGCTACGCCAAAATCGGCACGTCGACGATCCAATCCCGCGCGCTCGCCGGCGTCGCGCGCGGCACGTTCCTGTTCGCGCTCCCCGGCTCCAAGGGCGCCGTCATCGACGCCTGGGACGATATTCTCATCCACCAGCTCGACAGCCGCTTTCGCCCCTGCAATCTCGTCGAGCTGATGCCGCGTCTGCGCGAGCATTGATTTTTGGGGCTCCGCCCCAGACCCGGCCAAAGGCTGGCCTTTGGAAACCATCACTGAAGTCAGGCGGGTCTGGGGCGGCGCGCCCCAGCGGGTCAAAAGGCGGACCCCTTGTTCTTCTTTTGTTCTTGCAGTGTCATGCGCCTCGTTGCATCATCGCCACTGGAACGACACGGACGACACCCATGCTCGACTCCACCGGAGACATCCCCCGCACGCGCAAGGGTCGCGGCGCCTCGGTCAATGTCGGCAACCGCTATGAAGCCACTCAGGCACAGCCCTTCGACGACGGCTGGGACAGCATCACCGCCGAAACCCTGGCTCCGCCGCCGGTCGCAACCACCCTGACCCGCGACGCCAGCCGCACCGCCATTGCCTGGAACAAATCGCCCGACCTCGGCTTCGACCGGGCCGTCAACCCGTATCGCGGCTGCGAGCATGGCTGCATCTACTGCTACGCCCGGCCAAGCCATGCCTGGCTAGGCCTTTCGCCCGGCCTCGACTTCGAGACCCGGCTCACCTTCAAGCCGGACGTCGCCGAGCAACTCGAGCGCGAGCTTGCCAAGCCCGGCTACGTGCCGCGCCCGATCACGCTCGGCTCCAACACCGATCCCTATCAGCCGGTCGAGCGCACGCTCGGCCTCACCCGCGCGGTCCTGGAAGTGCTCGACCATTACGGTCACCCCGCCAGCATCGTCACCAAGTCCGCGGGCGTCCTTCGCGACATCCCGCTCCTGTCGCGCATGGCCGAGCGTAACCTCATCCGGGTCTGGCTGTCGGTCACCACGCTCGACAACGAGCTTGCCCGACGCATGGAGCCGCGCGCCGCCACGCCTCAGCGCCGCCTCGCTGCCTTGACCGGCCTGCGTGAGGCAGGCGTTCCCGCCGGCGTGCTGGCCGCCCCGATGATTCCGGGCCTGAACGACGCCGAGCTTGAGCGCATCCTGCAGGCCGCCGCCCGTGCCGGTGCTGCCTACGCTGGTTACGTGCTGCTCCGCCTGCCGCTCGAGCTGAAGACCATGTTCGAGACCTGGCTGCACCAGCACTACCCCAAGCGCGCAGCCCACGTCCTCAACCTGGTCCGCGAGACCCGCGCCGGCGCGCTCTATGACAGCCGCTTCGGCGTCCGCCAGAGCGGCACCGGCCCGTATGCCGACCTTCTGGCGCAACGGTTCAGTGCCGCCGTCCGCAAGTTCGGCCTGCGCGCCGAGCGCGAGCGCCTGGACACCTCCTGGTTCTCACGTCCGAAGCGTGACGGGGTCGCGGACCGTCAACTGGCGCTGCTCTGACGCTCAGGCCACCCCGATCTTCTCGTTACCGCCCGGATGCGGCGGCTCGCCGGTCAGCCGCGCCTTCAGGTACCCATAGGCGTGCAGCATCGTCGAGCTGGGCGCATCCCAGTACTCCGCCTGCGTCACCTCGACGCGAAGCATGGCGATGTCCGGATCCTCCTTCCCTTTCGGAAACCAGGTCCGAAGGATCTCCTGCCAGTGCGCGTCAACCGTCGCCCGGTCGCGAACCAGCGTCGCGTGTCCCGACATCGACACGTAATTCTGCCTGTCCGGATCCGCGTAGCTGACGCCCACCCGCTGGTCCGCCTGGACCTCGTCGACCTTGTGCGCGCTGGCGCGCGTGAAGAACCACAGCGTTCCGTCGAACGAGCTCTGGCTCGCCGCCATCGGCCTGCTGCGCAGCTCGCCACCATCCTCGGTCGTCAGCATGGCAAACTTCGTCGACTTGATCAGCTCCCAGAGCTTGTCGGCCTGATCCTGGTTCATCGCGTCCTCCTCACCGTGCCCTCTACAGAGGTCGCAGCGGCAAAAGGTTTCCCAAGCGGCGGAAACCCCATCGCGGGTGTTGCTGGCCCCTCAGGTTTGTAATAGCCAAGGAATGTTCCGGTCCCACGGAGCGTTCGTCACCATCGGAAAGGACCTTGTCAGGCATACCGGCATCCCACCGGTCTGCCATGTTGGCCATACCTGCGCCGGCCGTCCCATCACATTGGGCCCAGGTTCCTGCCACTGACGGCCGTCAAAACCATCGCGAGCGGAGATTGCCTTGATCAGAACTTCAAGCAAGCGTGTGACACGCGCCAGCATCGGCGCGATCATGATCGGCTGCGCCATCCCGGCGGCGGCACATGCCGCGACCACTGTGCCCGGCAACGTCGCCACTTGGGTCGCCAGCGCCGCCCGGACCGGCACCGCGTCCGACAGCCAGTCGGTCAACATCGCCGTCCATCTGGCGCTGGCCGACATCGACGGGCTCACCGCCTTCGTGGCGCAGGTCTCCAAGCCGGGGAGCGCCGGCTACGGCCGATATCTCACCCGAGCCCAATTCGACGCCCGTTTTGCGCCCGCCGCCGCTGACGTCGCTGCGGTGCAGGCCATGTTGCGCAGCGCCGGCATGTCGAACATCCAGGTCGGACCTCTCGGCGCCTACGTGTCCGCAACCGCTACCGTCAAGCAGCTCCGCACGACGTTCGACGTGAGCCAGGACCTCTACCGTTACGGCAGCCTGACGATGCGCTCCAACAGGGAAGCGCCGACCATTCCGGCCTCGCTGGCCGGCAAGATCCTGTTCATCGAGGGCCTCGACGACACCGGCTCGCTGCGGCAGCCGCAGCACGTCTCGGCCATCGCCGGTCCGCTCATCGCTCCGGCCGCGGCATCGACCGCTGCCGTGACGCCGCCGCCCGTTGCCTCGCAGGACCCGTCGCCCTATTGCGATCATACGATCGGCGACCTCAAGGCGACACTCAGCACCGCGCCGTCGCCCTATGCCAAAACGCTGCCCTGGCTGAACTGCGGCTACACACCGCAGCAGATCCAGTCCGCCTACGGCCTGAACCCGTTCAACATCGGCCTCGATGGTGCCGGGGTCACCGTCGCCATCGTCGATGCCTACGCCTCGCCCACGTTGCAGGCCGACGGCAACCACTACGCGGCGACGCACCACCTGCCGGCTCTGACCACCGCCAATTTCAAGCAGATCATCCCCGCCGGCGTGTATGACGTGCCCGCCGCCGAGGTGACCAACGCCTATGGCTGGTGGACCGAGGAGTCGCTCGACGTCGCTTCCGTGCACGGCTCCGCACCGGGTGCGGACATCGTCTATGTCGGCGCGATCGACAATGACACGCCGCTCACGACCGCCCTCCTCGACACCATCTATCTGCGCCGCGCCGACATCATCACCAACAGCTACGGCAACAACGGCGAGTCGGTCTCGGCGGCCGACATCGCGACGGAGGACCAAGCCTTCATGGCCGCTGCCGCCGAAGGCGTCACTGTCCTGTTCAGCTCCGGCGACGACGGCGACCTGTCGCAGGTGAACGGCGTCGCGACCGGTTCCTACGAGGCGACCAGTCCCTATGTCACCGGCGTCGGCGGCACGTCACTCCTGCTCAAGGCCGACGGCAGCAAGACCGAGGTAGGCTGGGGGACCTATCGCGACTTCCTCGCCAACGCCACCGTCAACAGCGGGACCTCGGTCACCACCAGCGGCCTGACCACCACCAGTTTCGACGGCATCACCTATGCCGACTTCGAGTTCTACGCCGGCGGCGGCGGCGGCGTCAGTCTTGTCGAGCCACAGCCCGGCTATCAGGTCCCGGTCGTTCCCGCCGCTCTGGCGACCACGCTCAACGAGGCCTCCGGCAACTCGGTGACGATCACGCCGCATCGCGTCAGCCCCGACATCGCCGCCGACGCCGACCCCTACACCGGCTATCTCTACGGCGAGACCTACACCATCGCCGGCGACTACAGCGACACCGGCTGCACGGCGCTGACGCCCACCACGGAGTATTGCGAGATCGCCGAGGGCGGCACCAGCCTCGCGTCCCCGCTGACGGCCGGCATGATGGCCACCGTCGATCAGGTACGCGGCCTGACCGGCCGTGCCTTCGTCGGCTTCGCCAATCCGTGGCTGTACGGCCTGAAGGTCGGCCAGACCACCAACAGCGCCGGCATCAACCAGGTCCTGCCGCCGTCGCAGCCGACCGCCGTCCTGCGCGGCTATGTCGCCGACCTGAACGAAGTCAGGGTGGTGACCATCAATTCGGTGCCGCTCGTGATCCAACAGACGCCGTTCCCGCTCGAGGTCTGCGCCAGCACGATCTGCGAAGGCCTCGACGACGTCTTCAACGACGTCACGCCCGGCTACAACGACGTGACCGGCCTCGGCACACCCTACGTGCCGTTGCTGGCGTTCGCGCGGTAGCCCACGGGCAGGGCAGGGCGGGTGTCTGACCCCGCCCTGCCCCTCACGGGCGCCATGGGCTCGCTCACCGCACGCAAGCCGATCGACGCCATCGTCGCCGACGGCAACGGCCAGAACCTCTCCAGGACGCTCGGCGTCGTCAGTATCACCGCGATCGGCGTCGGCGCGATCATCGGCGCCGGCATCTTCGTGCTGACCGGCACTGCCGCGGCCCGATACGCCGGCCCTGCCATCATGCTGTCCTTCGTCGGCAGCGGCATCGCCTGCGCCTTCGTCGGTCTCTGCTATGCCGAACTGGCCGCCATGGTGCCTGTGAGTGGCAGCACCTACACCTACGCCTACGCGACCCTCGGCGAGCTCGCGGCCTGGATCATCGGCTGGGACCTGGTGCTCGAATACGCCGCCGGTGCCTCAACCGTTGCCGTCGGCTGGTCCGGCTACGCCGTCAGCCTGCTGCATGGCCTGGGGATCGACATCCCGCACCGTCTTACCCGCGCCCCCTGCGATCTTCCGGCAGCCGCCATCGTCATTCTCCTCACCCTGCTGCTGATCGCAGGGACAAAGGAAACGGCGCGTCTCAACAACATCATGGTGGCACTCAAGCTCACGATCGTGCTCGCCTTCATCGCGGTCGGCGTCGCCTTCGTCCACCCGAAGAACTGGAGCCCGCTGGTGCCGCACAACACCGGCCATTTCGGCCATTTCGGCTGGAGCGGCCTGCTGCGCGGCGCCGGCGTGGTGTTCTACGCCTATATCGGTTTCGACAGCGTCTCGACCGCGGCGCAGGAAGCGCGTGATCCGCAGCGCGACATGCCCGCCGGCATTCTGGCCTCGCTCGTCATCTGCACCGTGCTCTATGTCGCTGTCGCCGCCGTGCTGACCGGCGTCGTTCCCTACGCGAAGCTCGACGTCCCCGATCCGATCGCAATCGGAACCGACCAGTTCGGCCTGCCCTGGTTTTCGATTGTCATCAAGCTCGGCGCCCTCATCGGCCTGACCACCGTCATCCTGGTGGCGCTCTACGGTCAGGCGCGCATTTTCTTCACCATGGCGAGCGACGGTCTGCTTCCCGGCTTGTTCGCCCACGTGCACACGAAGCTGCAAACCCCCTATGTCAGTCAGGCCTTGATCGGCCTCGCCGTCGCGACCGTTGCCCTCGTCACGCCGATCACCCTGCTCGGCGAGCTCGTCAGCATTGGGACGCTGTTCGCCTTCGTCGTTGTCTGCACCGCCGTCATTCGCCTGCGCCGCACCGACAGACAACGACGACGGCCGTTCCGGGTCCCTGCCGTTCCCTGGGTGCCGCTCCTCGGTATCACGAGCTGCCTGGTCCTGATGGCCGGCCTGCCCGTTGCCAGCTGGATCCGTCTGGTCGTCTGGCTGGCCATCGGTCTGGCGATCTACGCCACCTACGGCCGGCGGCACTCCAGGTTGAGACAAGGGCGCACGCCATCATGACGCCTCTGACCTGGGCTGGCCCAAGTCCCCGGACCTGACGCTCGGCGGTCAATCCGACCCAGCCAGCGACGCATCCTGCCGAAGAGGAGATCGCCCCGTCGCGAGCGCGCCCTCCCGCTTGCGTCCCGTGACACGCTCCAGCAACGGTGCGGCGAGCACCGCGAGCAGGCTCCTCTCCCACCAGGGCTTGCGCAGAAGCTCGGCCAGCAGCGCCGGCTCGCCTTGCGGAACGTCACGCGCACAGAGGGCGAGCCGCTCGTCCGTCGGATCGAGGTGCCAGGCGGCTGGGAAATAGGCGATCAGATCCCGTCTCGCCCCTGCGTCACGAACGCCCGTGGCGCCCAGCGCTCTGGCTGCCGCAGCGACCGGGCAGCCACGCCCATCGGCAGCGCCGCCCAGCGGTGTCGCTCTCGGGTTCACTTCGATGACCCTGACCTCTCCCGCCGCGTCGATGATGAAATCCAGGCCGATGAAGCCTGACAACCCGTGCGCCTCGACAAGGCGCCGCGCGCCCGCCACCAGCTCCGGCCGATCGATCAGCCGCACGATCGTCGAAGGCCCTTTCTCGTAGGCGCACTGCTCCTGGATGGCGACAGACATTCCCAGCAGTTCGCCACCCAGGCAGAATATGGCTGCGTCGCCGACCTGGCCGGGCACGAAGCGCTGGGCGATCAGCGCCGGCTTGCGATGGGCCAACAGGTCAGCCATCGCGAAAGCGTCCCGGTTGACGATCCATCGCTTGATTGCGCGCAGGACCCCCCGACGGCGGAGTGCCCGCATCGCCGTCTCGAGCCGGTCGCTTCGGTCCAGCACGCGCACGCCGTTTCCGCCACAACTTCCGTCCGACTTGAGAACCAGAGAGCCCGGTTCCAAACTGCCCCATG
>CAXTSH010000013.1:20838-52008 GCA_964246925.1 uncultured Acetobacteraceae bacterium
CCCGATAGGCAAACACCGCCTCCAGGCGCGTGCATTCCGCCGGATGACCGCGCGGGCACAGTATGCTGACGGCACATCCTGCGTCCCGGAGCGCGATCGCGAGCCGTGCGTCGCCAGGCCACCATGCCGTGCTCACGATCAGGATGCGCGGCTGCCCCGAAATGTTAGACCCGGAATATCGTCCGGGCGGCCGGGCAGTTCGCATGAGGCGAGTTTCCACTCGATGTGACGCCAGCGAACCTGCAGCGTTTGTTTTAACTTCCCGTGAAGTTTGTTCGAGGAGATTGCCGTGCCGGCAGACCCGGTGGTGCAGCACTGACGTCAGGGGTTGGAAACAGATGGGTGTCATGACTGGCGTGCCGCGGCCCGCATCTCTCGTCTCCGACCTCGCGATCATCGGCGCCGGACCTTACGGTCTGTCCCTGGCGGCGCATCTTCGTCGCTCGCGCCTCACTGTCCGTGTGTTTGGCCGGCCCATGGGGGTGTGGCGCGACCGCATGCCGCGCGGCATGCACCTCAAGTCCGAGCCGTTCGCCTCCGACCTCTACGATCCTGAACGCGCCTACCCGCTCTCCGCCTTCTACGCCGAGCGCAACATGCCTTACGCAGACGTGGGCAAGCCGGTGCCGCTCGACATCTTCTGCGAGTACGGGCTCGAGTTCCAACGGCGGTTCGTCCCCGATCTCGATACGAGACTGGTCAGCGGTCTGCGACGATCAGGTCGTGGCAACAGTCATTTCGAGCTCACGCTTGAGGATGGAACGACCGCCTTCGCTCGTCGCGTGGTCGTCGCCGTGGGCGTCAGTCATTACGATCACATCCCTGACGAGTTTACTCACCTCACCTCCGATCGCCTGTCCCATTCCGCCACCGCGGGCGACCTGAAGCGGTTCGAGGGCGGACGCATCGCTGTCATCGGCGCCGGTGCCTCGGCGATCGACACCGCCGTCGCGCTGGCCGAGGCCGGAGCAAAGACCCATCTCATCACACGCCGGCCGCGGCTGGTGTTTCACGACGCCCCGAAGGCTCGCAGCCTCTACGATCGTGTTCGCCACCCGATGTCTACCGTCGGTCCAAGTTGGGGCGGCGTGGTCTATACCCGGTTGCCGCACCTGTTCAGCCGGCTGCCGGAACGCCACCGGATCGAAATTGCACGCAACTTCCTCGGCCCGGCGCCCTGCTGGCACACGCGCGAGCGCTTCGAGCGCGGCGTCGTCCTGCATGCCCGCACGAGCATCGCCGGCATCCTCGAGACCGACGGCCAGGCAGTGCTCGATCTGAACGGACCGGCCGGAACCGAGCGGCTCGTCACCGACCACGTCATTGCCGCCACCGGCTACCGTGTCGACCTCCGCCGCTTGGCATTTCTCGATTCAGGACTGCTCGGTGCAATCCGTCACACGGAGAACACACCGATCCTCAACGGTCACTTCGAGAGTTCGGCTCCCGGCCTCTTCTTTGTCGGCGTATCGGCGGCAAACAGCTTTGGACCGGTTCTGCGCTTCGCCTGCGGCGCCGGCTTCACCGCGCGTCGCCTCTCGCGGCATCTCGAGCGGACGTCCTGCCCGAGCGTCACGAGTGTCGAGGCCATGATGATGCCGTAATAGACTGAAGGTTTCCAAAGGCGACCGCCTTTGGTGTGGTCAAGGGGCAAAGCCGCTTTCGTGTCGCTCTCCAGCCCAACCTAACGCACTGTCTCCATCTGCTGCGTCCGCCGCGGCGTGCTGTCTGCCGTGTCCAGCAGCTCGATCGGGTAATCTCCCGTGAAGCACGCGTCGCAGAACCCTGGCCGCCCGGCGTCCCGCCCCGGCCGACCCAGCGCCCGGTACAGCCCGTCGAGCGAGATGAACGCCAAGCTGTCGGCGTCGATCAGCTTGGCCATCTCGCCCACATCATGCCGCGCCGCCAGCAGCTTGCCGCGCTCCGGCGTGTCGATCCCGTAAAAGCAGGAATGCGTCGTCGGCGGCGACGAGATGCGCATATGCACCTCCGCCGCTCCGGCGGCGCGCACCATCTCGACGATCTTCCGGCTCGTCGTCCCGCGCACGATGCTGTCGTCGACCAGCACAACCCGCTTGCCCTCCAGCGCGCCGCGATTGGCCGAGTGCTTGAGCTTGACCCCGAGATGCCTGATCTGCTCGGTAGGCTCGATGAACGTCCGGCCGACGTAATGATTGCGGATGATGCCCATCTCGAACGGCACGCCGCTTTCCGCCGAGAACCCCATCGCCGACGGCACGCCCGAATCCGGCACCGGCACCACCACGTCGGCCGCCACCGCGCTTTCCCGCGCCAGCTCCACCCCGATCCGCTTGCGCGCCTCGTACACGCCGCGTCCGTCCAGCCTGCTGTCCGGCCGCGCGAAATAGATATACTCGAACACGCAGAACCGTCCCGGCTGCGTCCCGAACGGCTTGACGCTCCTCACCCCCTGATCGTCGATAATCACGATCTCACCCGGATCGACGTCGCGCACGAACTCCGCGTCCACGATGTCGAGCGCGCACGTCTCGCTCGCCAGCACCCAGGCGCCCGCATTCCCTGCCGGCTCCCCCGGCGACCGGATCCGCCCCAGGATCAGCGGGCGCACGCCCAGCGGATCGCGCACCCCGATCAGCGCGTCCGACGACAGCGCAACCAGCGAATACGCACCCACCACCTGCTTGAGCGCGTCGATCAGCCGGTCCGTCACCGTGGAATAAAGACTGATCGCGATCAGATGCACGAACACCTCGCTGTCCGTGCTCGACTGAAACAGGCATCCCCGCCGCACCAGCGCCCGGCGCAGCGCCAGCGCATTGGTGAGGTTGCCGTTATGCGCGACCGCGAGCCCGCCGAACTCGAAATCCGCGTAGAGCGGCTGCACATTGCGGATCACCGTGTCGCCGGTCGTCGCATAGCGGTTGTGTCCGATCGCCGCGTGGCCTGCCAGCGAGGCGATCACCCGGGCGTCGCCGTAATTGTCGCCTACCAATCCCAGCCCTTTGTGCTGGTGGAATCGCTGCCCGTCGAACGACACGATCCCGGTCGCTTCCTGCCCCCGATGCTGCAACGCGTGCAGACCGAGGGCCGTGATCGCGGCCGCATCCGACCCACGCCAGATACCAAACACGCCGCACTCCTCGTGCGGATGATCGTCGTCGGATGCGTCCATGCCTGCCATCAACCCACCCCGATCAGATTGCCTTGTCGTCGATCGCAGGCGCGTCCGGCGCCTCCACGTGCGGCCGTGCCGCCAACGGCACGAAACCCGCCGCCCAGGCAGCACCCGCGTAGGCGAGCGGCGTCGCCCGTGCCTGCCTGACCACCCTCGGCCAATCCGGCGGCGGCGCCGCGAGTCCCGCCAGCACATAGGCAACCACCACGATCGCCGCCCCACGCACCAATCCGAACGCGACACCGAGCGCCCGGTCGACACCCCCGAACGGCGTCGCCCGGACCGCCCGCCCAGCCAGGTCGGCCAGCACCGACAAGACGATCAGCAGCACGATGAACCCGAGCGCGTAAGACACCGCATCGGCAATCTGCCCATTCTCGATGACCCGCCGGGTGGTCGGGGCGATCAGCGGATACGCGCGGATCGTCCCAAGCACCGCCAGCACCCAGGCCGCCAGCCCGAACACCTCACGCGCGAAACCGCGCGCCAGTCCAAACACCGCCGACAGCAGAAGGATCGCCAGTGCCGCGAGATCGACAGGGTTCACCGCTCGAACGACCCCAAACTGTCACACGCCATATCGCCCCGCCTGCCATGCAGCGAAAGACCCCTCATCGCACCTTCTCGTCATGCAGGAACGGCGAGACCAGGTCGAACAGATGCCCGACCTCCTGCAGCCCGAGCCCCTCCGGCGCCCCCGCCTGGCGTCCACCGCGCGCCACCCGCCTCGGCAGCACCGCTCGCCCGAAACCGAGCTTGACCGCTTCCTTCAGCCGCGCGTCGGCCTGCGCCACCTGGCGAACCTCGCCGGAGAGCCCGACTTCGCCGAAATAGACCGCGTCCGCGTCCGTCGGCCGATCCGCACTCGCCGACGCGAGTGCCGCCGCGATCGCGAGGTCCGCCGCCGGCTCCGTCACCCGCAATCCCCCCGCGATGTTCAGGTGGATGTCGAATTGGCCCAGCTTCATCCCGCATCGCGCTTCCAGCACCGCGACCAGCATCGCCAGCCGCGCCGGATCGGCTCCCACCAGCGCCCGCCGTGGCGTCCCGCCCCCGGCCGGGCTCAGCAGCGCCTGCACCTCCAGCAGCACCGGCCGGGTCCCCTCGATCCCCGCGAACACCGCGCTGCCCGACACGTGCCCGCGCCGCTCGGCCAGGAACAGCGCCGATGGATTGGCGACCTCCGCCAGACCTGCCTCCGTCATCTCGAACACGCCGATCTCGTCGGTTGCCCCGAACCGGTTCTTCGCCGAACGCAGGATGCGGAACTGGTGTCCGCGCTCGCCTTCGAAATGCAGTACGGCGTCGACCATGTGCTCCAGCACCCGAGGGCCGGCCAGCGAGCCCTCCTTGGTCACATGACCCACCAGAATCATCGCAAACCCTTGCGACTTCGCCAGCCGGATCAGCTCGAATCCCGACGCCCGGACTTGCGCCACCGACCCTGGTGCGCTGTCGAGCCCGTCGAGCCACATCGTCTGGATGCTGTCGATCACCACCAGCCGCGTGGCCCGCTCGCCCTCGATGGCCGCCGCGATGTCACGCACGTCGATGGCGGCCGCGAGCGACAGGGAAGGCGCCTCCAACCCCAGCCGGGTCGCCCGCATCCGCAACTGGTCGATCGATTCCTCGCCCGACACGTATAGCACCCGGCGTCCACCGTCACGCGCCAGTCCCGCCGCCGCCTGCAGCAGCAGCGTCGACTTCCCGATCCCCGGATCGCCCCCCACCAGCACCGCGGAAGCCGGCACCAATCCTCCGCCCAGCACCCGGTCCAGTTCGCCGATGCCCGTCGCCAGGCGCGGCGGCGGCACGCTCTCTCCTTCCAGCGGTACGAAACTGACCCGCGACCGGCGCACCTTTCCGCCGGCGGACGCCGGTCCGGAGGCCATTTCCTCGACGATGCTGTTCCAGGCGTCGCAGCTCTCGCAATGTCCGGCCCACTTCGCCGTCATCGCCCCGCATTGCTGACAGACGAAACGTGCGGCGGCCTTAGCGGCCATCGCCCATCGCCAGCATCGACACCTGCGTGCGCCCCTCGACCGACCGCATGTCGACCACCAGCGACAGATGCACCTTGGCCCCTTCGAGCCGGTAGCCCGTCCCCGCCGGCGCGCTCCCGAGCGATGAGACCGCGATCCCGCGCCGTCTCATCTGCGCCGCCAGGTCCGTCAGCAGCGAACCGGCGTCCACGTCGTCCGCCACCGTCCCGCACATGCCGTCGTCGAATGACAGCACCACCATGTGCCCCGCCTGCGTGCTCGCATCGTAGACGCGGCCAGGCCGCACCAGCAGACGCGGCGCCTGCATCGGCCGCAATCCACGCATTGCATCCCGCGTCGCGGCCACGTTGCCGGTGTGCAGCAGGCACGTGCCGTCGAACAGGTCGACCATCTGCGCTGCCTCCCGCTTCTGGTCGGTGGCCCACGCAGCCGCAACCAAGGATAAAAGCAGGGGCGCTGCCCCTGCACCCCGGAGGGGGCCCCCCCGCCCCCCACCCAAAGAACAACCGCCGGGGCTCTGCCCCTCAACCCCGCTGGGGCCAGCGGCCCCAGACCCGCCCACCATTCAGCGGCGCAGCTCCATCGTGATCGGGCCCTCGCGCCTTCCGTGCGTGAACTGGTCGACCACGTCGACGCCGCTTTCCAGCAGCGACCCAGCGGAGCCCTCCCAAACGATCCGGCCGCGATGCAGCATCGCCGCCCGGTCCCCGATCCGCATCGCACTCGCCATGTCGTGCGTGATCGCGATCGCCGTCGAGCCGAGCCGCTTGACCACATCGACGATCAGCCCGTCGATCACCGCCCCCATGATCGGATCGAGCCCCGTCGTCGGCTCGTCGAACAGCACGATGTCGGGGTTCGCCGCCACGGCGCGCGCAAGCCCCACCCGCTTCTGCATTCCGCCCGACAGTTCCGACGGCGACAGGTCGCCGACCGACGGCGCCAGCCCGACCAGGCCGAGCAGCCGGTCGGCCTCCAGCCTTGCCTGCCGGCGCGACGGCTTGACCCCGCCACGTCCCTGCCCGGCCAGCAAACCGAACGCGACGTTCTCCCAGACCGGCAGGCTGTCGAACAAGGCCCCAGCCTGGAACAGCATCCCCATCCGGGCCCGCACCACCCGCCGCTCGTTCGCCGGCATCGTCAGCAGGTCCCGCCCGTCGATCTCGATCGTCCCCGCATCCGGCTCGATCAGCCCCAGGATGCACTTGATCAGCACCGACTTGCCCGTCCCCGACCCGCCGATCACCACCATCGAGGTCTGCGTCGCGACATCGAGATCGATCCCGTCGAGCACCAATTTGGCGCCGAAGGCCTTGCGCAGCCCCCTGATCCTGACCTTCGGACTCATTTCGAGAAGAACATCTCCGTCAGCAGGTAGTCGAACGCGAGCACCAGGATGGAGGCCGAGACAACGGCCGACGTCGTCGCCGTGCCCACCCCCTCGGCGCCCCCGCGACTCCGGTAGCCATAGTAGCAGCCCATCAGCGCCACGATGAACCCGAACACGCAGGCCTTCACCAGACCCACGGTCACGTCCGACCTGGTCATGAACGAGAGCGTCGACACCAGATACCCGCGCGGCTCGAATCCCAGAATTCCCACCGACACCGCAAAGCCGCCGGCGACTCCCAGGATGTCGGCCACCACCACCAGCAGCGGCAGCGCCAGCAGCCCGGCCAGCAGCCGGGGTGTCACCAGGAACTTCATCGGATCGGTCGACAGCGTGCTCAAGGCGTCGATCTGGTCGGTCACCCGCATGGTGCCCAGTTCGGCCGCCATCGCCGCACCGACCCGGCCCGCCACCATCAGCCCCGCCAGCACCGGCCCCAACTCGCGCACCACGGATAGCACCACGACGCCCGCCGTCGCCGACTGCGCGTTGAACCGCGCGAAGCCCGTGTAGGACTGCAGCGCGATCACCGCCCCCGAGAAGATCGCCGTGAGCGCCACCACCGGCAGGCTGAAGAACGCGAACTCCACGAACGCCGACCCGAACGCACGCAGGTAGAACGGCGGCCGGGCCAGATGCGACAGCGCCTCGGCCGCAAACAGCGCCATCCGTCCCACCAGCCGCAACCCGTCGAGCGTCCCGCGTCCGATCGAAGCCACCATCTCGATCGGATCCACTGGCAGCCTCACCCTGTCGCCGGACATCGCGGTGCCCTAACCTGCCGGTCCCTCCACAGCAAGCCGCAGGGGCAAGCCGCAGGCCGCCATGGTGCTCGACCCACAGATACGCAACCTGCTCGACCTGTTCGCTGCCGACCCTGCGGCCAAACCGGTCCAGACCCTGGCACCCCCAGAGGTCCGCGAACGGTTGCGCAAGACCGCGCGAGCCTTCGCCGGAGCACCCGTCTCCGTCGGCTCCGTTCAGGACCGCACGATCCCGGGCCCGCACGCCGACCTCGGGGTCCGCATCTACGCGCCTCCGGGCGCGACCGACGCGCCACTGCCGGCGATCGTCTTCTTTCATGGCGGCGGCTGGGTCGCGGGTGATCTGGACAGTCACGACCCGCTCTGCCGCACGCTCTGCGCCGGCAGCGGCGCGCGCCTGATTGCCGTCGACTACCGCCTTGCCCCCGAGCACCGCTTCCCCGCTGCAGTCGTCGACGCGGTCGCAGCGACAGAGTGGGTCGCCGGCCACCCGGACGAGCTCGGCGTCGATCCGGCTCGCCTCCCGGGCGCCCGCGCCTCCGGCCGCGGGGCGCCTCGGGGGCCGCGGCCGCCGCCGCCGGCGGCGGCCTCGCCGCCGTCGTGGCCCAGGGCGCGCGCACGCGCGGCCGCGGGCTGAAGTTCCAGCTCCTGATCTATCCCGTGACCGACACTCGCACCGACACCGCCTCCTACGAGGACAATGCCGAGGGTTTCAATCTCGAGCGCGCCGGCATGCGCTGGTTCTTCGACCACTACGCCCCAGACCCCGACGACCCGCGCGCGGCCCCACTTCGTGCCTCGGACCTCTCCCATCTGCCGGCCGCCCTGATCCTCACCGCCGGCTACGACCCGCTTCGCGACGACGGCCGCGCCTACGCAGCCGCTCTGAAGGGCGCCGGCAACGAGGTCGAGCTCCGCGAGTATGACGGCCTGATCCACGGCTTCGCCCTGATGGGCGGCATCTCCGACGTTGCACGTGACGCCGTCCGAGACGCCGCCCGCTCCCTCGGCGAAGCTCTGGGATCGGTCAGTCGAGAAGGGTCATCACCACATTGATGAACTTCTGATTGCTGCGTTCCGTCGGTCCCAACTTTCCGAGGACCGCCATTCCCGAGACCATGCAGACGAGACAACGGGCGATGCTGGTGTTCGGCATCTGCGACGTGACGCTGCCGTCCTCCTTCCCGGCGGCGATCGCGCCCGTCAGCAACTGCTCCATGCTGCCGTAATAGTCGGACAACCTCTCCTCGACGCCGGGATCGGTCGAAACCATCTCCAGGGTCGCGGCGGTGCTGAAGCAGCCCTTTCGGCCGATCGACGCCGCGGTCTCCTTCGCCGTCACCCGCAGCACCTCCCGGATGGCTGCCCGCTTGTCCGGTCTGGCCAGGATAGTCTCCAGACGCTCCAGACGCATCTCGGTGTAGGTGTCGAGTGCCGCCAGGTAGATGGACCGCTTGTCCTCGTAGGCCTTGTAGATGCTGCCTCGCGTGAGACCCATGCCCTCCATCAGATGCGGCAGCGAGGTGGCGTGGAAGCCGTTCTGCCAGAAGACCTCCATCGCATCGCGGGTGGCGTCGTCGATATCGAACTCGCGAGGACGTCCAGGGCGCCCGGTCGTGGCTTTCATCGCGGTCCTTTCCAGAAGCGAACGGGCGGCCGATCAGGAACCGACCGATCCGATTTGTCAGACACCTCCTAATTGAAAACGCAACCAGTTGGGAAGCGTCCCGAATGGCCAGTGTCCGGATCAGCCCATCTGAGCAGTCCCCATTGTCCTCGTGACGGCTCAGGACAGTTCGCTTGCCGGTATTGCGGCCTGCGCCTCTTCGGTCAGTCGCCGTTCGTTTCGCTTGAGGTAAATGCCGGCAGTCACCACGACGACGGCAACGACAATCGCGAGGCCCCAGCCGATGGGCCCCTGCAATCGCCGTATCTCCACGCCGGCATAGTAGGCTCCGAGACCGTAGCCGCCGCACCAGCAAGCGCCACCGAGCGCGTTCCAGAACAGGAAACGCGGCCAGGCCATGTGGTTGGCGCCCGCCAGCAGGGCTGCAAACGTCCTCAGCACGGCAACGAACCGGCCGACGAACACCACCAGCCCGCCATACCGCCGGAAGAGATATCGACCGAGCGCCAGACGATCTGCCGACAACCCGACATGTCTCCCGTACCTGCCAAGCAGCCGGAAGCCGGCGTTTCGCCCGATCAGGTAGCCGGCATTGTCGCCCATCACGGCCCCGATGAAGGCTGCCGTCAGCATCCATTCGATGGCGACCTTGTGCGTCGTGGCGCTGTAGAGCGCTCCGGCAATGATCATGCTTTCGCCGGGCAGAGGAAGGCCCATCGCTTCCAGAGCCACCACGAGCCCTACAAGACCGGCGCCATAGCTCGAAAGCAGTCGGTCAATGGAGTGCAGGAGCATCGACGCGGTCGGGGTCGACGTCGCTAATCGTCGTCGGGCGTACGTCGCACGAGGATTTCGCGCTTGCCGACATGGTTGGCCGGCCCGACGATTCCTTCCTTCTCCATCTGCTCGATCAGCTTGGCCGCGCGATTGTAGCCGATGTTGAGGTGCCGCTGGATGAAGCTCGTGCTGGCTTTTCCCTCACGGGCGACGATGGCGACCGCCTGGTCGAAGAGGCTGGTCTCGTCGAGCAGGCCCTGCGCCGGTCCGCCGGACCACCCGCCGCCCTCCTCTTCCTCGTCCGTGACGTCGTCGACGTAATCCGGAACGCCCTGCTCCTTGAGATAGGCGACGATCTCCTCGACCTCGAGATCCTCGACGAACGGTCCGTGCACGCGCGTGATCCGCCCGCCACCCTGCATGTAAAGCATGTCGCCCTGCCCGAGCAGGTGCTCCGCACCCTGCTCGCCAAGGATGGTGCGGCTGTCGAATTTGCTGATCACCTGAAAGCTGATGCGGGTCGGGAAGTTCGCCTTGATCGTGCCCGTGATCACGTCGACCGATGGCCGCTGCGTCGCCATCACGACGTGGATGCCGGCGGCGCGCGCCATCTGGGCCAGTCGTTGCACGGCGGTCTCGATCTCCTTGCCGGCCACCATCATCAGGTCGGCCATCTCGTCAATCACCACGACGAGGAAGGGCAACGGCCGCAGATCGAGCTTCTGTTCCTCGTAGGTGGGTTTGCCGGTCTGGCTGTCGAACCCGGTCTGCACGCGCCGGGCAGGCGTCTCGCCGCGTGCCCGCACGTCGGCCGCCTTCTCGTTGTAGCCCGCGATGTTGCGAACGCCGAGCTGGCTCATCGCGCGATAGCGACGCTCCATCTCGCGCACCGTCCATTTGAGCGCGGTCACCGCCTTGCGCGGCTCCGTCACCACCGGCGCCATCAGATGCGGTATGCCGTCATAGACCGAAAGCTCGAGCATCTTCGGGTCGATCAGGATCAGCCGGCACTCGTCCGGACTGAGCCGATACAGCAACGAGGCGATCATCGCGTTCACGCCTACCGACTTTCCCGATCCCGTCGTCCCGGCGATCAGGAGATGCGGCATCCGCGCCAGGTCGGCGAGGATCGGGTTGCCGCCGATGTCCTTGCCCAGCGCCAGCACCAGCCGCGCGGGATGCGAGGTGAACTCGCGCGATCCCAGCAGTTCGGACAGGAACACGGTCTCGCGCTTGGGATTGGGGATCTCGATGCCGATCACGTTGCGTCCGGGCACGGTCGCGATCCGCACGGCGGTCACCGACAGCGAACGGGCGATGTCGTCGGCAAGGCCGATCACCCGCGCGCTCCTGATCCCCGGCGCCGGCTCGAGCTCGTACAGACTGACCACCGGTCCCGTCCGGATGTCGCGGATCACGCCTTGGACGCCATAGTCGGACAGCACGGTCTCGAGCAGCCGGGCATTGGCCTCCAGCACCTGCGGCGACGGGCCGTAAGCGCCATGCGGTGGCGGCGAGCGCAGCAGCGAAACCGGCGGCAGCTGCCATCCTGCCGGCTCGGCTGATCGTCTGGCCGTTGGCCGCTGTTCGGGAGCCGCCTCCGCCTGGGCCGGCGCCCGGGCCAGCAGCCGGCGAACCGGCGTCAGGGCCCCGAAGCGAGAGGGCCGCGGGTCGAAATCCGTTTCCAGCGACCTGAGCGGCGCGACCGGCTCGGCGACGCGTGCGTCGGGAAGCAGGGCGGCGAGCGGTTCGACCCGCTCGCGCATGATGGACGGATCGCCTCTGTCCCGCCTTGCCTGAACCCGATTGTCGCGGATGAGCAGGGCGCGAGCGCTCTCCCGCACACCCTCCGTCCGGGCGCCCCCGACATCGATGAACGCCGAGTGGTCGGGCTCTCCCATCGGAACCGCGCGCTCCCTCGCCTCGACCGCCGGAACGCCCGCGGCCCGTTCGCGCCTGCGACCGGCCAGCCGTCCCGGAACAGACGCCATGCTCGACGACGCACGCAGGCCTGCACGCCACTCCTGCGCCGACAGACCCATCGCCAGCAGTACGAGAAGCAGGGCGAGCACGCAGCCGGTCAGCCAGAGCAGCGTGCCCCCGAGCGGACCGAGCAGCCCGCGTCCGGCGGCGAGCGCATGACTGGCGATCGTGTCACCCACGGCGCCTCCGGGGCCGGCGCCGCTCGGCCAGGCTTTCCAGAGGTCGGCATCGGAGCCGAGCAGCCGAGGAACCGCGGCGAGCACTGCCGCCGAGGCCGGCAACGCCGCGAACAAGGCGCCGAGCCGCAGCGTCACCGACCCGAGGCCGCGATGCGAGGCGATCCGGTACGCCCATGCCAGCAGGCAGGCGGTCGGCAGGGCGCCCGCCGCTCCGAACCACTGGATCAGGAGGTCGGCGACGTCGGCGCCGGGTTGGCCGGCAATGTTGCGCACCGGCCCGGTCGTCGCCGTGTCATAGGATGGATCGGCCGGCGAGTAGGTTGCGATCGCCAGGGCGAGCGAAATCCCGGCGATGCCGAGCAGCAGTCCGGTGAACTCCGTCATCCGGCTCTGGAAGCGTGCCAGCATCTGCGGTGAGGCCAGTCGTCGTGCCGCGGTCTGCAAGCCGGCTCCCATCAGGTGCATCTCCATCGCTGCGCGTGGTCACGCTTATAGACGTGTCGTACCCGGCTACAGAAGCGCGGGCTGGACCAGCGGCTGGTTGGCGGCGCAGAATAACCTGAGAAGTGGCCCGGGAGCGCCGCAGCAGGGAGAACGGAAATGGTCGAGAAAGCACTGGCCGACGTCGCCAAACAGATCGCGATCAGGCCGCACTACGACAACTTCATCGGCGGCGCCTGGGTGCCGGCGGTGCGCGGTCAGACGTTCGACAACATCTCGCCGATCGACGGCCGCGTCGTCTGCACCGTCGCGCGGTCCACCGCCGAGGATGTCGAGCTCGCACTCGATGCCGCCCATCGTGCGCGGGAGGCGTGGGGCCGCACGTCGCCGATGGAGCGCTCGCTCATGCTGCTCAAGATCGCCGACCGGATGGAGAGCCGGCTCGACACGCTGGCACTCGTCGAGACGATCGACAACGGCAAGCCGATCCGCGAGACCACGGCGGCCGACCTGCCGCTCGCGGTCGACCATTTCCGCTATTTCGCCGGCTGCCTGCGCGCCCAGGAAAGCGGCATCTCCGAGATCGATCACGATACGGTCGCCTACCATTTCCACGAGCCGCTGGGCGTGGTCGCACAGATCATCCCATGGAATTTCCCCCTGTTGATGGCGGTCTGGAAGCTCGCCCCGGCGCTGGCCGCCGGGAACTGCGTCGTGCTCAAACCGGCCGAGCAGACGCCGATGTCGATCATGGTGTTCGCCGAGATGATCGCCGACCTGCTGCCGCCGGGCGTGCTGAACATCGTCAACGGGTTCGGCGTCGAGGCCGGCAAGCCGCTCGCGCAGTCCAAGCGCGTCGCCAAGGTCGCCTTCACCGGCGAGACCACCACCGGCCGGCTGATCATGCAGTATGCGTCCGAGAACATCATCCCGGTCACGCTGGAGCTCGGCGGCAAGTCGCCCAACATCTTCTTCGCTGACGTGATGGCCGATGACGACGACTTCCTCGACAAGGCGCTCGAGGGCTTCACCATGTTCGCGCTCAACCAGGGCGAGGTCTGCACCTGCCCGTCGCGCGCCCTGGTCCACGAGAGCATCTATGACCGCTTCATGGAGCGCGCGATCGCGCGCGTCGGCCGCATCAAGCTCGGCAACCCGCTCGAGGCCGGCACGATGGTCGGCGCCCAGGCCTCCAACGACCAGCTCGAAAAGATCCTCTCCTACCTCGACATCGGCAGGCAGGAGGGTGCCAAGACGCTGATCGGCGGCAGCCGCCACCAGGTCAGCGAAGACCTCAAGGAAGGCTTCTACGTCCAGCCGACGGTGCTCGAAGGTCACAACCGGATGCGCGTGTTCCAGGAGGAGATCTTCGGCCCGGTCCTGTCGGTGACCCGCTTCAAGGACGATGCCGACGCGCTCGCACTCGCCAACGATACGCTCTACGGCCTCGGCGCCGGCGTGTGGTCGCGCGACGGCAACCGCGCCTATCGATTCGGCCGTGCGATCCAGGCCGGACGGGTCTGGACCAATTGCTACCACGTCTATCCGGCGCACGCGGCGTTCGGCGGCTACAAGGCATCGGGCATCGGTCGGGAAAACCACAAGATGATGCTCGACCATTACCAGCAGACCAAGAACCTGATGGTCAGCTACAGCGCCAAGGCGCTTGGCTTCTTCTGATGGTGCCGCGCGTCGTGGCGACGGATGCCGCCGAGCGGATGATCGGCAAGCTGCGTGAGACCCACGGCGCGCTGATGTTCCATCAATCGGGGGGCTGCTGCGACGGCAGCTCCCCGATGTGCTATCCGGCGGGCGAGTTCCGGACCGGCGCGCAGGACGTCCTGCTGGGCGAGGTCGCCGGCTCGGCGGTCTATATCGGAGCGGCGCAGCACGAAGTCTGGTCGCACACCCAGCTCATCATCGATGTGGTGCCGGGGCGCGGCTCGGGATTCTCGCTCGAGGCGCCCGAAGGTGTGCGGTTCCTGACCCGGGGGCGCGTGTTCACCGATGCCGAACGCGCGGAGCTAGCAGACGGCTGATCACCCGCCCGGCAGCAAGGATACCGGCACACACTCGCCACGCAGCAGCCCGTCGAGAGGGTCCGCTCCCGGTCCGAACGGATCGATCAGCGGAAAGCGCGCGAAGCTCAGCTCGTAAGCCGTCCGATCGCAGCTCATGAGCTGCATCGCGCACGTCAGCCCTGGATAGGCACGCGGGCCGGAGGCGTCGACGAACCCGAGCCGCCTGTAGAACACGGCGTGATTGCGACGCACCGAAGCGAGCAGCAACCTGACCTGCTCGACGAATCCGATGTAATTGGCCAGCCGGTAGAGAATGAACACCAGCGCCTGATCGTTGGCCGAGGCGGGGCTGCGCACGAGGCGGGTGATCTCGGCCGCGAACGTGCCGGGAGTCAGTCCGGCAAGCGGGGAAGCCAGTTCTTCGGGAAAAGCCTCGCTGGCCGGTGACCTCAGGCCTGGTCGTCCGAGCAGGCAGACCCTGACCGAACCGGCTGGTCCGGCCTCGTCGTAGAGAACGATGGTCCTGCTGCTGTCGAGTGCATCGTAATCGTCCTCGAAAAGCCTGGTTGCGTTCGGATTTATGTGTCCCTGATCCAGGTAACTGTCGTAACGTAGGCGGTATGCGTCACGTTTCGTGAACGAATCGGACGCGAGACGGGCGAGGTAGCGCTTGCCTCCTTGGTGCTCCGGTGGCGTTGAAAGCCGTTGGCTGGTGCACGCTATTTTAGAGTGCGAAACAAAACTCACGACCTGTTCTCCGTTTTGATCGCTAGAATCGAGACCTGGCACAGAAGAAGGCATTTCAGCAATGAACGCGAAGGGTAACCTTTTTTCAACATATCCGGTTCATGATCTCGCCCTGATGTCCCATGACGATAGCAATACGTTCGACGGCCCCGGTCTGGATGATCGTTCGCTCGTGAAATATCATCCGGTCACGGCCGTCGCCGACTTTC
This sequence comes from uncultured Acetobacteraceae bacterium, assembly GCA_964246925.1. GTDB lineage: Bacteria > Pseudomonadota > Alphaproteobacteria > Acetobacterales > Acetobacteraceae > CAXTPV01. The sequence goes on from CAXTSH010000013.1 coordinate 36,137, forward strand.
GAACCCTCAACGATGGCGAAGTGCTCGAGGGATACCTCGACGGAATGCACGGATCTCTCCCGCCAGGTTCGGAACGGTCCCGGTCGTATCGGCACGGCTGGCGTAACGCCATGATCGACCGCGGCAGTCTTCCGGTCGATGACGACGCGCGCGCGTTGCAACGCGATTTCGAACGCCTCCGATAGGCGTCTGACGACCGGCTCCGCATCCCCGACCCATTCAGCGCGTCGCGATCCGAAGTCCGAATTGTGAGCGCAGCTTGGACCTGTAGGCGCGCTGCCGTGCCCGGTCCTCGTCGCCGATCCCGCCCAGACGAGCGATGGCGGCGTGCACCTGGCTGACTTCGACCAGATGGCGCCGGGCCGCCAGGCGATGGGTGACGCTTTGCGAATGCCGCCGATGCACGTTCAAGGACTGCGCGACGTAGACCACTCGGCTCGCGGGTTCGCTGAGCATCTCCGCGTACAGCCGCCAGTCGCCGGCGACCCGGAGCGACTGCAGCTCGTCGCCGCAGCGCTCGAGTGCCGCCAGCAGTGCCGAACGCCGGAACAGCACCGCACTCGCGTTCAGGATGAGATTGCGTTCCAGCAGGCAACGCCGCAGGAACGCCGGTCCGTCATGCACGCCATCGCGGCAGAGCTCCACGCAGTCGCTCTGCCGATAGTAGCTCTGGTAGCTCGATGCGGTCGGCCTGCCGTCCGCATCGATCACACGGCTGTCGGTGAAGCCCATCACCGCGTCGGGCACCGAGCCGAGACGGTCGGCGAGCACCGAGAGGAAACGTGGCTCCGCTGCATCGTCCGCTTCGGCGATCCAGAGCCACTCGCCTTTCGCGCGCCGGGCCGCCTCCTGCCACTGCAGAAAAGGGCTGCCGCTGTTGGCGGCTGAGACAACCAGTTCGACGTCGCGCCCGCACCGAACCGCCGCCTCCCGGGCGCGCTCCACGCTCCCATCGGTGGAGGCATCGTCGATTACGATCACCTCACGCACCGGGTGGCTTTGCCGCAGCACGCTCTCCATGCGCTCCGTCATGTAGGCGGCATAGTTGAAGCTCGGGATCGCGACCGACACGTCGAGCGTCGGCCGCGCGAGCTGGAGCAGCCGCCTCGCATACTCCCCGAAGCAGGAGGGCGGCTGCATGGCGATCCGCCGCTCGCGCGCCTACGGCCGCGCCGCGGCGCCCGCCCCCCCGCGCGCGCGCCCGGGCCCGCGGGGGGGCGCGCGCCGCCGACAGCACGGCGTCGGCGAACCCGGCCATGTCGCCGGCCGCCACCACCTGGCCGGCGCCTTCCCGCCGCAGGAACGCCGGAATGCCTCCAGTACCTTCGAAGGCGACCGTCTGCAGTCCGCTGGCGACCGCTTCGAGAACCACGCTCGGAAACGGATCCTCCCGCGAGGTCAGCGCGTGGCAATCCGCGGCCGACAGCAGGTCGGAGGGATCAAGCACGAACCCGGTGTTGTGAAAGCTCCCGGTCTCGACCGCTGCCTGGATTTCCGCGCCGAGATAATGCCGCAGATCCGGATCGATGCTCCCGGCCCAGACGAAATGCACCTTCGTCGCCCGCGAACGCCTGCGCGGGGCCAGCATACGCCAGAGCTGCACGAACAGATCGAAGCCCTTGCGTGTGTCGGCATAACCGAGACCAAGCACGACGAGATCGTCCGCGCCGATCCCCATGCGCTGCCGCAGTGCCGCGCGTCGCGAGCGGCAGAACCTGACGTCCCGATAGAGGCCCTGCGGCAGCACCAGCACCCGCTCGCCGGCCAGCAAACCGGCGCCGGCCAGCGCCGTCGCGACCTCGCGCGCGGCGACCACCACGGCCGTCGCGACCCCGAGCGCGCCCGCGGCAGGCGCCATCAAGCCTTTCTCGCGCAGCAGTCCCGGCATCTCGTGGGCCAGCAGCACGCAAGGCGTTCCTTGCGCCTCGAGCAGCCTGCAGACGTCGCCGGATGCCAGTGAATTGACCAGCGCGGCCGCCACACCGTCCCGCTTGAGCCGGCGCAGGTGCCCGGGCAGACCAGGGTCATCCCGCCCCATGGTCGTGGTCGGGCCCAGGGCCGAGAACTCGCCCTCCAGCGGTCCTGGACCGAGCAGCAGGACGTCGATCGCCGCCCCATGATGCCGAACCAGCCGCTCGGCCAGCCGGAGCAGCAGCATCTGCGCGCCATGGCGCAACCCGTCATGGCCCACCAGCAGGATCCGCTCGGCCATCGACGCGCCCGTGATCGCGCGCCCCGTCGCGTTCAGATAGGCGGCGCCGAAATGCAGGTCCGGCTCGAGGTAGGCGCCCTCGGCCCATTCGTTCCAGGCGTTGACGCAGACGATCGGCTCGCCGAAGAACGGGTGGTCGGACGCGCGCAGCACGAGCCGCTCCAGCCAATTCTGATAGAGCGATGGTGTCGATCCGTGCAGCACCAGGCCGCCGCCCTGCCGGCGGGCATCATTGTCCCAGGACGGCACCGCGGTCTTGATCAGTGGATAGTCGGGCGCTGGTGCATCGACCGACGCACGCGCCGCATCCGCGTAGTCGTACACCTGCGCATGGAAATCGGTATCGAGGATGTCGAGCTGCGTGTTGATGATCGCCAGCCCCTCGCAGACCTTGTGCGGCGGAAACTCGATGGCGCCGTCCAAGCCGTACGGACGTGGATCGGTGTCGCCAAAACTCTGCGCCATCACCAGGATCGGCTCGTCGCCGGCGAGCGCATGCCGCCAGCGCGCGACCGCACGCGCGACGTCGGGGATCAGTCCCGGCCGATACACCATCAGCAACGGCCTGCCGTCGACCCGGATGTAGCGCGGATCGGCGAAATGACGTGCGAAGCATGCCATCAGCGCCTCCTCGTCGTCGGACGCGTAGTCCTGGCCGATCAGAACCTCGTCCACCGACCCGTCCCATCGCCGGGTCCAGTTCTCATTGGTCCACATCAGGCAGAACGGAAAGTCGAGCGTCCGATCGGCCAGCAGCGTCTCGAGCGGTCCCTCCAGCAGCCGCCGTCCGTTGAACCAGTAGAAGTAGAACACGAAACCGTCGATCGCCGCCCCGCGCGCGAACTCGATCTGGCGCGCCAGCGTACCCGCCGCACTCCTCGCGTCGAGACTGTAATGCCCGAGGTCGCGCGGCACCCGCGGCTGGTAATGTCCGGCGAACCGCGGCAACGAGCGCGCGATATTGGTCCATTCGGTAAAACCGTCGCCCCACCAGGCATCGTTCTCCGCAACCGGATGATATTGCGGCAGATAGTAGGCCAGCACCCGCGCACGCCTCGGCGCGCGGCCAGGCACCGGTGCGCGCGTCTCGAAGGCGGGATCGGGACCGGTATTGCGCCTGACCTCCCGCCCAATCGTGGTCTCGCCTGGCGGCAGGCTCGCATGCACGCAGCGTTCGTCGCGATGGGCGATGAAATGCAGCAGCGGATTGGCGTCCGGCAATCCGCGCAGATACCGATGCCGGTAGAATTGCGGGTCAAAACCCTCGAACGGGCGGCGCGCCTCCCGGAAACCCTGCACCAGATAATGCTCGAACGGATCGATGCCGGCCTGCGCGATGTCCGGATAGTTCTGCAGGTAGTATCCAGCGTCGAACTCGGCGACCGCCCGTGCCTGGCCCGAGCGACAATGCTCCAGCAGGTGCGCGAGCCGCCCCTGCGCCTCCGGCACCGCATGCGCCGACCCGTACCAGACCGGGTCGAACAGCTTGCAGGGGCGCCGTCCCTCGGCCTCGCCCTGCACGATGTAGTGCAGCAGCGGCTCGATAGCCGCCTCTCGCACGTCCTCGTTCTGCGCCAGATACCAGGCCGGGTCGAAATAGAAGTTGGGCTTGCGGTTCTCGCGCCAGCCCTGCAAGCAGTAGTGGGCGACGGCCCGATCGCCCAGTTCCATTAAATCCGGGTTTGAGGTCGCGTAGAACGCCGCATCGAACAGGCCGGAATCCCGCACCCGTGCGATATCGGACGTCGGGGACGCTTCCCCGCGCTCTGCCGGCTTGTTGAGAAGCATGACAGGACTCATACGATATCGTAACGAAGCGATGTTGAACCAAGAATGAGACGCCTCGGTCTGGCCTTACTTCCCTTCCTGGCCGCCGCCCTATAGACCCGCCGGCTGGACATGTCGGAATCACAGGTGGACCGGACCCCAGCCGGCTTTGGCGAGACCCTGGCGCTGGACGCGCATGATCGTCACCGCGTCTCTGCGGGCATCGAACTCGAATGCGGCGTGCGTCTGGCACCGCTCGACATCGCCTACCGCACCTACGGGACACTGGACCTCCATCGCAGCAATGCGATCCTGGTCTGCCACGCGCTGACCGGGGATCAGTATGTCGCCGAGCCGCACCCGATCACCGGCAAGCCGGGCTGGTGGACCTCGCTGGTCGGGCCGGGGCGGCCGATCGATACCGATCGCTACTTCGTCGTGTGTGCCAACGTGCTCGGCGGGTGTATGGGCTCGACCGGCCCCGCGAGCCAGCGTCCGGATCGCGCCGAGCCGTATGGCACCGAGTTCCCGCCAGTCACCATCGGGGACATGGTTCGCGCGCAGGTGCTGCTGTTGGATGCGCTCGGCATCGACCGTCTCCTCGCCGTGATCGGCGGATCGATGGGCGGCATGCAGGCGCTGCAATGGGCGGCGACCTTTCCCGATCGGGTGCGCGCCTGTCTGCCGGTGGCCAGCAGCTCGTACCATTCGGCGCAGAACATTGCCTTCAACGAGGTTAGCCGTCAGGCGATCTTCGCCGACCCCGACTGGCAGGGCGGCCGCTACTGGGCGCACGGCGTGCAGCCGTCGCGCGGCCTCGCCGTCGCACGCATGATGGCGCACATCACCTACCTGTCGGAAGATGCGCTCACCCGAAAATTCGGCCGGCGTATGCGACGCGAACCCTACGCCGCCACCACCCCGCTCTCCCTGTTCGGAGAGATGTTCGAGGTCGAAAGCTACCTTCGCCACCAGGGCAGCTCGTTCGTCCGCCGCTTCGACGCGAACTCCTACCTCACCGTCACGCGCGCGATGGACTATTTCGATCTCGCCGCCGAACATGACGGCGAGCTCGCCCACGCCTTTCGCAGCACGCCGACGCGCTTCTGCGTCGTCAGCTTCTCGTCGGACTGGCTGTTCCCGACCGCGCAGTCCCGTGCGCTCGCGCATGCGCTCAGCCGCGCCGGTGCCAACGTCAGCTTCGTCGAGATCACCAGCGACAAGGGCCACGACGCCTTCCTGCTCGACGAGCCCGATCTCGACCGCGTCGTGCGCGGCTTCCTCGCCGGCGTCGCCGATGACCACGCGGCCCTGCTCCGATGAGCGTGACCGCCGAGCGCGGCCCTCGGCTCGACGAGCGCCTGATCGCCGACATGATCGAGCCTGGCGCGCGCGTGCTCGACATCGGCAGCGGCGACGGCAGCCTGATCGCCTATCTCGCGCGTGCCCGCGGCTGCGACGCCCGCGGCATCGAGATCGACATGGACGCCGTCACCCACGCTGTCGGCCGGGGACTTCCGGTCATGCACGGCGACGCCGACCAGGATTTACGTCACTATCGTGACGGCGCCTTCGACTATGTCGTCCTGTCGCGTACCCTGCAGGCGGTCGAACGCCCGCGCGAGGTGCTGAGCCAGATGCTGCGGATCGGCCGCCACGCCATCGTCAGCTTCCCCAATTTCGGCCATTGGCAGCTCCGCCTGCAGCTCCTCCGCACCGGCCGCATGCCGATGACCCAGACCTGGGCGCGCCCCTGGTACGAGACCCCCAACATTCATCCCTGCACCATCCGCGACTTCCTCGCACTGGCCGAGGCCGAAGGCTGCGCGGTCGAGCGCTGGCTCGCGGTCGACGAGGCCGGCCGCCGCGCGCCCTGGCGCCGCAATGTCTGGCTCGCCAACATGTTCGGCGAGCAGGGCCTGTTCCTGCTCTGCCGCGCCGCATGAGGACGCCGCTCCTCGTCCTGCCGGCGCTGCTGGCCGCCTGCGTCGCCGCCTCGCCGCCTCCGCTCCCGGCGCCCCCACCGGTCGTCGCCGCCCCGCCGCCCAGCACGCCAGACCCATCCCTCGCGCTGCGCGGCTTCGCGGCCGCCATTCCCGAGGCCAGCGCCATTTCCCAAGCCACCATCGCCTTGCCGTCCGGCCCCGTCTCGGTCACCGGACTGACGCTTCCGGACACGGTCTTCTTCGATTTCGGCGTGGCAGAGCCTCGCGCCGACGCCGGCCCCTCGCTCGACGCCCTCGCCCGCGCCATCGAGGCGAGCCCGTCGGACAGCGTGCTCACGATCGCCGGCAACACCGACGCGATCGGGACCGTTCGCGTCAACCACGCTCTGTCCGAAGCGCGCGCCCGTGCCGTCGTCGCAGCCCTGGTTCAGCGCGGCATCGACCCAAGACGCCTGGCCGCAATCGGCTTTGGTGCCACCCGCCCGATCGCGCCGAACGATACCGAGGCGGGTCGCGCTCTGAACCGGCGCGTCGAACTGGCCCTGTCGCCCTCGTTCGCCGCCAACGCCGCGTCTCTCACCGCTCTGGTGCCGGTCTCGACACAGAAGTCGGCTGCCCAGCCGACGCTCGCACGCAAGCCCGCACCGCTGAACGTGCGCCCCAATCGTCCCGACGCGATCCAGCCCAACAATCTCGGGCCGCCGGTGTCATATTAGAAAGGCCAGGGGTTCCACCCCTGGACTCCGTTGGGGCTGGCGACCCCAAACCCGCCCCGAGTCCAAGTCCGGCTCAGACGTACGCCAGGCCCGTGCCGTCGAGAATGTAGCCGACACGCCCTCGACCTGCCTCACTGGCGCCCAAAGACTTCACGCTCTAGCCTCCGGATGTAGACCGCTCGTCCGGGAGGGCGCCTTGCAGAGCCTCTGGTCCGACACCGACGCGCGCCTCGTTGTCGAACGCTATCACGCCGCCGGGGTGAACGAGGATCTCGCGCTGCGAACCTACACCTCGCGTCTCCTCGGCGGAGTGCCGTCGCTCGTCATGCATGGCGGCGGCAACACCTCGGTCAAGACGCGCATGCCCGACCTGTTCGGCGAGCTGGTCGAGGTTCTCTGCGTCAAAGGCAGCGGCCGCGACCTCGCGACCATCGAGCCGGACGGCCACCCTGCCGTTCGTCTGGCGCCTCTGGCCAGACTGCGGTCGCTTCCTGCCCTGTCCGATGAGGACATGGTCAACGCCCAACGTCAGAACCTGATCGACGCCGCGGCGCCGAACCCGTCCGTCGAGACTCTGCTGCACGCCTATCTGCCGCACAAGTTCGTCGACCACACCCACGCGGTGATCTCGACCGCAATTGCCTGTCTGCCCGACAGCGAGGCAATCTGCGAGCGCATCTATCGAGGCCGCGTCGGCTTCGTTCCCTACATCATGCCGGGCTTCGCCTTGGCGAAATCAGCCGCCGGCGTCTACGAGAGCGAACCTCACGTGCAAGGTCTGCTGCTCGGCAAGCACGGCATCTTCACCTTCGCCGAGGACGCCCGCACCTCCTACGAGCTGATGATCGAGTTCGTGACCCTCGCCGAGGATTTCATCCGCGAATACGGCCGTCCGTCACCCCTCCTCCATCCGGTCAAATTGCCTTCCGCCGGACCGAAGCTCTCCGACCTGCTGCCGAGCGTGCGCGGCCTGCTTGGCAGCGCCGCCGTCCGGCCTGGCGGCGGCGGGACGCGGCACTGGGTGCTCGACCTGCGGGCGGGCGAGCGCGAGCGCCGGTTCGCCAATGGAGAGGGCCTGCCCGACTACGCCCTGCGCGGCAATGCGACGCCGGAGCAGGTGATCCGCATCAAGCAACGGCCGGCAATCCTCCCGGCGCCGAGCGATGACGCGCAGGCCTGGCAGGACGCCGCCTCATCCGCAATCGACCGTTACGTGGCGCACTATCTGGACTATTTCCGGCGCAACAACGAACGCGTCGGCGGCGGCCGGCAGGCGCTGGATCCGATCCCGCGCGTGCTCATCGTCCCCGGCGTCGGCGTGATCGGCGTCGGGCGCACGGCGGCCGAAGCGTCGACGGCGGCCGACGTAGCCGGGGCCTGGCTGGAAGCGGTGCTGGACGCCGAGAGCCTCGGCCGCTTCACCTCCCTGACCGAGGCCGAGCATTTCGACATGGAGTACTGGTCGCTCGAACAGGCCAAGCTTGGGCGCGCCGCACCCAAGCGCCTCGCCGGGCGGATCGTCGCCGTGACCGGCGGCGCCGGCACCATCGGTGCGGCGATCGCACGCGCCTTTGCCGCCGAGGGCGCCGAAGTGGCAATCCTCGACCTCGACGCCACCGCGCCGGTCGGCGGCTTCGGCGTCCCGTGCGACGTCACCGACGATCACTCGGTCGCCGCGGCGTTCGAAGCCGTCGCGTCGCGGTTCGGCGGCGTCGACATCGTCGTCTCCAACGCCGGCGCGGCGACGGGCGGCCGCCTCGCCGACCTCGACGACGCTTTGCTGCGGCGGTCTTTCGACCTGAACTTCTTCGGCCACCAGAACGTCGCCCGCGCCGCGGTCCGCATCATGCGCCGCCAGGCGCTGGGCGGCGTCCTGCTCTTCAACGTGTCCAAGCAGGCCATCAATCCGGGACCCGCCTTCGGTGCCTATGGGACCGCAAAAGCCGCACTCCTGGCCCTGGTCCGCCAATACGCGCTCGAGCATGGCGCCGACGGCATTCGCTCGAACGCGGTCAACCCGGACCGCATCCGCTCCGGCCTGCTCACCGACGCGCTGATCCGCACCCGGGCGGATGCTCGCGGCGTCTCGCCGAAGGACTACATGGGCGGCAACCTCCTCGGCCAGGAAGTACTCGCCGAGGACGTGGCAGCCGCCTTCGTCGCCTCCGCCCTGCTCGAGAAAACTACCGGCAACGTCATCACCGTCGACGGCGGCAACGTCGCCGCGATGCTTCGCTGAACCGTCGTGAGTCTCTCGCAGGCGGCAGCGCCTGAGGCTGCGGTCGATTGCGTGCGGCTGTCGAAGGGTTTCGACGGCGTCCCCGTGCTGCGCGACATCTCCGTCCGCTTCATGCCCGGCTCGGTCAATGTCCTGGCGGGCGAGAACGGCGCCGGCAAATCCACCCTCTTCAAGCTGATCGCCGGCCAGCTCACTCCCGAAGCCGGCGAGCTCTCCCTGTTCGGCCGGCGCGTGCATCGCTTCGACCCGATGGCAGCGCAGGCGCTCGGTGTCTCGATCATCCCCCAGGAGCTTGCTCCGATCCCCGAGATGCAGGTCTGGCAGAACCTGCTCATCGGCCGCGAGCGCACCGGCCTCTTCGGTCTCGTCAAGCGACGCGAGATGATCGACACCGCCGCGTCCCTCCTCTCGGACGTCGGCCTGGACATCGATCCAACCACACCGATGAAGCGCCTCGGTGTCGCCGCCACCCAGATGATCGAAATCATCAAGGCAACTTCACGCGACTCCAGAATCGTGCTGATGGACGAGCCGTCCTCCGCGCTCTCGCAGCGCGAAACCGAGCAGCTCTTCCGCGTCATCGCCCTGCTCCGGGAACGCGGCGTCTGCGTCCTCTACACCAGCCATCGCATGGAGGAGATCGAGCGCATTTCCGACACCGTCGCGATCATGCGTGACGGCGCCATCATCCGTCACGCGCCGACACTCGAGCTGACCGAGCGCCAGATCATCGCCGACATGGTCGGACGCGAGATCACCGAGCTGTTTCCCGACCGCGACATCGCCGCCACCGGCAGCGACGCGGTGCTCGAAGTCCGCGATCTCGACGTCGAGGGCTTCAGGGCGCACGTCTCGTTCACGCTCCGCCGCGGCGAGATCCTCGGCTTGGGCGGCCTGATCGGCGCCGGCCGAAGCGAGCTGCTCGAGGCGATCTTCGGCCTGCGTCCCGCGACCGGCACCGTCGTGCTGAACGGCAAGGCGCTGCCGCTCGGCAACATGGAGCAATCCATCCGCCGCGGCATCGCGCTGGTGCCGGAAGACCGCAAGCTCGCCGGCGTGCTCACCACCATGTCGATCGTCGACAACATCACGCTGCCGCATCTTCGCCAGTTCACCGGCCCCGCCGGCCTGATCGACAACTCCAAACGTCGCAGCAGCGCGCTCGACGTGCTGGACCGCACCCACGTCCACTACGCCAGCCTCGGCCAGAAGGTCGGCCATCTGTCAGGTGGCAACCAGCAGAAAGTCGCCCTCGCGCGCTGGCTGGTGAGCGGTGCGCCAAGCGTGCTGATCCTCGACGAGCCGACGCGCGGCATCGACGTCGGCGCGCGCAGCGAGCTCTACCGCCTGATCAACGAGCTCGCGTCCCGCGGCGTGGCCATCCTGCTCGCCTCGTCGGACATGCCGGAGCTCATCAACCTGTCGCATCGCGTGCTTGTCATCCGCGGCGGCCGGATCATGGGCGAATTGGGACCGGACGAGCTCGACCAGGAACGGATCCTTCGCCTGGCCATGGGGAGACCCGATGATGCAGGTTGCTGAGATCGCGCCGGCAGCCCGCCCGGTGCGGCCCGGATGGGACGGTCCGGCGCTCCGCCGTGCCGCACTCCGCTACGCTCTCGTCATCATCCTGGCTGTCTTCATCGTCGTTCTAGCGATCTCCAACCACTCGTTCCTGACCGTCTCCAACCTCAACGTCATCCTCATCCAGGTCGCCGCCAACGCACTGCTCGCGACCGGCGCCACCTTCGTCATCCTCACCGGCGGCATCGACCTCTCGGTCGGCAGCGTGGTCGGCCTGTCCGGCGTCGTCGCTGCCCTGTTTGCGCAGGATGACGGCGCGCTGACATGCGCCGGGGCGGTGGCTCTCGGCATGCTCGCCGGCGGTGCCATCGGCGCCTTCAACGGTCTGCTCGTCGCCATCGCCAAGGTGCCGCCCTTCGTGGCGACCCTGGGCAACATGACCGTCGCGTCGGGTCTCGCCTTCGTCTTCAGCGACGGCCAGCCGATCTCGGGATTGTCCGACCAGTTCCTCGCCCTCTCGGGCACCATCCACGGCCTCTCGATCCCGGTCGCCGTAATGATCGTCGTGGTCGCCATCTCCTGGCTGGTGCTGGCACGCACCAGGTTCGGCATGCATGTCTACGCGGTCGGCGGCAATCCGCACGCCGCACGTGTCGCCGGCGTCAATCTCCGCACCACCCGTTTCGCCGTCTACACCATCTCCGGCGTTCTCGCCGGCATCGCCGGCGTCCTGCTCGCCGCCCGCGCTACCGCCGGCATCGCCGGCAGCGGCACCGGCTACGAGCTGAACGCGATCGCGGCGGCCGTCATCGGCGGCATCAGCCTTGCCGGCGGACGCGGTTCGCTGATCGGCACCGTCTTCGGCTTCCTGATCATCGGCGTGCTCGACAACGGTCTGAACATCGTCAACGTCTCGCCCTTCTACCAGCTCATCGTGAAGGGCCTGATCATCATCGGTGCCGTCTTCGTCGACAGCATCACCCACCGCACCGACGACTGACAACAAGGGAGGAAACCATGAAGCTCAGATTGGCATTCGCAGCCGCTGTCGCGTGTCTCGCCACACCGGCCTTCGCCGACAAGGCGCACCCGGTGATCGGCTTCACCGTCTACGACATGAGTTCGTTCATTTCGCTCGGCAAAGGGGGCGCCGAAGCGGTGGCGAAGGCGAACGGGGCCACGCTGCTCTGGAACTCCGCCCGTTCGGACGTCAACACCCAGATCTCGCAGATCCAGCAATTCATCAACCAGAAGGTCGACGCCATCATCATCGCCGCGGTCAATTCCTCGACCCTCGGTCCGCAGGTCGCTGCTGCCAAGGCCGCCGGCATTCCGGTGGTCACCGTCAACCTGACCGTGAGCCCGTCGACGCAGAAGGACGCGATCTCCTATGTCGGACCCGACGACGTGGCGGCCGGCGCGCAGGAGGCCCAGGCGCTGATGGATGCCATCCACGGCAAGGGCGGCATCGTGGTCCTGCAAGGCCCGCTCGGCCAGTCCGGCGAGATCGACCGCACCAAGGGCATCAAGAACGTCCTCGCCAAATACCCGAACGTGAAACTGCTGGCGATGCAACCCGGCAACTGGACCCGCAACCAGGCCTACAGCATCATGCAGGACTGGCTGTCACGCTACGGCAACCAGATCGCCGGCGTGATCGGCGAGAACGACGACATGGCGATCGGTGCCCTGCAGGCGATGCGCGAAAAGAACCTCGCTGGCAAGATCCCGGTCACCGGCATCGACGGCATCAAGGACGGCATGCGCGCGGTCCGCGACGGCGACGAGAACGAGACCAACCTCCAGGACGGCCCGCTGGAGCTCGGCATGGCGGTCCAGGTCGCCGTCGACCACATCCAGGGCAAACCCGTCCCGACGCTGGCGATGTTCATCATGCCGCAGATCACCAAGGCCAACGTCGCCCACTACTACGACCAGCTCTACGCCCACCCGCAAAAATTCCTGGACGGCCTGACCGACCAGGTCCGAAAAAACCTCGCTGACGGACACTACGCAGAACAGTGAAGCGGGTCTGGGGGCGCCCCCCAGCCGCCGGAGGCCCTCATGCCTTATTCGTTTGATGATGCCTTCAACTTCACCGGCCAGGTTGTTCTCGTCACCGGCGGCGCCACCGGCATCGGCCTCGCGATCGCCACCGCCTTCGCCGCCCGTGGCGCCAGCCTGACGCTGATCGACCGTGCCCCGGAGGTGCAAGCAGCCGCCCGATCCCTCCCCGGCGCCCCGCACACGTTCCATGTCGCCGACGTCACGAACGCCAACGAGCTCGAAGCCGCCATAGAGGCCATCCCTGACCGCATCGATGTCCTGGTCAACAACGCCGGCATCGTCCGCCTGGCCCCCGCCGAAAGCTTGCAGATCACCGATTGGGACGCAACGATCGCGGTCAACCTACGCGCGCCCTTCATGGTCTCACAGCTCGTCGGCCGTCGCATGCTCGCCCAGGGCGGTGGCCGCATCGTCAACATGGCTTCGCAAGCCTCGATCGTGGCTCTGGACGGCCACATCGCCTACTGCGCCAGCAAGGCCGCCATCGTCAGCATGACCAAGGTGCTGGCGCTCGAATGGGGACCGCGCGGCGTCAACGTCAACGCGATCAGCCCGACGGTGGTCGAGACCGAACTCGGTCGACGCGCCTGGGCGGGCGAAGTGGGCGAGGCGATGAAGCAGCGCATCCCGAGCCGTCGCTTCGCGCAACCCGAGGAAATCGCGCTCGCCGCGCTCTATCTGGCGAGCGGTGCCGCGGGCATGGTCAATGGCGAGAACCTGGTCATCGACGGCGGCTTTACCATCCAGTGACGAGCCCGCGGTTTGGCTTGCCCCGAAGCTGACGCCATACTGGCTCCGTGAGCGCCGGGACCACCACCGCCAGAGCGAGAGCTGCCCGGTCGCAGCCGCTCATCGACGCCCTCGGCCAAGTCGCCGCCTTCCCGCCCGGCCGTGCCGGAGAACTGCTGGACGACCCTGCGCGGCTTGCCGCCGCGGCCGCCGAGGAGGCCCGCTCCGGCCATATCAGCCTCGACGCCCGCGGCCTGTCCTCCGGCGAGCGCCTCGCCGTGATCCAGCCCGCCCGCCAGTTCGTCGCCGACTGGCGCAGCACGCGGGCTGCCTTCGACGTCGCCATCGAGCCGTCGATGCCCGACCTCGCGGCGGCCACCGCGCTCGAGCAGGAAACCGCCTCTCTCGAAGCCCGTGCCCGCGACGAGCAGGACGCGATCACGCGGCGCGCCGAAGCCGACCACGCCTGGCGCGAGACCAGCGACCGCTACGCCGAGGCCCGCTCGCGCTTCGACACCAGCCGCCTCGCGCACGGCAACCGCGATGCCAACATGCGTGCGCACAACCCGCTCTACTGGCTCGCCCTGGTCCTGGTCGGCGCCGCGGAATGGCTGATCAACTACGACACGCTGGTGATGTTCTTCGGCATCCCGGCGATGGCGATCGGCGCCACCGCCATCATCGCGCTCGCCATGGCTTTCGCCAGCCACGCCCACGGCATCGTCTTCAAGCAATGGAGCCATCGTTTCGGCCGCCACCGCGATGCCATGCAGCAGGCCTCCTCCCGGCGGCTGCTCGGCATCGGCACCCTGTCACTCCTGTTCGTCCTCCTCTTCGCCGGCTTCGCGCGCTTCTCCGTCGTCATGCACCAGGCCTCCGCCCAGCCCGCGCAGAACATCCTCGGCGCGCAGGCGAACGTCGCCTTCGACCCCTCGCGCGACGTGCTGATCAGCATGCTCGCCAACCTGCTCGCCTGGCTCGTCGGCTGCTTCCTCTCGTTCTTCTGCCATGACGACGACCCGGCCCACATGGCGGCGACCGCCCAGTTCGGCCAATGGCAGCGACGCTTTCTGCGCGTCGACCGTCCCTTCCGCCAGGATCGCGAGGTCTCGTCCGCCCGCGCCGAGCGCGAGCTCGCCGAGCGCCGTACGGTGGCCGAGGCCCGCCGCGCCCGCGTGCGTCCGCAATCCGAGATGCTGGCCCAGGTCCAGGCCCACGAACTCGCCGTCATGCGTGCCATCCAGTCGGCGATCCTGCGCAACCTTGCCACCTATCGCGCCGCCCTCGCGGATGCCGCCGCTCGTTCCGGCGCCGACATCACCATCGACTCCGACGATCCGGCCGAACCGCCGAGATCGCTCGACGCACGCGCCTTGCGCACCACGCCGCACCGGATCGACACCGCCTATGTCGAGACGCTTGCATGAGGCGGCAGGCCTGCCTCGCCCTGGTTCTCGGCGCCCTTCTACCGACGGCAGCACACGCCCAACTCTTCGGTTCCGAAGGCCTCGATCCGAGCTGGTGCAAGCTCGCCACCGTTCGCCAGACGGTGGTCTACATCGACGACATGATGATGGTCGAAGGCGACACCGCCTGGGCTCCGCATCTGATGGACAAGCTGCGCGCGACGCTGACACCCGGCGAAAGTGTCACCGTGGTCCGCCTCTCTCCGGCCCATGGGCGCAGCAGCGAGATGTGGCACGGCTGCTGGCCCAGCCTGTCCGACGAGGAGCGCACCAGGGACGCCCACCACATCTACCTGCTCCAGGCCAACCCCACGACGCGCATCGCCGAACAGCAGCGCTTCTTCGCCCGCGACTTCGGCGGCGCGCTCACACGCATCTATCTCGCCGCCAAGCGCCCCGAGAGCGAGCAGCGGATCGATGCCGACAATCCCCCGCAGAAGGAGATCATCCGCGCCATCGCGTCCGACGGCGGCCGTTTCTCCGACGCCACCCAGACCATACGAGCCATCGTCTATTCCGACCTCGCCGAACACAGCGACCTTGGCAACGTCTTCGCACCCATTCCGCAGCCGTTCCCCAACATCGGCGAACGGCTCGGCACCTTTCTCCGTCACGGCGTCATCTACGACTACGGTCTCGCGACCGACATCACCGGCGGCGAGGACGTGCCCGAGCGGACGCGCGCCTTCTGGAGCGCGGCACTCCGCAGCATGGCCGCCGTCCCCGCCGGCATGGGCTCCGACCTGAACGTGCCCAACGTCCTGCCGGTCCGGGCCGCGACCTACAACGTCAGCCTCGCCTTCGGTCCCGACACGCTCGACGGCAAGCTCGCACTCCTCGCCGGCAGCGACGGCGAGCTCGTCGACAGTTGGATCGGCATCTCGCGCCTCCCCGACGCCGGCGTCACCGGCACCTTCCGCTGTCTCGACACGCGCTGCCACGTCGATGCCGCCACCACCTCGGGTGTCGCGACCAGCTCGCGCAACGAGGCGCTCACCCTGACCGGCCCGAGCGGCGGCACGCTCACCGGCCATCTCGGCGTGAACGGGACAGCCTACCTCTACAAGCTCACCGCCAAGTCGAGCGGCTGATGGAGCAGGAACTCCACTACCGCGGCATCCGCACAGTCATCGGCGGCGAGCGAGACGGCACCCGGCAATGGATGATCTACCCGGACGGCGCAGCACCGACCGGCGGCGTCTCGCG
>CAXTSH010000014.1:0-13627 GCA_964246925.1 uncultured Acetobacteraceae bacterium
CCCCGCCCGCAAAGCCACCGATCTTGCAACCCGCCCGGCCCCTGGCCCATCATGAACCCGATGAGCGCGATCGAGACCGAGGCTCCGCCCACCTACACCACCGAACAGCTCGAAACGCTGTTCATGGAGGCGGCACGCACCGGCAACGCCCAGATCGTGGCAGGCCTGCTCGACGCCGGCATCGCGCCCGACCTGCGCGACGCCCGCCTCTATCCCGCGCTGACCATCGCCGCCTACAACGGCGAGGCGCACATCACCGACCTGCTGCTCGCTCGCGGTGCCCCTGTCGACGGCCGCGACAGCAAGGGCAGCACCGCCCTGATGGGCGTCGCCTTCAAGGGCAAGCTCGAAATCGCCCGCCGCCTGCTCGACGCCGGCGCCGACATCAACGCCGTCAACGCCTCGGGTCAGACCGCGCTGATGATGGCGGCCCTGTTCGACCGCACCGACATGGCCACCCTTCTGCTGGAGCGCGGCGCCGACCCGCATCGTCGCGACAGCTCCGGCAAGACCGCCCGCGAGCTCGTGCTCGAACAGGGCAACGCCGCCATGGCCCGTCTGCTGGAGACCGCCGCCTGAGCGAAGTCGTCAGCCTGCGTCGCGTCGGCGACGACACGCTCTGGGCGGTCATCGCCGCCATCGGCAAGTCCCAGCGCGTCGCCGAAATCTACGCCAACCGCGATGCGGCACTTGCCGACCGCACCTGGCGCGAGCAGCAGGTCAGCGCCTACGCCAACTTCCTGCGCGGCAGCACCGAGCCCGCACCCCGCTACAGCGTCGCCCCGATCCGCCGCCAGGACCTCCCGCGTGCCTGGAAACCGCTCCCTGCGCTCGGCTTCCTCCGCGGCAAGTTCTTCTAGCAGAAGGCGAGGGGCGCTGCCCCTCACCCCGCTGGGGCAGCGGCCCCAGACCCGCGCCGATTCTAACGGTGATCCACCACGTCGATCGGACATTACTCCCGTCGAAGAGAAGCCGATTCGGAGGTGGTCCGCTACAATGATGCGCCGCGTTCGGAGATCGCGGGGACAAATTACCTCCTCGAGGGATCAGCCGCACCGCATGTTGAACGGTCGGGTTCTCGCGTCAGTGATCAAAGAGGACAGAAATGCGAATTACGCTCGATGAGAAATCAAAGGAAACTTTACGAGAAGCTGTATGTATCCTGCGTAGATTTGAAAATGGCGCACTTTTGCGCAAGCACACTTCTTGAGCGCGGTTGGCATGCAGAGGAGTGGGAGCAATGTCCGACGGTGTATCAGCAGCAAGTTGCGTTCACTACTTCATTGGTCATCTCATACAACCGGCCCTTTGCTGAAAGTAAGGGGGTGGTATACTTTGCCTGAGAAGCTTCTTCAAGTTTACACTGAACCAGAAAAGATGTTACACAAGAGCCTTAAACGCTTACGCGACAGTGTCTACGCACATTCAGACAGTAAGCATTGGTCAATTTAGGCTATGGCGAAGCGGAAATTTCGAGACAGATATTGTCGGTGC
The DNA here is from genome assembly GCA_964246925.1 of uncultured Acetobacteraceae bacterium. Classification (GTDB taxonomy): domain Bacteria; phylum Pseudomonadota; class Alphaproteobacteria; order Acetobacterales; family Acetobacteraceae; genus CAXTPV01. Next base: position 1,495 of record CAXTSH010000014.1, read on the forward strand.
GCCACCTCTCAGGGTTTCTCCGGAGGAGATAGCCATGCTTCGCTCGATGACGGTGAAGCTAAGCGACGCGGTAACGTTGCGGATGCAGCGCATTCGCGCTGGCGCGCGACTTTCAGCTACCCCGAAACGCACGTGACGTGCGTTTGAGAAACTTTTCTTGCGATTTATCCCATCTTCGGCTGCTCCGAGGCAGGCTCTGCTCGAGCCGACTATCGCTTTCTCCCGTGCAGTCACCCAAGCAGATGACCTGGAACGCTCGGCCGTCGATCCCGTCCCTGACCTAGTGCACCTCGTTGAAGGGCACGGCTGGTAAGCCGACGTTGCGGCGAAATGGCGAAGACCGCCCGATCTCAATCAGCCTTGTCTTTCAGGCACGAGATATTCCATCGGAACCCGCAAAGCCGCTGCGATCGCCTTTATGGCGGCCACACTCCCCGGCTTCCTTCCAGCCTCGATTTCCGCCAGGTAACTGGGGCTGACACGAGCCGCCGCCGCGAGCGCCCGTCCCGACAAACCTGCACGCTCGCGCCAGACCGTCAACGGCGACATTCCCTCGTCGAGCATCCTGTCAACCTCAATCGCGGTGTAGGCAAGCCGCCGGGCTTCCTTGGCACCGAGACGCATCACGCGCTCTTTGTGGGAAGCAACAGCATCCCGATCAGCCACCTCTTCCAACTGACTGAGAAGGTCTTCGAAATCACGCCGCGACAACGTCACGGTCGTGTCGGTTTCAGCAACGACGTTGATCGCGCTCATCGGTAGACATCCTTTCGGTGACCAACTTTGACAACCAACAGCGTAGAGCCGGTGACGTTGTAAATTGCTCGCCAATCACCCTTCCGCACTCTCCAAAACCCGGGCATACCTGTCATCTCGGTCGCAAACGACACCCTCTCCGGATACCGTTCCGCCACCTCCCGGACGGCGTCCCGGAGGCGCTTCGCATCAGTGCCCGGCATGGCCCTGAGCGCTTCAACCGCCGTTCCTTCATATAGCACATCCACACAGCTCACGATCGCTGACAGCGAACACCGCTGTCAACAAACGCGCGCGGATCGAGACTTCCCGGGAGAAGTTCACTCCGACAAGTTGGTAAACCTCGTCCAGCCCAGACCCCGCGCTTCCCGAACCAGCGCTTCCGTCTCGCCATCGGCCCGTGCAACGCGCAACGCGGGCGCCTTCGCGCTCCGGCCGAGCAACAGGCATCGTGCACCCCCGCCCGGGCCGGCGGCCTCGTCGCCCAGCCCGATCGTCGCGCCCGGACGCAAGGCCGCCAGGACGCCCGGATAGAGCGGGTTGCGAGATAATGGTCCGTCCACAACCAGGTCTCCCTCCGCCCCCAGCAGGTCCAGCGCGGCATCGGTCAGCAGGGCGACGTAGAGCGTTGCCAGCGCGGCCCGCGCTGGGCCGTCCAGCGTCTCGGCCCGTACGAGGGTGCCCGTCCTTCGGGCAAACTGTCCACCCGCGGCGAACGATGGAGCGACTGAAGCGCCGGAGGCGAGCGCGCGCGACAGCCCGTCCAACGTCGGGGCCGGCGCGTCCGCACCCGCGACCGTCACGTATTCGCGTCCCCCCATGAACCGCGCGGTCGCGACCACCGCTCCGAACGCATCGACATTGGCCAGCATGTCGCGTTGTGGATCGAGCCGTCCAAGCTCGGCGCCGTTGGCAAGAATGACCGTCCAGGTCCCCGACGAGATTACCGCGAAACGCTCGTCCGGTCTCCTGTGCGCCCGATGGTGCAGATACGACGCGTTCGAATCGTGTATCCCGCACAGCACCGCACAGTCCGGCGCCAGACCGCAGCGCGCGGCGACCGATGGCAACAGACACCCGAGCGTCTCGTCCGCGCGCCTGATCGCCGGGAACAACGCCGCCCAGCCCGCCCGCTCGGCAAGACCGGAAAACCGATTTTCTCCCGGCAGCCACAGATCGGTATGGCAGCCGAGCGACGTCACCTCGCACGCACGCACGCCCGACAGCACGAACGCCCAATATTGCGGATACGGCAGGATCGAGGCGACACGCGAAAACAACGCGGGCGCACGCACCTGCGCGAAATGGATCTGCCGCCCCAGATTGAGACCGGCCGGGAGGCTGGGCGAGAAGCTGCGCTCGAACGGATCGCGCAACGCCTCGTACCCCGTCTCCTCGCCGAGCGCCGCATCCTCATAGTCCGGCGCCAGCACTGGCCGATCCGCGCCATCCAGCATCACGCACGCCGCTCCATGCGTGATCGGAACGATCGCCCCGACCCGCTGACGCTCGGGCAGCCGGGCGAGCGTGTCGAGCAGCCAATCCTCCAGGCCACGCAAGTCCAGCTCGCGAACCAGGCTCCCCTCGGCGAACCCGTTCGGCCGGTGTCGGACCGCGATCTCCGCTCCCGTCACCGGGTCGAGCAGCACGATCTTCGCGTTGCTCTTGCCGACATCGAGCACGACCAGCAGCCGGTCCGCTTGCCACGACGCCGCCCGCCCGCGGCCGCTCACCGCCGGCCGCCCGCCAATCCCAATCGGCGCAGCAAGGCGGGCACCGCCACCACCGCGATCAGCATCGCGCCGGTGATTACCGACATCACGATCCCCGGCACGTTCAGCAGGCCCAACCCGAACGTGACCAGTCCCATCAGGATCGCCGCCAGAACCACGCCCGCAATGCTGCCGACGCCGCCCTCGATCGACACGCCGCCCAGGATCACCATGGTGATGATCTCGAGCTCCCAGCCTTGCGCGATCGAGGGGCGTGTCGAGCCGAGGCGTGAGGTGAGCAGCACGGACGCGACGCCTGCCAGCGTGCCGACCGCCACGAACAATAGGAAGCGCAGACGCGCGGTCGGCACACCGGCCATGCGGGCCGCCACCGGATTGCTGCCGGTCGCCACCACCCGTCGCCCAAAGGTCGTCCGGTGCAGAAGAACCCCGGCGCCAACGGCGATGACCGCGAACAGCACCAGCTCGAACGAAACCGGAGCATACACATAGCCCTGTCCCAGCCACCCAAAGCCCGGCGGGTAGCCCTTGAGCACGCCGTCGCCCAGCACCGCGTAGGCGATGCCGCGAAACAGCGTCATGGTTCCGATCGTGGCGACGATCGACGGCACCCGGCCGATCGTCACCATCGCCCCATTGACGCACCCGGCGGCGACCCCGGTCACGATCCCGCCCGCGACGATCAGCGCGAGCGCCGCGTGCGCGCTCGCGAGCTCGCCCATCACGACGGAGGCGAGCGCGATCGTGCCGCCGACCGAAAGGTCGATCTCGCCGGCCATGATCAGGAACGCCATCGCGAGTGCGACGACCGCCTTCTCGGCGACGCTGACCGCGACGTCGGACAACGTCCAGGGATCCAGGAAATACGGCGAGGCTTGCGTGTTGATCGCAAAGTCGATTGCGATCGCGACCAGCAGCAGGCCTTCCCAGCGCAGGCGCCACGGCCGGCCGGCCGGCCGCCGCAAGCCAACCGGAACCGTGACGTCGCTCACGCGCGTTCCAGAATGCGTCGAGGTGCTACCTGTGCGCCACGCGCATTGATCAGGACCGCGCCGGTGATGACCGCACCGCTCACCGCCATCTGCAGGAATGGCGAGACGCCGACCAGCGGAAGCGCGTTCTTGATGACGCCCAGGAACAGCGCGCCGAGCACGACGCCCGCGACGCTGCCGACGCCACCCAGCGTCGACGCCCCGCCAATGACGCAGGCGGCGATCACCTGCAATTCGAAACCGTTCGCGATGTCCGTATAGGCGACCGCAAAACGCGATACCCACAAATAACCGCAAAGTCCCGCGATCGCTCCGGCGATCACGAACGCCATGAACTGCACGCGGCCAATGTCGATGCCGGCGTACACCGAAGCCGCTTGATTGTTCCCCGCCGCGTACAGATTGCGCCCGCTGGTCGTGCTTCGAAGAAAGATCGCGACCCCGACCGCGCCCGCGATCGCCATCCACGACAGCACGGTCACACCGACCAACTTGTCCCTTACCAGCCCCAAAAACGCCGGCGACATCTGGTTGCTGTTGACCCATCGGCCGCCCGAGACGAGGTAGACCGAACCGCGATAAACCGACAACGTGCCCAGCGTGACCACGATCGACGGCAACCGCAGCAGCCAGATCAGCACGCCGTTGGCCGCGCCGAGCAGAGCGCCGAAAATGATCGAGAGAACGACGACCGGCAGCACCCCCCAGCCCGGATGCGCCTGGTTGACCAGGCCGGCCACCATGCCGGTCAGGGCAAGATTGGCGGCGATCGATAGGTCGACCCCGCGCGTGAGCAGCACGAGCATCTCGCCCAGCGCCAGCAGGATCAGCAGCGACGTGTCGTCGAGCACGCCGGCAAGATTGGCCGGCCGCAGGAAGGCGGGGAACACCGGCGTGATCGCGGCGAGCAGCAGCAGGTTGAGCAGCAGCAGCCCCGCCTCGCGCGAGCGCAGCGCGCTCATGCGTCGGTCGCCAGCCGCATGATGCGTTCCGCTGTCGCCTCCTCGCGCGACAGCAGCCCCTGCACCCGCCCGCGCCGCATCACCAGCACGCGGTCGGACATGCCGAGCACTTCCGGCAGTTCGGACGACACCATGATCACGCCGACGCCGCGTGCCGCCATCTCCCCCATCAGGGCATGCACCTGCGCCTTTGCGCCCACGTCGATCCCTTTGGTCGGCTCATCGAGCACGAGCACGCGCGGCCGGGTCGCTAGCCATTTGGCGATGACGACCTTCTGCTGATTGCCACCCGAGAGCTCGTCGACACGCTGATCAAGCCCCGACATCCTGACGCCGAGCGTGCCCGCGAACGCACCGGCCTCGCGACGCTCGCGCACCGGCCGCAGAAACCCGCCGGCGCTCAGGCGGCTGAGCGACGGCAGTGTGATGTTGTCCGCGATCGAAAGACGCAGATGGGCACCCTCGCTCTGGCGATCCTCCGGAACCAGGCCGATGCCGTGCGCAATCGCATCCGCCGGAGAACGGATCGCGACCGCCTCGCCGCCGAGAACGATCGAGCCCCCATCGGGCGGCGCGGTTCCGAACAGCGCGCCCATCACCTCGGAGCGTCCGGCACCGATCAGGCCATACACGCCCAGGATTTCCCCGGCGCGAACATCAAATGAGACATCTTCGTATTGCAGGCCCCGACGCAGCCCCTCGACCCGTAGGATCTCGTCGCCGATCGCGACCGTCCGCTTGGGGAAGATCGTCTCGACGTCGCGCCCGACCATCAGGTTGATCAGCCGGTCGCTGGAGCTCTCCGCCAGCATCCCCTGACCGACGCCGACACCATCGCGAAACACCGCATACCGGTCGGCCAGCGCAAACACCTCCTCGAACTTGTGCGACACGAACAGGATCGCCCGTCCTTCCTGCCGCAGCCGTCGAACGATCGCGAACAGCTCGCCCACCTCGCCGTGCGACAGCGCCGCCGTCGGTTCGTCCATGATCACGATGCGCGCCTCGTGCGAGAGTGCCCGTGCGATCTGGACCAGGTGGCGCTGTGCCACGGAAAGACTGCCGAGCACCGCGTCGGGATCGATCGTCGCATCGAGTTCGGCCAGCACGTCACGCGCCCGGCTGCGCATCGCCCGCCAATCCACCACCGAAATCCCAAACGCCCGACGCCGAGGACGATCCTCGACAAAAATGTTCTCCGCCACCGTGAGCGCGTTGAACAGCACTGGTTCCTGAAAGATCGCGCTGATGCCGAGCGCGCGCGCCTGCTCGGCCGATCCGACCCGAACGACCTCGCCGTCCAGCCGGATCGTTCCCGCATCCGGCGAGACCACGCCGGTGATGATCTTGACCAGCGTGGACTTGCCGGCGCCGTTCTCTCCGATCAGCGCCGTCACCTGCCCGGGATAGAGATCGAGCGCGCCGTTCACGAGCGCGTTGACGCCACCATAGGATTTGGCGACGCCCTCGAGGGAGAGGATCGGCTGCACCGCCGGTCAGAACAGCTTGGCGGCGGCAGCGATGTTGGAGGCGTCGTAGACGGTCGGTTTGCCGATCGTGCCCTCGCCGTCCGCGTCGAACGCGATCGAGCCCAGGTGCCCGGCCGCAACCGAACGTCCGGGACCGGCCTTGCCGGCGACCAGCGCGCTCGCGACCTCGACGACGGCATAGCCGATGTCGACCGGGTTCCAGATCGCGAAGCTCTTCATCGTGCCGTTCTCGACCGCACCGGCGCACTCGCTCGGCAATCCGAGGCCGGTGACGAACACGCGGCCGCGCTTGCCGGCATCGTCGACGGCTTTAGAGGCCGCGGTGATCGCGACCGTCGAGATCGCCACGATCACCGACAGGTCCGGATATTTCTGCAGCAGCGCCGTTGCCTCCCGATACGACCGGTCGGACAGATCGTCGCCATACACCACTGCGACGAGGTCGAGGCCGGGATGCGACGGCAGGTCGGATTTCATCGCCGCGATCCAGGCATTCTGGTTGGTCGACGTGACGGTCGCCGACAGGATGGCGATCCTGCCCTTGCCGCCGTTGGCGCTGGCCGCGAGCTGATTGCAGACCTGGCCGACCTGCGCGATCGTCGCGTCCTCGAGATTGAGGGTGCGGCCGTCCTTGCGGATGCCGGAATCGTACGACATCACCTTGATGCCGCGCTGCATCGCACGTTTGCAGGACGGCACCAGCGCATCGGGATCATTCGCCGAGATCGCGATCGCATCGACATGTTGCGCGATCAGACTGTTGATCACGTCGATCTGCGCCTCGGCCGCCGTGTCGGTCGGACCGGTAAAGATCACCGAGACGGTCCTGCCGCTGCTGTCGAGCTCGCGGGCGGCCTGATCGGCACCGAGATGCACCGCGTTGAAGAAGCCGTTGCCGAGCGACTTGGCGACGATCGCGATGCGGACGGGTGCCGCCGCCCGCGCCAGACCGGGCAGGATCAGGTGGGCCGACGAGAGGCCTCCGATGGCTCCCGCGACGAATACTCTCCTTCTCAAGGTTTCCTCCTTTTTGTTGGTGATGCCGATCAGTCAGGCAACGTCGCTGATGTTCGTCTCCTCCGCCGCGGCGATGACGATGTCGATGCCCGCGGCGCGGAACGGCTCGACGTCCTCTGGCAGCACCCCTTCGTCGGTAATGATCCGTGTCAGCCTTGCAGGCGGCACCACGATCATCGACGAGCGCTGCCGGAACTTTCGGCTGTCGGCGAGTACGACGACCTCCTCGGCGCTCGCCATCAGCCGGCTCTGCGACTGCGCGACCAGCGGATCGTTTTCCATGATTCCGAAACGGTTCAGCCCGTAGCACGAGGTCAGCAGCAGGCGGCCGCAGAAATGCCGCGTCGTCTCGCTGTCGAACGGGCTGAGGATGATCGAATGCTCGCGATAGACGGTGCCCCCAGGCAGTGTCACACGGTTGCGGCTGTTCTCGATCAGATGCATCGCCAGCGGAAACGAACTCGTCAGCACATCGAGTTCCATCGTCTCCAGGAACTCGGCCAGGCAGAACGTCGTGCTTCCGGCGCCGATGATGATGCTGTCGCCGCGGCGGATGAGCGTCGATGCTTCGCGCGCGATGGCACGTTTCTGCACCGCCTGCACATGGCGGCTGAAGACGAACGGAGTACCGACCAGATGCGGCTGATAGCGGGGTTCGAGCGCTTCGACGCCGCCGCGGACCCGGCGGACCTCGCCGCGCTCGGCCATCGCCACGATGTCGCGCCGGATCGTCGCCTCCGAGGCGGCCAGGAGTTCGCACAGTTCGGCCACACTCACCACCGAGCGTGCTTCGGCGGTCTTCAGGATCAAGCGATGGCGCTCACGTTCGAGCATGTCCCGCAGTCAATGTCGGCTCCGACCCGGTGTCAAGCCAATCGTGAGCAAACTTGACCGTATTTTATCGTCGTTGATCGAACTCGGTCAGCTTGCTATCTTCGCGTGTCGCTTTCGCCAGGACCACGACATGGACGTGACCGCGCCTTCCCCAACGATCGAGAACCGGTGGGACGACGCGCACGCGGCGACGTTGTCGCCAGAGGGGCTGCTGCTCTACCGCTCCAACCTGCTCGGGTCGGACAAGCGGGTGACCAACTATGGCGGCGGCAACACGTCGTCCAAGCTGCCGATGGCCGACCCGCTGACCGGCGAAACCGTCGATGTTCTCTGGGTGAAAGGCTCCGGCGGCGATCTCGCCACGATGGGGCTGGACGGCTTCGCCACCCTCTACGTCGACAAGCTGCTCGCAATCCGTTCGCTTTACCGCGGTCCCGGGCAGGAGGACGACATGGTCGCCCTCTACCCACACCTCACCTTCAACCTCAACCCGCGCCCGGCCTCGATCGACACCCCACTGCACGGATTGATCGGTCATCCGCACGTCGATCACGTCCACCCGGACGCGATCATCGCGATCGCGGCCTCTGTCGACAGCGAGACGCTGACGCAGGAGATTTTCGGCAACGCCATCGGCTGGCTGCCTTGGCGACGCCCCGGTTTCGAACTCGGTCTCTGGCTGCAGCGCTTCGCCGACAAATACCCCGATGCCAAAGGGGTGGTGCTCGAAGCCCACGGCCTGTTCACCTGGGGACAAACCCAGCGCGAGTGCTACGAAACCACGATCGGCACCATCAATCGCGCCATCGAATGGCTCTCGCGCAAAGCCGCTGGCGTTCCGGCATTCGGCGGCCCCAGGTCGACCACCCTTCCTGCGACTGATCGGCGGGCATTCGCGGCCGCGTTGATGCCCCGTCTTCGCGGCCTGATCTCAGGGGGCGGGACCACACGGATCGGCCACTTCAACGATGCCGACACGGTGCTTGAGTTCGTCTGCTCCGAGGCACTCGACCGGCTGGCGCCGCTCGGCACGTCATGCCCCGACCACTTCCTGCGCACGAAGATCGCGCCGCTGGTAATCCCGTTCGATCCAGCGCGCGACACCCTCGCCGATCTCCTGCCCAGGCTCCCCGCCTCAGTCGCCTCCTACCGTGCGGCGTACGAGAGCTATTACCAGCGTGGCAAGCGACCAAACTCGCCGGCGATGCGCGATCCGAATGCGGTGGTCTATCTCATCCCCGGGATCGGGATGATCACGTTTGCCGCCAACAAACCAACGGCGCGGCTCGCGGCCGAATTCTACACCAACGCGATCAACGTGATGCGCGGTGCCGAGAGCGTCTCGACCTATCGTGGCCTGCCGGAGCAGGAAGCTTTCGACATCGAGTATTGGCTGCTCGAGGAAGCCAAGCTGCATCGAATGCCGAAACCCAAAACGCTCGCGGGCAAGGTGGCGCTGATCACCGGCGGGGCAGGGGGGATCGGAACCGCGACCGCCCGAAGGCTGGCCGACGAGGGCGCCTGCGTCGTGCTCTGCGACATCGATCGTGACGTGCTGGCCGCGGCCGAGTCCGCCCTCCGGCAGAGCCACGGACCCGACACGGCCATCGGAGTATGGGTCGACGTGACCGACGAGGCGGCGGTCCAGGCGCTCTACGCCGAGGCGGCGCTCGCGTTCGGCGGCGTCGACATCTGCGTCTCCAACGCCGGGATCGCGTCCGCGGCACCGATCGAGGACACCAGCCTCGCGCTCTGGAACCGCAATCTCTCGATTCTATCCACCGGCTACTTCCTGGTCACACGCGAGGCGTTCCGTCTGATGAAGGAGCAGGGCACGGGCGGCGCGATCGTTCTCGTGGCGTCGAAGAACGCGATGGTGGCCTCTCCAGGCGCGTCCGCCTATTGCGTCGCGAAGGCGTCCGAAGTGCATCTCTCCCGTTGCCTGGCGCTCGAGGGTGCCCCGCACGGCATCCGCTCCAACGTCGTCAACCCGGACGCGGTGTTGCGCGGGTCGCGCATCTGGGAAGGCGAGTGGGGCGACCAGCGCGCGGCGTCCAACCAGACGACGCGCGAGGATCTGGAGCGCGTCTACATTGAACGATCAATGCTCAAGCGTGGCGTCTACCCGGAAGACATCGCCGAGGCGATCGCCTTTTTCGCCACCGAAGCGAAGTCCGGCAAGTCGACCGGCAACATCCTCAACGTCGATGCCGGCCATGCCCCAGCGTTCAGCCGCTAAGCACCATCACTCACCCCCTACGGGCCGAAATCGACGTTGTCGCAGAGTTCGTGATCGGTGTGAAACGAAGGCAGCCTGATACTGAACTGGGACAATGGACATGAACGAAGTCGCACCCATCAAACCGGCCGACCACGCATTCCGTTCCGAAGCGAACCGTCCGCTCGAGCGTCGGACCGCGCGCGACTACGACATCCTCGGCGAGCAGCTCGCCTCGCGCGGGATCGCGATCGAAGCGATCGCCGAGCGCCTGTCCGGCTTTGCCGTCGCACTGCCATCCTGGGGCACCGGCACCGGCGGCACCCGCTTTGCCCGGTTCCCTGGCGGCGGCGAGCCCGCCAGCGTCTTCGACAAGATCGAGGACTGCGCCGTCATCAACAGCCTGACCGGCGCCAATCCGACGGTGTCGCCCCATTTTCCCTGGGACGAGGTGTCGGACTACGGCGCGCTCCGCGAGCACGCCCAATCGCTCGGGCTCGGCTTCGACGCCGTCAACTCGAACACCTTTCAGGATCATCCGGGACACGGAGCGCATCCCCTATCCTACAAATTCGGATCACTCTCGCACACCGATCCGGCGGTTCGCGCGCAGGCGATCGAGCACAACATCGACTGCATCCGGGCCGGCGAGGCGCTCGGCTCCAAGGCCCTCACGGTATGGATCGGCGACGGCTCGAACTTCCCCGGCCAATCCCATCTCGCCCGTGCCTTCGAGCGTTACATAGACAGCGTCAAGCGGATCGCGGCCGCGCTGCCAACCGACTGGCAGCTCTTCCTCGAACACAAGATGTACGAGCCGGCCTTCTACGCGACCGTAATCCAGGATTGGGGATCATCCCTGCTGGCCGCGCAGGAAATCGGACCGCAAGCGAAATGCCTGGTGGACCTCGGGCATCATGCGCCCAACGTGAACATCGAGATGATCGTCTCGCGCCTTATCCACGCCGGCAAGCTCGCGGGCTTTCACTTCAACGATTCGAAGTACGGCGACGACGACCTCGACGCCGGCGTCATCGATCCGTTCCGCCTCTTTCTCGTCTTCGACACGCTGGTCGACGCGGCACCACAACCCGCGCCTGCCAACATGATCGACCAGTCCCACAACGTCACCGACCCGATCGAAAGCCTGATCGCGTCGACCATCGAGATCGAACGGGCCTACGCTCAGGCGCTCCTCGTCGACCGACCCGCACTCGCCGGACACCAGGAGAGCAACGACGCCATGATGGCCAACCAGGTGCTCAAACGCGCCTTCACCACCGACGTGTCTCCGCTGCTCGCCACCGTCCGCCTCCGAAAGGGCGCCGCCATCGACCCCCTCTCCGCCTACCGCGCCAGCTTCTACCGCGCCGCCTGTACCATGCGCCGCTCACCGCGCGCTGGCGGCGGTGGGGGCATCGTGTAAAGCGGGGCTGCTCAACCATCGCTTGCACCCCATTGCTTTTCCTGTCTTGTCCCTCAGGTCGCAACGCGACGATCTGGAATGGCTCTACGGAGACGGACTCTAACGGACTTTAAGTGTGACGATCTTGGACCACCACCCGCAAAGGAAGAGGTCTCGACAGCGGGAACCATATCGCCGAGGAAGCCCCCGACGACCTCACGAACGAGCTGATACGGTTTTTCGCGGCGGCCAAGACCGCTCATCCTCTCCTGGCCGGGCCATGGCGTCGGGCTGCCAAGCTCCTGAAGACATCCCTATCGTAGCGGCCCCCGAAGCCAAGGCCGCCACGGATGTCCGCCGCTTTGCACCACGAATTTCAAGTTCGACGCCGCCACGGCGGCGCTCGCCCCGGCGCCGGCGCACCGCGCGGGCCGCGCAGATCGACCCTCATCTGGGAGGGCCTGATTGCCATCCTCGTTCGCCGAGAGGTCGGTGACGCCGCCTACGCCGTCATGCCGCGCGACAAGAGGCTCCGGCTCGCCGCCCGGATTTTCATGTGCGACGGCGATCACGCGCTCGCCGCCCGCGCCTTCAGCCAGGCAGTCCGCCTGACCCGTCCGAGAAGCCGTCGACCCCTCAAATCAGGCAACGAGAGGGGGGGGGGGGGGGGGGCGCCCCCCCCCCCCACCACAGGGCGGGGGGCAAACCAAAAAAAAAAGAAAACAC
>CAXTSH010000014.1:13637-50831 GCA_964246925.1 uncultured Acetobacteraceae bacterium
CCCGCCCCCCCCACCCCCCCCCCCCCCCCCCCCTACCCCCCCCGCGGGGGGGGGCGCCCCCCCCCCCCACCCCGCCAAACGTGGGACGTTTGGATCACCATCAATTTCAAGATGGCGCCGCCTCTACATCTCCACCTCGGTCCCATCCTGCGACCAGCGGATGTGGAACTGTCCCTTCCGGTCCACCCGGCGATACGTGTGCGCACCGAAATAGTCCCGCAGCCCCTGCAGCAGGTTGGCCGGCCCGCGCGCCCGCCGAAGCCCATCATAGTATGCCAGCGACGACGCGAACGCCGGCACCGCCACCCCGCTCTGCACCGCCAGCACCACCACGTCGCGCCACGCCTGCTCCGCCTTCAACACGGCGTCGCGAAAATAGTCCTGCAGCAGCAGGCTCTGCGCGTCCGGATGCTTCTCGTAGCCCTCTCGGATACGGTCGAGAAACCGCGCCCGGATGATGCACCCGCCGCGCCAGATCGTCGCGATCTCCCCCGGCTTCAGCCCCCAGCCATATTGCTTGGACGCAACCGCCAACTGCTCGAAACCCTGCGCGTACGCAACGATCTTCGACGCGTAGAGCGCGTCGCGTATCTTGTCGATCTCCGCCTGACCCGCCTGCTTCGTCCCACCGCGCAATCCGCCGAGCGCCGTCTCCGCGGCGCTCCGCTGTCCCGGACGCCCCGACAGCGCGCGCGCGAACACCGCCTCGGTGATCGCCGTGATCGGCACGCCCAATTCAAGCGCGGACTGCGCCGTCCACCGTCCGGTCCCCTTCTGCTCGGCCTCGTCGACGATCATGTCGACCAGCGCCTCCGCACCCCCCGGGTCCTGCTTGTGCAGCACGTTGGCCGTGATCTCGATCAGGTAGGAATCGAGATCCCCGCTCTTCCAGCCGGCAAAGATGTCACCGATTTCCCCGGCACTCTTCCCGTAGACCGTCCGCAGCAGGTCGTACGCCTCGGTGATGAGCTGCATGTCGGCATATTCGATGCCGTTATGCACCATCTTGACGTAGTGTCCGGCGCCGTCCGGACCCATCAGCGCGCAGCACGGCACGCCGTCCACGCTGACCGCCATCTTGGAGAACATCGGCGCCACCCGCTCCCAAGCCTCGCGTGTGCCGCCCGGCATCATGCTCGGCCCCAGCAGGGCGCCCTCCTCGCCGCCCGAGATCCCCATGCCGACGAAGTGCAGCCCGCGCTCGCGCAACGACGCTTCCCGCCGTCGCGTATCCTCGAACAGCGAGTTGCCGCCATCGACAACGATGTCGCCCGCCTCGAGCACGCCCACCAGGCTGTCGATCACCGCGTCCACCGGCTTGCCGGCCTTGACCATGATCAGCACCACCCGCGGCTTGGCGAGTGCGGCGACAAAATCCGCCGGCTCCCTGGTCTCGACGAAATGCCCCTCGCCACCAAACTCCTCCAGCAGCTGGGCGGTCTTTGCCTGCGTGCGGTTGTGCACCGCCACCCGGAACCCATGCCGCGCCGCATTGCGCGCGATGTTGGCTCCCATCGTCGCCAGCCCCGTGACCCCAAGATCGGCCAGTTCCGCCATGCCATCCTCCCGCTATGATCGTTCAGAGGAGCATCACTCATGCAGCACCTGACCGTCCAGGCGAACGGCGCCAACTTCCACGTGCTGACCGCCGGAACCGGCCGCCCGCTGCTCCTCCTGCACGGCTGGCCCGAATTTTCCCTCACCTGGGAGCCGGTCATGACCAGGCTCGCCGACCGCTTCACCCTGATCGCCCCCGACCTTCGCGGCTTCGGCGACAGCGACAAGCCCGCGGGCCCGTTCGGCCCCTCCGGCCACGCCGCCGACATGCTGGCGCTGATCGAAGCACTCTCCCTCGAACGCGTCGGCCTCGTCGCCCACGACGCCGGCGGCCCTGCCGCCATGGCGATGGCGCGCGAGGCGCCCGAGCGTCTGTCCGGCCTGTTCTTCTTCGACTTCGTCTATCCCGGCATCGGACCCCGCATGGCCGAGCCGAGCAGCCTGCAGGAAATCTGGTATCAGTCATTCCACCAGATGGAGTTCGCCCCCGCCCTCGTCGGCGCCAGCCGCGAGACCTGCCGCGCCTATATCGGCCATTTCCTGCGCCACTGGACCCATCGCAAGCACGCCTTTGACGACGTTCTCGAAACCTTCGTCGACAACTTCCTCAAGCCCGGCAACCTCGCCGGCGGCTTCGCCCACTACAGCGGCTCCAAGGCGATCCGCATGGCCATGATGGAAGGCCGCGCGCCCGTCCTGCCGCCGATCACCGTTCCCACCTGTGTGCGCTGGGCCGAGCACGACCCGCTGATGCCGTTCGCCTGGACCGACCGCCTCGGCGAGACCTTCGCCGATCTCGACCTCGCCATGTTCGAGGACGTCGGCCACTTCCCGCATCGCGAGGACCCGGATCGGGCCGCCGCCGCCATCGCCGCCTTCTTCGACCGACGCCCGGTCTGATCAAGCCACTCCGGCAGCCGGCGACGCTCCGGTCTTGGCATACGCGCTCGCGATCCGGCTGAGCTCCATCGCGTTCAGCGCATCTGCCCCCGACAGGCCACGCCCTGACACCGAACCGTCAGCACCTTGGGTCAGGCCGAACTGCTTGAGATCGGCCATCGTGAACGCCGCCGGCGCGCCTGCCGCCGCCATCGCGGTGCCCCCAGCGACCGTGGCCGGCGAGGTGGCGTGCCCGATCCCGAGCGACGCCAGCACGCTCTGCCCGAACTTCTCCTCGTCGAAACCGACCGCCCGCTCGACCGCGTCCACCCCCAGCGAAATACCGATCCCGATCGGTCCGCTCGTCAGTCCGCTGAACACCAGCGAGCCCACTTCGCGCACGGTCGCCGGAATGGTGTCGCCGGTGACCGCCCGGTAGATTGTGCCCACCACCGGCACATATTGCAGTGGGTTGAGACAGGAGATGACCTCGCCGAAGCTCATCCCGCCGCTGCTCTTGTGTGCGGCACCCGTCGCAGACCCTCCGCCGACCGTCCCAACCGCTCCGCTCATCGCGGCCATCCCTCCCCGGACCGCGCAACTCATCGCAAGCCGCGTGCCTGCCGACACCGTCACCGATGCCCCACCCTGACACCTGGCTTCGCGTGACACCCGACGGTCTCTGGTGCGAGCCGGCCGACATCTTCATCGACCCGATCCGGGCGGTTGAGCGCGCCGTCATCACCCACGCCCACGCCGACCATGCCCGGCCGGGTCACGCCAAGGTGCTGGCGAGTGCCGAGACGATGCACCTCATGCAGGTGCGCATGGGCGCGGGCCTTCCCGAAGCCCGCCAAAGTCTCGCCTACGGTGAGCGCCTGGACCTCAACGGCGTGGCACTCTGGCTCGAGCCCGCCGGACACGTCCTCGGCAGCGCCCAGGTCGCCCTCGAATGGCAAGGCAGCCGCATCGTCGTCAGCGGCGACTACAAGCGCGCCCACGACCCCACCTGCCGCCCGTTCACGCCCATCGCGTGCGACGTCTTCGTCACCGAAGCCACCTTCGCGCTCCCCGTCTTTCGCCACCCGGTCGCTGCCGACGAGATCGACCGTCTGCTCGCCAGCGTCCGCCTGTTCCCCACCCGCACCCACGTCATCGGTGCCTACGCGCTCGGCAAGGCCCAGCGCGTCATCGCTCTCCTGCGGCACGCCGGCTGGGACGCGCCGATCTACATCCATGGCGCGCTCGCCGCCCTCTGCACCGCGTACGAGGCGCTTGGCGTTCCGCTCGGCGATCTCCGCGCGGCCACCGTCGCCCGCAAGACCGAGCTCGCCGGCGCGATCGTGCTGGCACCACCCTCCGCGATCGCCGACCGTTGGGCGCGCCGTCTCGCCGAGCCCGTCACCTGCCTTGCCTCTGGCTGGATGCGCGTCCGCCAGCGCGCCCGCGTGCGCGGCGTCGAGCTGCCGCTCGTCGTCTCCGATCACGCCGACTGGGACGAGCTCAACGCCACCATCGACGAGGTCGCCGCCCCCGAAATCTGGGTCACCCATGGCCGCGAGGAGGCGCTGATCCACGAGGTCGGCAAACGTGGCCTCAATGGCCGCGCGTTGCGCCTGATCGGCTATGGTGACGAGGAAGACGACACCACATCGCCCATCATGAGCATGACAGGAGAGCCAGCATGAGAATCCTGACGATCACCCTCGCGGGCCTCGCCGCCTTCACGCCCGTCGCCGCACTCGCCTACCCCGGCCAGGGCATTCCCAACCCGCGCTATCCGGATGGCACCGGCAACGTCGCCGTCGAGCAGCTCAACAACGCCCAGTTGGATCAGAACTATCGCGGGCCGTTCTACACTCGCGGCCAGCAACCTCCATCGGAGGTCGCACCGCCGCCCCCGGCCTACCCGCCGCCCGGCTACGCACCCGTGCAGCGACCGCAGCCCTGACCCCGGCGACGCGCATCATCCGCGTCGTCGACCTCGAAACGACCGGTTCGCGTCCACCCGAAGCCGCCATCGTCGAGATCGGCTGGCAAGACGTCGCCGTCCACGAGGACGGCGCCGTCCTTGCCGGGCCGCCCAACGACCGTCTCGTCCACCCAGGCGTGCCGATCACGCCGCAGACCGCCGCCATCCATCACATCATCGACGAGGACGTGGCCGGCGCCCCGTCCTGGCCTGAAGCTGCGGCGGAGATCCTGCGGCCCGATGCGCGGATTATCGCGTTTGCCGCCCATCGTGCCGCCTTCGAGCGTCGATGGTGCGACCGCCTGACCTCTGGCCAGCCCTGGATATGCACCCACAAATGCGCGCTTCGTGTCTGGCCCGATGCGCCTTCGCACTCCAACCAGTCCCTGCGCTACTGGCGCAAGCCGGCCGGGCTTGATCGTGCTGCCGGCCTGCCCGCCCATCGCGCCGGTCCCGACGCCTACGTCACCGCCCACCTGCTGCGCGACATGATCGTCATCGCGGGTCTCCCCGCGCTGCTCGCTTGGTCGGCCGAACCCGCGCTGCTCACCCGCGTGCCGCACGGCCCCGAGCGCGGCCAGCGCTTCGAGACGCTCGACGAAGCCACGCTGGACCGCCTGGCGCGCTCTGCGAGCCCCGACATCGCCTTCTCCGCGCGCCGCGCCCAGCGAAGCCGTCCGACCGCAGGCCGTGCCGACGAGCCGGCGCTGCAAACCGATCTTGGCCTGTAGAGCCCCTCGCCGCTCGCGAGCCGCTCAGCCGGGATGCACGCCGCCGTGCGGATCGGACGATCCCTCGTCCGCCCCGGCCGGTCGCGCCATCGGGTGACGCTCGAAATAAGCGAGCGCCTGGCGCACATCCTCGAGCAGCCGGTCCGCCATGTCGCGCGAAAACCCGTGCCTGACCAGCGCCCGCATCACCGGCACCTCCTGCAGGTCCGGCGGCAGCGTGTAGGCGGCGACCTGCCAACCATCGGTGCGCAACCGGTCCGACAGGTCGAACAGCGAGAACCGCCCGCCAGCGCCCTGCTTGAGCGTCCAGCACACCGCCGGTATCCCGTCACGCCTGTCGCCATTGAACAGGATCTCGAACGGGCCCAAGGCGGCGAGTGCCGCCGCAAGATGCCCGGCCACGTCATAGCATTGCGACTGGATCGCCCGGTAACCGTCGCGCCCGAGCCGTATCAGCAGATAATACTGCGCGATCACCTGGCCGCCGGGCCGGGAAAAGTTCAGCGCGAAGTCCGGCATGTTGCCGCCGAGATAATTGACGTGGAACACCAGCTCCTCGGGCAGTTGCGACCGGTCGCGCCACACCACCCAGCCGACGCCGAGCGGTGCCAGCCCGAACTTGTGTCCGGACGCGTTGATCGATTTCACCCGGGGCAGCCGGAAATCCCAGAGCAGATCGTCCTCGACGAACGGCGCCAGAAATCCCCCCGACGCCGCGTCCACATGGATCGGCACGTCAAGTCCTCGTTCCACTTCCAGACGGTCCAGCATCGACGCGATCGTCGCCACCGGCTCGTACCGCCCGGTGAACGTGACGCCGAGTGTGGCCACCACGCCAATCGTGTTCTCGTCGACCGCCGCCTCGACCGCGTCCGGCGTCAGGCCGAGCCGCCCCGTCTGCATCGGCAACTCGCGCAGCTCGACGTCGAAATAGCGCGCGAACTTGTGCCAGCAGATCTGCACCGGCCCGGTGATCATGTTCGGCCGATCAACGGATCTCCCCTCGCTCCGCCGGCGCGCCTGCCATCGCCGCTTCATCGCAAGACCGCCCAGCATCGCCGCCTCGCTCGAACCCACCGTCGAGCACCCCGTCGCGTCGCCCTCCGGCGCATGCCAGAGATCGGCGATCATGTGCACGCATCGCCGCTCCAGCTCCGCGGTCGCCGGATATTCGTCGCGATCGACCATGTTCTTGTCGATCGCCTGGTCCATCAGCCGGTGCACTTCGTCCTCCAGCCAGGTCTGACAGAAGGTGGCGAGGTTCTGGCGCGCGTTGCCGTCGAAGCCCAGCTCATCGTGCACCAGGCCGAACGCCGCATCCGGGCGTATGCCATGGCGCGGCATGCGCAGCTTCGGGATCGGCTGGCCGGCAGCCCGGACCGAGTAGATGTCCGCGTCCTGCCCCTCGCGCGCCGGATGCCTCTGATGAAGTGGCATGGTCAATCCTTTCATGGCACGTCCATAAGCGTGACGTGTCGCTTCACGTTCGAAGGTTCGTGCCGAGACATCATTTGGTAACGATCGCGGGCGTATCATACGGTCTCAACAGGGAGCCGGTACCGTGTCTGCGATCATGTCCAAGCAACGTGAGATCTGTGTCGGCTGTGCCTCCGGCGCTGCTCCAATCAGGTTCGAGACCGCCTTCCAGCCGATCGTCGACCTTCACGACAACAGCGTCTTCGCCTACGAGGCGCTCGTGCGCGGACCCGCCGGCGAGGGTGCGCGGACGGTGCTGGACCAGATCAACGACGGCAATCGTTACGCGTTCGATCAGGCGTCCCGTCAGCGTGCGATCGAGACCGCTGCCTCGCTCGGCATCGTCGGAAGCGGTGCCAGCCTCTCGATCAACTTCATGCCCGGCGCGATGTACGATCCGGCGCGTTGCGTTCGGACCTCGGTGGTCGCCGCGCGCCGGGTCGGCCTGCCCGCGACACGAATCATTTTCGAGGTGATCGAGCAGGAGCACGTGACTGAGACCGACAAGCTGCACAACATCTTCGGGGTCTATCGCGAGCATGGGTTTCGCAACGCGATCGATGATTTCGGCGCCGGGTTCGCCGGGCTGACGCTCCTGGCCGACCTTTCTCCCGATATCCTCAAGCTCGACATGGCGCTGACCCGCGCGATCGATGTGTCTGCCACGCGTCGCGTCATCGTCGCCGGCTTCGCACGCATCTGCGCCGAACTCGGCGTCACCTTGATCGCCGAGGGCATCGAGACCCGGGCCGAGCTTGACACCCTGCGCGGGCTGGGCCTCCGCTATGCCCAGGGTTACCTGCTCGGCCGCCCGGCGTTCCGAGCCCTCGAACGGCCACTGCTCTAGCCTGGGGCGCAACGGTGCGGGAAGCGGGGCTCGATTCCACGCGTTGAGTTCGCATGATCGCCTTCGCCGAACTCCTCGAGCGCCTCACCCTCACCCCTGGCCGCCTGGCCAAGGTCGCATTGCTCAAACGGTTCTTCGCAACCGAGCCTGAGCCGGACCGAGGCTGGGGGCTCGCGGCACTCACCGGCGAACTCGCCTTCGACCTCGCCAAGCCAGGGATCATCCGCGCCGTCGCGGAGCGGCGCTTCGACCCGGTCCTGTTCGCCTGGTCTTACGACTTCGTGGGTGACCTCGCGGAGACGGTCTCGCTGATGTGGCGCCCACGACCCGTCAACCTCCCCACTCCCTCGCTGGCCGAGATTGTCGACACGCTCGCCACCACCACCAAGGCCGACCTCCCGCGCGTGGTCGAAACGTGGATGGACGCGTCCTCTCCTGCCGTCCGCTACGCCATCCTCAAGCTCATCACCGGCGCGCTACGCGTCGGCGCCTCTGCACGGCTGGCCAAGACCGCGCTCGCCGAACTCACCAGCGGTCGCCTCGTTCCCGACGATATCGAGGAAGTCTGGCATGGCCTGGCACCGCCCTACGGTGCCCTGTTCGCCTGGATCGAGGGACACGGCGAACGGCCCGACCCGAAGCTTGCCCCGGTCTTCCGCCCGCCGATGCTGGCGCACCCGATCGAGGCCGCCGACCTCGCGACGCTCGACCCCGGCAGCGTGCGCGCGGAATGGAAATGGGACGGCATCCGCGTGCAACTGGTCGCCACCCCCGGCGGCCGGCGCATCTTCTCCCGCGGCGCCGACGACATCAGTGCCGCGTTCCCGGAAATCATCGAGACGATGGACTTTCACGCCGTGCTCGACGGCGAGCTGCTGGTCATACGCGACGGCGTCGTCGCCCCGTTCGCCGACCTGCAGCAACGTCTCAATCGCAAGCTGCCCAGCGCGCGCATGATGGCAACCCATCCGGTCGGCGTCAGGCTCTACGACATCCTGTTCGACAAAGAGACAGACCTGAGACCGCTTCCGTTTGACGAACGAAGAAGACAGCTCGAAACTTGGTTCCTGCGTCACCAACCAAAACGAATGGATCTCTCCCGGCTCATCGAATTTCAGACTGTCGAGGACCTGGAAGCGATCCGCCGCGGAACACGGGCGGCCTCGATCGAAGGTCTGATGCTCAAGCGGGCCGACAGTCCCTACGTTCCCGGCCGCCCGAAAGGTCTCTGGTGGAAATACAAGCGTGATCCGCTCACCATCGACGCCGTCATGATGTACGCCCAGCGCGGCAGCGGAAAACGCAGCTCGTTCTATTCCGACTACACATTCGGCCTGTGGCGCCGACGGGACGATGACACGAGTGAGCTCGTTCCCGTCGGCAAGGCTTACGCCGGTTACACCGACGAGGAACTCGTCTTTCTCGATCGTTGGATCAGGAACCACACCGTCGAACGTTTCGGACCCGTCCGCGAGGTCGAACCCGGCCTGGTGCTCGAGATCGCGTTTGACGCAGCACAGCGCTCGCAACGCCATCGCTCCGGTGTGGCTCTGCGCTTTCCACGCGTTGCCCGTCTGCGTCCCGACAAGAAACCCGCCGACGCCGACCGGCTCGAAACCTTGCTCGACCTGATCGCGAAGGTGGACTGACCCTGACCGGTCACCAGACCTTCCATGCCCACTCGTTCAATGCAGGGTGAAGCGAGCTCCGGCGAGCGCCACTTCCGGCGCGTAACTCGGCCAGATGTCAGCCGCCAGCGCGTCGAGCGACGGCGAGGGCAGATGAAGTTCACCGCCATAGATCCAGAGATAGGTCAGCGCCCGGTGCACGAACCCGCGCGTCTCCTCGTTGGGCAGCCGCTCCATGAAAAGCAGCGGATCCTCCTCCGGCGAGAAATCCGCGACCCGGTTCGGCCCCGCATTGTAGCTCGCCAGCAGCCTGATCAGGTCGCCTTCCACGTTGGCGTTTCCCGCCAGATACTCCACGTAGCGTTGCCCGAGCTCAAGGTTGATGGACGGGTTGTGCAGCCGCGACGGCTCGGCGGTGAACCGGTCCGGAACCCCGGCCATGAAACCGGCCGTCACCGGCATCAGCTGCATGAGCCCGTGCGCGCCGGCGCCCGACACCGCACGCGGGTCGAAATTGCTCTCCAACCTGGTCAGGGCATAGACGAGCGCCGGATCGACCGCGAAACCGCCGCGCGGCTGCAGGGGAGGCACCGGGAAGCGCGCTGCGTCATGCGGCCGTCCGTCCTCACCTTGCAGGATGGATGCAACCTGGGCGGCCAGATCCGTCAGCCCCGCCGCCTGCGCCACCAGCATGATGGAGCGCGCGAGCGCACGATCCCGCTCCGCCGCCGGCCACATCTGTCGCAGCGCCGCCTCGGCCCTTGCGTCCTGGCCGACCTGCAGCAGGGCGAACATGCGACGGCCCGCCGGCAACGCCCCGATCGCCTCCACGTCTGCCTCGCCCAGCATGTCCTCGCCGACCCCGTCGACCGACGGCGTCCAGCCCTCCAGTCCCAGTCGGCGTGCTGCCAGCAATCCGTAGAATGTGCGCCGCGCCGCCGCGGCTCGCAGCATCCACGGCCGGTAGCCGCCGGTGTCGCCAAGGGCCAGATGAACCCGCGCCGCCCAGAACGCCGCCCCCGCTCGCGTGCTGGCCGCGATCAGGCTGGCCCGTGACGCCGCCTCGAACAGCGAAGCGGCCTGCGCGATCCGGCCGAGCCGCCACGCCGCCAGTCCGGCAACGTAGTTGCCGGCGCCGACCTTTTCGCCCGACCGGATCGCCGCGTCGCGCCCGACCGCGAGTGCGGCCGCGTCGTGCCCCTGAGTAAACAGGATGCGCGCCACCTCGGCCCGCAGTGCCGCCCCGTAGACGGCGGAAACGCCGCGCGACGTCGAGATCAGCCGCAGTGCGGATGGCGCCTGGCCCGCCTGCGCGCGCGCGATCACCGTCCGGTCAAGGTCAGGATGCCTGACAAAGGCGACCGTCGCCGGGTCCTCTTCTTCGGGCGTCGGGCCGGCCTGCTGCTCCGTCCCGAGCCCGGCCACGATCGGCAACTCCGGAAGCATCAAGTTCTTCGGCGCGATCGCCCGCAGGGCGGCGTGGATGGCTGGCGCATCCGACTGCCCGCCATAGGTCCGCAGCCACGCCTCGAGCTGGCTCACCGACGGGCGCGCGTGGGGTGCAAGATATCGGTCAGCCAGAATGTCGCCCAGCAGCGTCCGATCTTGCAGCAAGGCGATCGAACCGTCGGCGGCCGCAAGCTCACCGCGTCCCTGGTCGGCGAAAATCTGACGGATGCGGGCCGCCTCGCTCGGCGCTAGCGGCTGCGGCAATCCGACGCCACCCCAATGGCCGCCCGCAGGCGACACGCGCGGGACGGCGAAAGCGAGCTCCCCGTTGAGCTCGCCTATGCTGTCCCGATCGGCAGCCCCGGGAGCGGCCGCTCTCGCCGGTGACGCGAACGCGCCCAGCATAGCCGCGCCAGCCAGAACGGCGCCGATGGCGGCCTGCCGGCAGATCGGTTTGAGGGTGAGGCCGCGCATGGGTCGCGGCGTCTACGCCGCGTTGTCACAACACGCAACCTTGACAAATCAAGCGGACCTGGAAGGCGAGCGGCGGCGTCCAGCCGCCTCCAGCCGCCGCCTATCCCTCACCGAGACGTGATCCGCTCGCCGCGTCCAGCGCCCGCTTCAATCGGATCAGGTCCGTCCAGGCTGCCGCCTTCTGCTTTCCATCCGCCGCGATCAGGTCGAGCGGCGCCATCACCAGCCCGGTCGACACGCGTTCCCCGCTACGCATCTCGAGCCAGCGCCCACGCAGAGCCCGGAGATTGCCCTCCGCGCCGGCGACCGCCCGCGCGACGGTCGAGCCGAGCAGAACCAGATGGGTGACCGCCGGCAGCAGCCCGATATGCGCCAGCAGGAACGGACGGCATGCGGCGATCTCGACCGCCGTCGGCGGCCTGCCGCCCGGCGGCCGCCAGGGTACCAGACACCCGATCCTGACCAGGTCGCGCGACAGGCCGATGGAGGCGAGCATGGCATCGAACAATCGCCCGAGCCGTCCGCTGAGCGGCACACCGGTCGCGTCGTCATCCGAGCCGGGCGCCTCGACCACGACCATCAGGCTTGCGTGCTCCGGTCCGTCGGCGAACACCAGGTGTCCCGCCGTATCCCGCAGCGGGCACAGGTCGAACCCAGCCAGTGCCGCCCGCAGGCCGTCGAGATCGACGGGAGCGGCGGCAATCGCCGCCGCGCGAGCCGCAATACCCAGCGGCGGAGCCGCCACCGACGGCGCCTCCCGCTCGGATCGCCGGGGAGCCGTCAGCCGATCAAGCGGCAACGGTTCGAGCGCCTCGTCGGCACCCCATTCGAGCTGCAGCCGAAGCAGGAGCAGAGCGTCGTCCATCGGACCCGATCCTGCCACACTTGAACATCACGTGCGTCCCGTAGCGTGATCCGGGCCCGGCTGTTAGCGTGCCGCCATGCTCCGTGTTCTCCGCACCCGATCGTCGGCGCTCGCGTTCGCCGTCGGGCTCATCGTGACCAATGGCGCCTCGCCGTCGCGCGCCGAGCCGCCCGCACTGGGCGACTATCTCCGGGCTGTCGTGGCACTCCAGGCCAACGACTTCCCGTTCGCGGCCGAGCACATGCTGCGCGCGCTCGCCGCTGACCCCGCCGACCTTGCACTGCGCCAGCAGACCTTTGCCGCCGTGGCACTCGCCGGGCGGCCGGAGGCAACTCGCATCGCATCGGGACTGCCGTCTGACCCGATGGCTGTCATGCTGATCGGCAACGAGGACGCGCTGGCGAGCCGCTGGGACGATGCCGAGCACCAGTTCGCGGCGCTGCCGCATGACGGCGGGCTCGCGGAGGCGTTGCGTCCGGTTCTCATCGCCTGGTCGCTGCAGGGCGGCGGCCATACCGACGCAGCGCTGGAGACGCTGGCACCCCTGGTCACGGGCACTCGCCTTCCCGGCTTCTACGCGCTGAACGCGGCCCTGATCGACGATGTCGCAGACCGCTCCGAGGACGCGGCCGCCGACTACCATCTCGCACAGACCGAATCGGCCGGCCTGAGCCTGCCGCTCGTCCGCGTGCTGGGCGGCTTCGCCGCCAGGCACGGTCACGGCCAGGACGCTGCCGCCCTGGTGCACGCCCTGGTGGCCGCGGCACCCTCGCTGGCGATTGCCGAAACCGGCATCGACGCGTCCCTGACCGTGCCGCCGGTCCGAACCCCGCTTGACGGCCTGGCACAGGCCTACCGGGCCATCGCATCCCTGCTGACCGCCCAGGTCCAGACCGGCGAGAACGCACCCGCGCAGAGCAGCACCGGCGCGCTCATGATGCTCCGCTTCAGCCAGACACTGGATCCGAGCTGGAGCGAGACGCGGCTGATGATCGCCGACGCCGACCAGTCGCTGCATGCGCCGCGTGCCGCGCTCGAAGCTCTGGCACCGATTGCACCCGGCGATCCCCTCTTCTCGCTGGTCGAGTTACGGCGAGCCGAGTTGCAGCGGACGCTCGGTAACGACGACGCCGCCCGTGATCTGCTTGCCCGGCTGAGCGCCGCCTTTCCGCGCCAGCCTGAACCCGCCCGCGAGCTCGGTGAGATGCTGAGCGACGAACATCGCTACCTCGAAGCCGAGGCGGCCTTCGATCGCGCGATCGCCGATCTCGGTCGGCCGACCGGCGATGCCTGGGAGCTGTTCTTCGACCGCGCCGTAGCGCTGGATCGATCGCATCAATGGAACCGGGCGGAGGCGGACCTCAAGCGAGCCCTCACGCTCTCGCCCGAGCAGCCCTACGTCCTGAACTATCTGGGCTATTCGTATGCCGATCAGGGCCGCGATCTCGACGGCGCGCGCCAGATGCTCGAGCGCGCGCTGGACCAGAAGCCCCATGACGGGGCGTTCCTCGACAGCCTCGGCTGGATCATCCTCAAGCAGGGCCACGTCGACCAGGCGATCGACACGCTTCAGGAAGCGGCCGAAACGACGCCGGAGGATCCGACGGTCAACTACCATCTCGGCGTCGCCTATTGGCAGGCCGGTCGGCGGGGCGAAGCGGAGGATCAGTGGCGACGTGCCCTGATCCTCAAGCCGGACCCGGCCGACCTGCCGAAAATCCAGGCGAGGCTGCACGAGGCGGCACTGGGAATTGCATCGCCGCCCGTGCCGTGAGCGGGCTGCCGCCCGAGCCGGCACACGCGAAGATCAACCTCAATCTCCACGTCACCGGTCGTCGCGGCGAGTACCATACGCTCGACAGCCTCGTCGTGTTTGCGGACGCTGCCGACCGCCTGACGGCCGAACCCGCCGACCGGCTCACCCTCGAGATCGTCGGACCGTTCGCAGCACAGCTCCGCGGCCTCGACCCGAGGGAGAACCTGGTCGTGCGGGCTGCCAGCGCGTTGGCCGGCGCCAGCAACGTGCACGAAGGTGCTGCCCTGCGGCTCGAGAAGCGTCTGCCGGTGGCGTCCGGCATCGGCGGCGGATCGGCCGACGCCGCAGCGTCACTCCGCCTGCTTCGGCGCCTCTGGCGCATCAAATCCCCGATCTCCGACGAGTTGGCGATCAGCCTTGGCGCCGACGTGCCGGTCTGCCTGCGGAGCACTCCGGTCGTGATGCGCGGCATCGGCGAGGTGCTGCATCCAGCCCCGGTGCTGCCGCCGACAGGCCTGGTCATGGTCAACCCGCTGGTTCCCGTTGCCACCGGAGCCGTCTTCCGCGCCCGCGCCCCCGGTTTCAGCGAACCCGTCCGCCTTGCCGCTTCATGGAACACCGCCGCCGAGCTCGCGTCCGACCTGGCACGCTCCCGCAACGACCTGCAGGGGCCGGCGATCGCCATCGCTCCGGTGATCGCCGAAGTTCTCGCCGCGCTCGAGCGGCAGCACGGTTGTCTGCTGGCGCGGATGAGCGGCTCGGGCGCCACCTGCTTCGCATTGTTCGAGCCCGGGCCGGATGCCGCCGCGGCCTGCCGGGCGCTGTCGGAGGCAGGCTGGTGGCTCTGGCATGGCAGCCTTGTCCCGGCGTACGCCGCCCCATAAGCCGCCGCCTCATAAGTCTGGGAGTCGTCGACGAACCCGGCTAGCCTCCAAAATATCGCGTTGCAACATGGAGGGCTCGATGGCAGAGGCTCGGATGAGGGTATCCGTCTCGGCCGATCTGAGGGAGGCCAGCCTCGAGCTTCTGCCCGCGAGCGGCCTGCAGGGCGAGATCAAGCTGAACCTCGAACAGATCGGCACGCTGATTGCCCGTCTCGGTCAGGCGCGTGCGACCATGGTCGCCAAGATGGCGCCCCCTCCCATCGATGGCATACCGCTCAACCCGGTCTACGGCACCCGCTGGGTGGTTCAGCCTGAGGCCCTGACCGAGGGCTCCGTCATCGCCTTCCAGCACCCGGCCTACGGCCCGGTCGCCTTCGTGCTGCCGGCGCCGGAGCTCGAAAAGGTGGTCCGGACGCTGACCTCGCATCTCGGCATGGTCCACACCGGCAGCGAGCCGAGAAAGCCGAGTTAGTGCCCTGCCCGCGAAGTGTCATCGACCGCCTGTGGCAAGGAACTTCGAGATCGGGACATTAGAGGAACTTGATCGCCAGGACGCCTGCGACCGCCGCGGCGACCACCACCGATGTTGCCAGCGTCAGCTGCTTCTCGACAAAATTGCGCACTGGCTCGCCGAAACGTCGCAGCAGGCCGGCGACGAGAAAGAATCGCAAGCCACGCGTCAGCAGGCTGGCCGCCACGAACAACGGCAGATTGAAGCGCGCGGCACCCGCCGCAATGCTGACGATCTTATACGGGATCGGCGTGAGTCCCTTGATCAGGACGACCCAGAGGCCGTAGTGGCGGAATGTCTGCGCGAAGCGCAACAACGCGCCTTGGGCATGATAGAACCGGGCGATCGGCAGCGCCACGCGGTCGAACAGCTCGGCTCCGATGAACCAGCCCAGCACGCCGCCTGCGGCCGAACAGAGCGTGCAGATCAGGGCGAGCCGCCATGCACGGCGAGGTGTCGCAATGACCATGGGGATGAGAAGGAGATCAGGCGGCACCGGGAAAAAGCTCGCCTCGGCGAACGAAGTCACCCCTAACCACAGGGCGGCGTTTGGTCCCGCAGCCAGCGCCAGCAGCCCTTCGTAGAAACGTCGTAGCATGAGCGTCCAAAACCGGGGGCGCCGTGCCTTAGCACGCCTGCAGTGATGTGATCCAAATTATTGGGGTCAGGGGCTGCTTTACACCGGCAGCACCACCCTGGCGCAAAGCCCGCCTCCAGCCCGGTTGGACAGCGTGATCTCCCCGCCGTGCGCGCGGACGATATTGCGTGCGATCGGCAATCCGAGTCCGGTGCCGCCGGTCTCCCGCGAACGGCTCGTTTCCAGCCGCTGGAACGGTTCGAACACCCGCTCGAAGGCCTCGGGCGGGATACCGGGACCGTCATCTTCGATCACCACCGTAACCTCGCCATTGGCCGGTGCGCCAAGCGTCACGATCGCATTTCCCGCGTAGGCCAGCGCGTTGCCGACCAGGTTGGCGAAGCTGCGCTTGAGCCCGATCGGCCGTCCGCGGATCGTGACATGCCCGTCGCCGGCGGACGTGAACGCGATGCGCTCTCCAGCGTCCGGCCGCGCGTCGGCCGCGTCGTCCAGCACCGTTCGCAGCAACGCACCCAGATCGAGCGGCGCTTCCGGTTCGGTCCGCGCCGTGTCGCGCCCGAATGCAAGCGTTGCCGACACCATCGCCTCCAGCTCGTCGACATCGGCCATGAACCGCTGCCGAAGGTCTTCGTCATCAATGAACTCGCAACGCAGCTTGAGCCGGGTGATCGGCGTTCGCAGATCGTGCCCGATCGCGGTCAGCAGGAAGGTCCGGTCGGACACGAAACGTCTGATGCGCTCGGCCATCGTATTGAAGGCGGCCGCCGCGCGATCGATTTCCGTCGGGCCGCCTTGCGGCAGCGGCGGCGCGTTCACATCCCGCCCCAGCGCGTCGGCCGCCTCGGCCAGCGTGCGCACCGGAGCGGTCAGCCGGCGAACCGCCCAGATCGTGAGTATCCCGGCGGTCAGCGTCATGAGCGACCAGGCGATCGGAAAGGTCGGGTCTGCGAACAGTGTCGGTGACGGTGCCTTGACAGTGACGTTGAGCCAGCCCGAACCGTCCGGCAGCGCCAACGCGAACGCGTAGCGATCGGGCGATCGGCCGATTTCGACCTGCAACGGGCGCAGGTCGTCCGGCAGGGGCGCCGTCAGCAGGTTCATGCGCATCAGGTGGCGTACCGACGGAGGCGCCGGGAGCAGGTCACCAAGATCCGGACCCGGGTCGATGCTGAGATGACGCGGCCGCAACGAGCTCCGGAGGTGCCTGATCTCCTCGTCGCGCCGATCGACAGGCGTTTCGGCCACGCTGCGGAACGCGTTCATGACGCGGATGCCGAGAAAGCGGTCCTCCATCAATCGGCGACCGGCCGTCTCATCGCGGGTATGGATCGCCAGGCCCGCCGCCTGGACGATCGCGAAGCCCGCCAGCATGACGAGCGCGGTTCGCGTCGCCAGGCTTCGCGGGATCAGCCGGGCAAGAAACATCGCGATACCTATCGGGGCCGATCAGGCGGTGCGTTCGACGTCCGCCGCCAACACGTAGCCGCCGCCGCGCACGGTCTTGATCACCTGCGCGTTCCGGCCGCCATCCTCGAGCTTGCGCCGCAACCGGCTGATGGCGACGTCAATCGCCCGGTCGAACGGACCCGCCTGGCGCCCGCGCAACAGGTCGAGCAGCATATCCCGCGTCAAAACCCGGTTCGCCCGTTCAAGCAACGCGATCAGCAGATCATATTCGCCGCCCGTGAGCGCCACCTCGACACCTTCCGGGTTGAGCAATCGCCGGCGCGCCGGCTCTACCGTCCACCCGCTGAAGCACAGCTTGCGCGTGTCGATCTCGGCCTTCTCCTCGCGACCGCTCGCGCGACGCAACACCGCCTTGATACGCGCGAGCAACTCGCGCGGATTGAACGGCTTGGGCACGTAGTCGTCAGCGCCGAGCTCGAGCCCGATGATCCGGTCCGTCTCGTCGCCCATCGCGGTGAGCATCACGATCGGGATGTCCGCCTGCGTGCGCAGCCACCGCGCCACCTCGAAGCCACCCTCGCCGGGAAGCATCAGGTCGAGAACGACCAATGCGTAGTGACCCTGGGTCCACACCCGCCGGGCTTCCCGCCCGTCGCGCGCGGTGCTCACGCGCATGCCGTTGCGTTCTAGAAATTTGGCCAGGAGATCGCGGATCTCGCGGTCGTCATCGATGATCAGGATGTGCGGCGACGGTTCCATCTGCGATGTATGTAGCGAGGCGGGCTGGCGTAAGTCAGGGGTCGTTGCATTCCGTTGCGATCAGTCAAGATAGATCATCTTTCGCGTGAGGCCGCCATCGACGACAAACTCTGCGCCGGTGATGAAGCCGCTGTCCGGCCCGAGCAGCCATGACGCGAGCGAGGCGACGTCGTCGGGCCGGCCCACCCGGCCCGCGGGATGCTGCGCGTGGTCGGCGGCCCGCAACTCCTCGCCCGTGACGTCGATCCAGCCAGGGCTCACGGTGTTCACCCGCACGTCCGGCCCCAGACTGATCGCCAGCGCGTGGCTCAACGCGAGCAATCCGCCCTTGGAGGCGGCGTAGCTCTCGGTGTCGGGCTCGGACATGTGCGCGCGTGTCGACGCGATCGTCAGTATCGCGCCGCCCGACGCGCGCAGCAGATCCTCCGCCGCGCGTGCAAGAAGGAACGTGCTGGTCAGATTGACGTCCAGAACCCGCCGGAAATCCTCGACCCTCATGTCGGCGAGCGGACGCCTGATCATCATCCCGGCGTTGCAGACCAGCCCATCCAGCCGGTGAAAGTGTACACGGGTGACCTCGATCGCCTTGGCCACCGCGGCTTCCTCGCCGACGTCGGCTACGATCGGATGCGCGCCCGGTCCGATCAGCCGGCATGTCTCGTCCAGCGCCGTCCCGTCGCGATCCACGCACAGCACCTGCCAACCGTCATCGACCAGGCGCCTCGCGATCGCTGCCCCGATCCCGCGCGCGCTGCCGGTGACCAGTGCCACGCGTTCCGCAATCGAGAGCGGCCGGTCGGAGGACCGGTTCGCCTGTGCCGCAATCTCGCTCATGGTCTGCACCTCCTTGCGTGATCAGAATGCGCCGCCGGCGCCGTCGATGCTGCTGAAGTCTTGTCGCTCGCCTGGACGGCGACCAGACTAGGCCCATCCACCGTCCCGGTGCACGATGCGGCGTTTACGAGCTTTCCGCGGCCAAGGCGCTCTCATGCTCGCCGGCTTTCTGCTGTCGGCGGCCATGCAGCACCCGCCGCGGGCGGAGATCGCACCGTATCCGCTTCCACTCGCCGCGCCCCAACCGGAAACCGGTTCGCCCGCGACCGCCGCTGCCCCGCCGCCGCTTGAAGCGCCGCCGACGCAGCAGGCCGCGTCGCGTCCGTCGGCGCCGGTAAGGACCGACCGTCTGCGCCTGAGCGGCATGATGGACCGCGAAATCGTCGGGCCCGACAAGCTCGACATCGGCCACGTGATCGACGTGCTGGTGGACCCGAACGGCCGGCCCCAAGCCGTGCTCGTCGAAACCGGCGGTTTCCTGGGCATTGGCAATCGCAGGATCGCCGTCGCCTGGACCGGCATCTCGTTTCCGGAAGATCAGCCGAACGGCCCGATCCGCACCATCATGACGATCAACCAGGTCCGTTCCGCACCGGCCTACCAGGGCAGCGGGCCGGTCAGTGTCGCGGTCGGCGCCCAACTGCCGCCCCCGCCCGGACCACCGGTGCCGATGCCGCCGCCATCGCCGCTGCCTCCGGTCGCCGAAGTGCCGAAGCGCGAGCAGATTGCCCCGGTCGCCGAACCGCCCCCGCCACTTCCCGCCCAGAAGCCGCCAGTCCGAAGAACGCCGGCTCGGACCCGCTGACCGGGTGAACGTCTTTCGTCAGCGCGGCAGCGAGCGCGGGCTCGATTGGCTCAATTTCTTCGTGGCCAACCTGCAGACCGCGTTCGGGCCGTTCGTCGCCACCTTCCTGACCACCCAGCATTGGACCGAAGGCCAGATCGGTGTCGCACTCAGCATCGGCACCGCGACCGCGATGGCAAGCCAGGTGCCGGCCGGCGCACTGGTCGACGCGATCGCCAACAAGCGGCTCGCCGCCGCCGCGTCGATCCTGGCGATCATCGCCTCGTGCCTGATCCTGGCACTCCTGCCCGAACGCCTTCCCGTCGCGATCGCCGAAATCCTGCACGGGTTCGCGAGCTGTATGCTCAATCCGGCCATCGCCGCCATCACGCTGACGGTCGCCGGAGGTACGGCCGGTGCGCTCGGCGTCCGGTTCGGACGCAACTGGCGATGGGCGTCGATCGGAAACGGCATCGCCGCCGCCCTGATGGCCGGGACCGGCTACCTGGTGTCCGACCGCTCGGTGTTCCTGCTCGCTTCGGCCCTGGCAGCACCGGGCCTGATGGCACTGACCTGGATCGTGCCGCCGGCGTCCGGGCCGACGAAGGAAGCAGGCCGGCAGGATGCGCAATCCCGCGTCACCCCGCACGGATCGGTCTGGTCGCTGCTGCGCGAACCCAACCTGCTCGGCTTCATGGCGTGCGGCGCGTTCTTCCATCTCGCCAACGCGGCGATGCTGCCCTTGGCCGCATCCGAGGTGACACGCGTCGCCGGCGCCGGCGGTGAGCTGGTCATCGGCGCCTGCGTGGTCGTCCCACAGATCGTTGTCGCCCTGGTTTCGCCCACCCTCGGCCGCTCGGCCGAACGCATCGGCCGCCGGCCTATCCTGCTGGTCGGTTTCGCCGCCCTGCCGTTGCGTGGCCTGCTTCTGGCCGCGACGTCGAATCCCGTGCTGATCATTGCCGTGCAGGCGCTCGACGGTGTCAGTAGCGCCGTTTTCGGCGTCATGCTGCCGTTGATCGCCGCCGACATCTCGCGTGCCACCGGCCGCTTCAATCTCTGCATGGGACTGCTCGGCCTGGGCATCGGGATCGGCGCCACCCTCAGCACGACGCTCGGCGGCTACACCGCCGAACTCTCGGAGCACCTTGCCTTCCTTGCTCTGGCCGGTGCCGGCCTGGTTGCCGTCCTCC
The DNA here is from genome assembly GCA_964246925.1 of uncultured Acetobacteraceae bacterium. Taxonomy (GTDB): domain Bacteria; phylum Pseudomonadota; class Alphaproteobacteria; order Acetobacterales; family Acetobacteraceae; genus CAXTPV01. The sequence goes on from CAXTSH010000014.1 coordinate 34,242, forward strand.
TGGTCTGGCTGCTGGTCAGGGAACCAGGCCCGGCGGCGTGATCGGCCGAACCAGGCCGTGGCTTGGCATTTGCGATCTCGCCTGTCTGCAGGCACCTTCTCTCGACGGAAGGGAGCAACATGATCGGCAACGTCTCATCCCGACAAGCTTGGCAAGCGTTGGCAGGCGAGCCCAGCGCTCGGCTCGTGGACGTCCGCACCACAGCCGAGTGGTCCTATGTCGGCTTTCCCGACCTGACCGGCATCGGCAAGCACGCGGCGCTGGTCGTATGGCAGGAATTCCCCTCCGGCGAAGTCAATCCTGACTTCAGGACCGACCTCATCCGCGCCAATCTGCAGCCCGACACGCCGCTCTACTTCATTTGCCGCAGCGGCGTGCGCAGCCTCGCGGCTGCCCGGGAAGCGGAAGATGCGGGCTTCTCCCGCGTCTTCAACGTCGCCGATGGTTTCGAGGGACCACCGGACGCCGAGCAGCATCGCGGCCGCGTGTCAGGCTGGAAGGCATCCGGATTGCCCTGGCGCCAAAGCTGAGGACGGTCACTCAGTCGCTTTCGCCCGGCTCGCTGTCCGCGTCGTAGATCACCTGCAGCACGGTGAGCCAGGGATAGCGTCCATCGAGCAGAGTACCGTCCGGCCCGACGAGCTTGCCATCCCCGGCGACCGGGACGTGCGTCAGCGTCACGGCGTCGTCCACGTTCCCGCCGATCACGCTGATCTGGTTGGCGGCGCGGGCGACGACGATCGCGCAATGCGCCGGAAAGCCGTAGCTGGTCGGCAACATGTCATAGCGCACGCGCGCGCCCGACCCTCGCCCTGTGCACAGCAGGTCGCCCAGTTGCGGCGCGTAGGCGCTGACTGGCTGCGCGCGGAGGATCGACGTGGCGCCGGCTGCCGCCGCGTTGATGTAGGTGGCGTGGTTCGGCGAGTAGGGAAACCGCGGACCCGCGCCCGCGACGCGCATGACGTAGGAGATGAACGCCGCCGACCAGGCGTAGTGAGCGTCACGGGTGAAGTCGAACACACTGCCGTCCACGTCATGCTTGCCGGTCCAGGAGACCTCGCGCTCATCCGGATCCTGACCGATCCACCAATACTCGCCGATCCGCTGCCACAGGCCCGGACGCCGCTCGGGCTTGAACAACGGCGAGCTTGGGATCGGTCTCGCGTCTGGGGCGTCGTCGTCGACCGGCATCCCGAACAGGCGCCACTCGTCCAATGCGATGGCCACCGCGTCGTCGCGCGCAAAGGGTTCGAAGCCGCGTTGTGCAAAGTCGGGAACATGGTCGTCGATCGACACCGGACCCGGCCCGGCGCGTGTCTGCGTCACGGGGGTCGGCACCGGGGTCGCCGCCGGATGCGCCTCCTCGGCACAGGAGGCGAGCAACACGGGCGCGAGCAGCGTCAGCAGAATACGTGTCATGATCCGCCATCTTGGGGACGGGCAGGCTTTTACGACGCCACCGCCTCGACCGGAAACAAGCCGACGAGGCCATCGGGGGAGGCGTCGCAACGGCCGCGCTCGGTAATCAGGCCGCTGATCAGGCGGGCAGGCGTCACATCGAAGGCCGGGTTCGCGGCGGGACTTTCACTCGGCACGATGCGAACCGTCGTGACCGCTCCGTCAAGGCCGCGCCCGGTGACGGTCGTGACTTCGGTTGGCGTCCGCTCCTCGATCGGAATGTCACGCAGGCCGTCCGACGCCCGCCAGTCGATCGTTGACGACGGCAGCGCCACCCAGAATGGAATCGCGTTGTCGTGGGCTGCGAGTGCCTTGAGGTAGGTGCCGATCTTGTTGGCAACATCGCCGCTTCGCGTCACCCGGTCGGTGCCGACGATCACGAGGTCGACGTCGCCGCGCTGCATGAGGTGGCCACCGGCATTGTCGGAGATCACCGTATGCGGCACGCCGTGACGGCCAAGCTCCCAGGCGGTCAGCGCGGCGCCCTGGTTGCGCGGCCGTGTCTCGTCGACCCAGACATGCACATCCAGACCCTTGCCGTGCGCCTTGTAGATCGGTGCCAGTGCGGTTCCCCAATCAACCGCCGCGAGCCATCCGGCATTGCAATGGGTCAGCACATTCACACGCCGCCTGCTCTGACCGGCGACGTTCTCGATGAGTGGCAGGCCGTGCTCGCCGATTGCCGAGTTCTGCTCGACATCTTCATCGCAGATCAACCCTGCTTCTTCGTAGGCGATCTCCACGCGACGACCTTCCTGCGTATTTCGCAGCCTGGTCAGCATACGCTCGATCGCCCAGCGCAGGTTGACCGCCGTGGGCCGCGTCGCGTTCAACATGGCGGCAATGCGCTCGAGATGATCCGATCCGGCGTCCTCGCGCAGGCCGAGCGCCAGCCCGTAGGCAGCGAGCGCACCGATCAGCGGTGCGCCTCGCACCTGCATGCTTCGGATTGCGTGCGCCACCTGCGACGCGTCCGACAGGCGCAAGATGTCGAGCGACCAGGGCAGCCTCGTCTGGTCAAAAATCCGCACCGACCAGCCGTCGGCCACGTCCACCCAGACACTTCTATAGGGAGTTCCGTCGATTTTCATTGTGCCTAACGCTGCTGAAGCACGCAGACCAGCGTGAACAGCCGGCGCGCGGTCTCTAGATCGACCGATACCTTGCCGCGCAGCCGATCCATCATCTGTGCGGCACCTTCATTGTGCAGGCCCCGTCTGCCCATGTCGATCGCCTCCAGCCGTTGCTCGCGACCTTCCTGCACCGCCAGGGCGTGGCTTTCGACAAGAAGCATGTAGTCCTTGATCAATCGGCGGAACGGTCCGAGCGCCAAACCGATCATCCGAAGGGGTCGGTCGTCGGCATCGCGGATGTCGAAAACAAGTCTGCCGTTCTGTGCGGACAGATGTAGAACGAACGGGCCGTCGAGACCGGCCGGATCAAAGCTGTTATCTCGAGCCAGATCGGCAATGGCCTGTTCCACATCGCGTGCCAGGAGGGGAGTCAGACGATCCAGACTTGTCTGTTCGAGCACGATCCGGGAAAGCAGGTGACCCTTGCTCGTCACGGGCAGCATCACGTCGCCTGATCCTCGCGTCGAACGTCAAGCTTGAGCAGGAGGGCAATGACCACGCCCTTGACCGGCCGCAGCAACGCCAGGCAGAGCACCAACGCCACCGGGAGCATGATGCCGACGGTCGCTTCGGTGTCGAGGCGCGTGGTGCGTGAAAGCAGCACGACGAGGCCGACGAGCAGGTGCAAGGCGATCAGCATCGTCAACCACGGAGGCGCATCGTCGGCAGGAACGTCACCGAGCGCGGTCGCGCAGACCGGGCAGCAAGTCACGACCGAGAGATAGCCGCCGAAAAGCCCTGACTGCCCGCAGATGGGACACCGCCCGAGGACGCCGCGCCCGAGCGCGCGCATCCAGGTCGGCATGGCATCCTCGCTCGACGCCTCAGGCTTGCGTCGTCGCCATGCTGATGTCGGGCGATCGGATCGCCAGACCTGTTGCTCGGATGACGGCATGAACGGATCCTACCTCCACCACCTATGTCATTCACGGTAGCAACCGGATCAAGCCTGCGCCCGGATGCCTTGCATGAACAGGGCTGTGCCTGCACGAGCGTCGGCGTGCCAATCGTATCAAGGAGGGGCAGATGCTTGTCGCTCGAACCGAGACTGAGCTCGCACGATGCCGCAATCTGTCCGGGCATCAGAGGCGCTTCGCGCTGGTCCCGACGATGGGCGCCCTGCACGATGGACATCTCGCGCTGGTCGAGGCCGCGCGGGCGGACGGCAGCGAGATCATGGTATCAATTTTCGTCAACCCGCTTCAGTTCGAGGCGGGATCTGACTTCGCCCGATATCCGGTCGATCATGATCGCGATCTCGCGATGTTGCGGCAGTCGGGTTGTGCTCTGGTTTGGCTGCCGGCGGTCGAAATCATGTATCCGCATGGTCACGCGACGACCATAACCGTCGAAGGTCCGGCGTCGGGCCTCGAAGGTTCGGCGCGCGCGGGACACTTTGGTGGCGTCGCGACCGTGGTCGCAACGCTGATCGGCCAGACACGGCCGGACACGATCTGGTTCGGCGAGAAGGACTGGCAACAGTTACAGGTTGTGAAACGGATGATCGCGGATCTTCGCCTTCCGGCGTCGGTCCGTTCCGTGCCCACGGTTCGTGCGTCGGACGGTCTGGCACTCTCGTCGCGCAACCGGTTCCTCAACGCCGAAGAGCGTGCCATCGCGCCCGCTCTCTACGCTCACCTACGGTCGGCCGCGGTCGAGATAGGCGCGGGCCGCAGCGTTGCCACCACTCTCGATGCAAGTGGGCAGGCCTTGTCGCGCGCCGGCTTCATCATCGAATATCTGGTTCTTGCAGATGGAGGAACGCTGGTCCCGATCAAGCATTGGACGCCGGACGCTCGCCTCCTGGTGGCGGCGAGGCTTGGCAGCGTGCGTCTTCTGGACAATATCGATATCGGAAACCCCTGAACTGAGCCGTAACGACTGCTTTTCATTGACACCGGTCGGCGTGATGCGAGATTGCAAGTAAAGCGACTCCGCCCGATTCGCACGTGACGACAGACCGGATCGCTCTCGACAGGCAGAAGGTAAAACAGATGAGCAGCGACGAAACCGACGGCACACCGAGGCGTGCCAGAGCGATGGCCATTCGCGCTGGTGGTCGTCGCACCGCCACCACCCGAGGCGGGCGCACAGGTTCTCGCGCGCGTCCGGCCAGCACGAGCGGAACCAAATCGACCAAGGCCGGCGCTCGCAGCGCGCCATCGAAGGCGCCTAGTCGAGCGAAGGCGCCCGTTCGGGCAGCCGCGGCTCCGGCCGCCAAACGGGTGGCGCCGAAGACATCTCGCTCGACCCCAAAATCCGCCGTGTCAGTGCGATCGAAGGCCAAGACGAGGACCGCGGCCAAGCCGGCAAGACCCGCTCGCGCTGCCGTGCGTGGCACGCGCGCCGTGACGACCCGGGCGACAGGCCGTAACACACGAACGAGCGCTGCGGCCAGAACGACCCGCGCCGGCACGACAGCGACCAAGGCTACCCGCGCCAGCACGACAGCGACGAAAACTACCCGCGCCGCTGCTCCGAAGCGGGCTGCTGCCCGTGCCGCGTCGTCGGGCAGGTCGGCGGTTCGCACCACGCGAGGCACCTCATCAAAGACCTCGTTGCGCACTGTCAACTCGTCCGCTGCCCGGAAGACGGCGGCGCCTGCCGCGTCAGCCGGTCGGCCGGCGCGCGGTGCCAAGAAGGTGAGCCGAACTCAGTCCCGCAAGCCGGCCGCTACCAGAGGTGCCGCGACCGCCAAAACCATGCCTATCGCCCGGCCGGTTGGGAGGCCGCGCAAGAACGTTGAAAGCGTCCCGGCTCATTCGAAATTGCGGGCGCCCAAGCAGCGGCGTCAGGCCCGGCCGACAAGCGCCGAAACCGTCGAACAAACGCCACCCGCCTCGTCGGAGGAGAAATCGATTGAACACGGCCTCGATCAGGACTGATCGGTCGGATTTGCTCGGTCGAAGTCACGCCCGGGCAATCATCGCAAGGGGTCGGGAGGAGGCGGTGTTGGTCATCGCGCCGCTCTTTCCGTAGCTCGTCGCCGGCGACCGCGCAGCCGAAGCAACGATCGCCATCAAGCGCCGCTGAACAAGCATGGCGCGCTCGAGATGGGCCTTGTTGTCTTCCGATGCGCGGGAGAGCCCTCGCACGCTCGTTGACATCTCGGCAAGGCTGGGAGGACGCGCAGGGTTCGATAGATACTCTCGCAACAGGTTGACCAGTCGGTTCTTCTCAGTGGTCAGCGCCGCGACGGTCGCGATATCCATACGTGAGAGGGCGGCGTTTTCGGTCTCGAGGAGACCTTCGAGCTGAGCGGCATACATCTCGAAGGTTTTCATGACCCCCTCTCTTGCATCTGCATCATCTTGTCGCTGATCGCCTGAGATAGTCCAAGGCCGCCTCGTTGCTCCATCAGCTTGGCCATCTCGGTCACCAGCATCGGTTGCAAGGTTTTCTCGGCCTGGCCGCCCCCGAACAGAGGATCGGCGTCCAGTGTGGCGAACATCGGCTGCAGCATCTGATCCAGCGTCATCGCCTCGAAGTCTTTCGCGGCGCGCACCGTTTTCGCCTCGTCCTCCGGCGCGAGCGGTCGCCTGCTCAACCGATGGTCGGCGACAGGCGGTGTCGATCCTGCAAGCGCTGGTCCGGACGTCATCGTACCACCAAATCCGCCTGGAGCGCGCCGGCGGCCTTTATGGACTGCAGGATGCTGATCATGTCGCGCGGCCCAACCCCCAGCGCATTGAGGCTGCCGACCAGATCGCGCAATGTCGGACTTGAGTTCAAAATCCCCAGTTTGTTGCCGCTGTCGGTGTCGACCTGCACATTCGTGCGGGGAACGATGGCAGTTCGCCCGTTCGCAAATGGACCGGGCTGGGAGACCTGGGGCGCCTCGCTGACCCTTATTGTTAAGTTGCCTTGCGCGATGGCGACGGTGCTGATCCGTACATTGTCACCCATGACGATCGTGCCGCTCGCCTCGTCGACAACGACGACGGCTGGTGTATCGGGATCAACCGTCAGGTCCTCGATCCGCGCGAGAATGTCGACGGCATCGCGGGTGCCGAAGCTGAGCTCCACCGTTCGCGGGTCGGTTGCGCGGGCGACACCCGGGCCGAGGGCGGCAGCGATGGCATCCTCGATCCGGCGTGCGGTCGTGAGGTCCGGGTTGCGAAGCGATAGGTGCAGCGCGGCATGCTCCGACAGAGAGTATTTGACCTCCCGCTCCACGGTGGCACCATTGGCGATGTGGCCGGCCGTCGGCACATTGCGCGTGATTGAGGCGGCGGCGCCTTTGGCTGCGAACGCGTTCGTCACGAGGGCGCCCTGTGAGACCGCATAGACCTCACCATCCGCAGCCAGTAACGGCGTGACCAGGAGCGTGCCGCCCGTCAGGTCCGTGGCGTCGCCGATCGCCGATACACCGACATCAATTCTGTTGCCGCTCCTGACGAACGCCGGCAGATCGGCGGTCACCATCACCGCCGCGACGTCCTTGGTCTCCAGCTTGGCTGCCTGATCCCTCGTGTTGACGCCAAGCCGTTCCAGCATGCCGATGAGCGACTCCCGCGTGAAAACCGATGAGTCAAGCCTGTCTCCTGTTCCGTTCAGGCCGACGACCAGCCCATAACCGACAAGCTGATTGCTCCTGACGCCCTCGACGTCGGCGATGTCCTTGATCCGGACGGCGTCGGCGTGCCCACGCGACGCCCCGAGACCGCCGAGGAGAACGAGCAGACTGACGATCATCAATTTGAGACGCATTCGACTCCCTTTGTCGGTCGTCAACCTCTTCCGACTAGGATATGCGCAGACAAGCCCGAACAATTTCTAAACGGCCCGAGGAACGATGAAGTTGATCATCACGTCTCCGCTCGACGCTGCGGGCCCAACGCACATGACTTCGAGCCAGAACGCGTCAGCGGGCGGCGACGCGTTCAGCAAGGCACTGCAGAACGCCCAGTCGCCGCCCGCCGCCGCTTCCGTCGCCGGGTCGACGAGCGTCAATCCGATGCTGCTTTACGAGATCGGGCTTTCCGAACGGCACCGCCGGGATCGGGACGCCCGCGGTCGCGGCAAAGCGCTCCTCGAGGCGCTGACGGAACTGCAGCGACTTGCCCTCGGCGCCGAGAATGCCGAGTCCACCCTCGACCGGATTGCCGGCTTGCTGTTATCCGTCCCGCAAGCGGCTGATCCTGGGCTGGCCTCGATCGTACGTGGGATCGCGGTCCGGGCTACCGTCGAGGTGTGTCGTCGGCGTCCGGCTTGACGCATCGATTGCACCGGATTTGCGACTTGGCGTCGCGTCGCGTCATGGCTATAAGCCGGGCCAATTCCTCCAGCGGCTGATCGCCGAGACAAGGGTGGATACCCGATGCTGACCTTGCCCCCGGATTATCGGCCCGCCGAGGATGAGGAATTCATGAATCCGCGTCAGGTCGAGTATTTCAGGCAGAAGCTGCTTCGGTGGCGCACCGACCTTCTGAAAGAGGCTGACGGAACGCTCGAAAGCCTATCCCAGGGCGGTATTCATGAGGCCGACATCACCGATCGTGCAACGGTCGAGACTGATCGGGCACTCGAGCTCAGAACACGTGATCGCGCCCGCAAATTGATCAGCAAGATCAATCAGGCGCTTCTCCGGATCGAGGGCGGAACCTATGGGTACTGCGAGGAAACCAGCGAACCGATCGGACTGAAACGCCTGGAGGCGAGACCGATCGCGACCCTTTCGATCGACGCGCAGGAACGCCATGAGCGCATGGAGAGGATCCATCGCGACGATTAGACCGCTTCCCTGCTGCTGTCGTCTTATCGACGCACCCGCCCCGTTCGATGGAACTGGGCCTGGTCCGTGTGCCTGTTGTGTCGACGGTTGGCTCGGACGGCTCAGAACGGCAATAGGATATCCATGAGCTGCTGCCCATAGCGCGGCGTCTGCAGATCGGTCAGCTGCCCGGCGCCTCCATACGAGATCCTGGCTTCCGCGAGGCGATCATGCGTCACGGTATTGTCGCTGGCGATATCCTGCGGCCGGACGACGCCGGTGACCTGGAGGACGCGCAACTCACTGTTGACGCGAACTTCCTGTCGAGCTGCCACGACTAGATTTCCGTTCGGCAGCACCTGCGTGATGACGCCGGCGAGCCGCAAAGTCACCGTCTCATTCCGTTTTATCACACCCGTCGAAGTGTTGGCGTTCGTGCTGCTGGTATCGACGAGCGATCCTCCGGCCGCCTGGGCGAGCAGCTTGATCTTGTTTCCAAGATTGAACAGGTTGGGAACCGCCATGTTTTCGGTGCCAGTCCGGGTCGCGTTTGTCCCATTCTCGACATCGGCAGCGTCGGTAATGTTGACCAGGACCGTCAGGATGTCGCCCACATTGGCGGCTCTCTGGTCCTTGAAAAAGGCTCGACTTCCCTGCCTCCAGAGACTTGCGTCGTCGGTCGGCGGCGGTTGCGATGCTGGCATTGGCATCGTCAACGGTCGGTAGTCTGCTGCTTTGGTCGGATCCGCGCTAGCGGTCATCGGTGGAGGTCTTCCGATGCTGGACAGCCGCTCCAGCGAACCGCATCCGGCGAGCAGAGAAGACACCAAGACAGCGGTGGCGGCCTTCACCGTTCGCCCCCATCGAAAGGTGCCGCTCCTGCAAACTCCGTGTAGGATGGTCCACCAGGACCACCAAACTGAGCCGGGCCGTAAGCGGCGCCTCGACCCTGAACGAAGGGCATCCCTGCGGGGTCGATGCGGACCTCGTTTTCTCCGGTGACGGTGGCGAACAGGATGGCGTGCGAGAGGGGATTGCGCACCCGGACCCGGTCGCCCAGCGTCCCCGCCTCCAGCGATTGACCAAGCGCCTCAACCTCTATGCCGTTGGCCGCCAAACGCATGGTGACAGGACCGTCACGGAAGACGATGTCTGGTCGACGCAGATCAGACCGTAAGATCGGCTCGCCGGCCGACAGCGGGCGAACAGAAACCAGACCCACGCCGTCGTTGCTCTGCTCCAGCACGTCTCCCCGAACGCGGTCGGCCGGAACGTCGGCGCTCGAGAGGTCCTGGCCGCCGATGACCTGACCCGCCGCAATGAGCCGCGTCGGGACGGGCACCGTGATAAGACGATCAATCCTCCCGGACAGAGGTGAATGAAGCGTCTCAATACCATCGACGGACGCGTCGAGGACTGCCATAAACTGCCCGCTCGCTTTGTCTATTGTTGTCAGGGCAACACTCAATTTGGCATTCAGGTCCACCGTCGTGTCTTGATACGATGCGAGCGTAACAACGATCCTGGTCGTGCCGTACTCCTTGGCGAGCTCAATCTCGAGCATCGAGACCACCGTCGTCTGACCGATCGTTCGACCCGCACGATCGAGAGTGACGGTCTGCTCCGTTCCGCGCGGCTCCCAATCGACGCCGAACTGCGACGAGATCGCCTCGATCTGGGGCTCCCCCACGACCAGGCGAGTTCCCGGAGGCGGAGCGTCTCCAAGCGTGCAATCCTGGCCGGCGTTCAAACCGGCGAACAGATCGGACAAGCGGACTGTTGCACCCCTGATCTGAACAACGGGGCGCAAAGTCGCTGCGGTCGCGGCCGGGAGGATGAAAGATGTTGCCCAAACGGCCACGCCGATCAGGATGGCCGACCTGACGGACCACCTCATCGCAGGTTCGTCAGTGTCTGCATCATGTCATCCGACGCAGTGATCACCTTGCTGTTCATTTCGTAGGCCCGCTGCGCGGTGATGAGGTTTGTGATCTCCGACACCACGTTGACGTTCGAGCTTTCGACAAATCCTTGCTCCACGCTGCCCAGGCCTGAAGAGCCTGGCGTGCCGGTGACCGGATTTCCGGAAGCGGCGGTCTGAATGAAGAGATTGTCGCCCTGTGCGTCGAGCCCAGCGTCATTGGGAAACGAGGCCAGCTGGAACTGACCGATCAGCGTCGGCGTGGTCTGGCCGGCGATGGTGGCCTGGACCTGGCCCGTAGCATTGACCGTGATACTTTGCGCGTTCGGTGGTATGGTCAAACCAGGGGCAACCGGATACCCGTCGGCCGTCACGATTGTGCCGTCCGCGGCTAGACCAAAAGTGCCGTCCCTGGTGTAGGCGGTCTGCCCCGACGGCAACGTGACCTGAAAGAAACCGTTGCCCTGGATCGCCATGTCAAGGCTGTTGCTGGTCTGCTGAAGGTTGCCTTGCTCGTCTATTCGATAGATGGCCGCGGTTTTGACGCCCAGTCCCACCTGAGCGCCGGCAGGAACGATCGTTCCGTTATCAGAGCTGTTCGAACCGACCCGGCGCAGATTCTGATAAATCAAGTCCTGGAACTCGGCCCGTCGCCGCTTGAAGCCGGTTGTCGTCATGTTTGCGATATTGTTCGATATGACCTCGACGTTGGTTTGTTGCGCCTGCATTCCAGTGCCGGCTATATCAAGCGAACGCATGTCCGGTCCAATGCTTCTTGCTGTTTCGATCGGTGAGGTGAGTTCAGGTAGACGACGTCTGCGTCATCTTATCTATCGTGGCTTGCTGCCGATCCGCTTCACTCTGCGTAAACTGCGTGACGAACTGGAAGTCACGCTCTAGTTGCATCATCCGGGTGAGTTCCAGCATAGGCGAAACGTTGCTGTCCTCGACGGCCCCCTGAACGATCCCGGGCTGAACGACGGGTTTGGTGGCCGAGTCGGCGCGCATGAGATGGCTCCCCTCGGCCACCAGCCGATTGGCATCATCCGGAATGACCACGCCGACCTTTCCGATCTGACCACCCAGAGTGCTGATCGTCCCGTCGCCCGCGACTGTCAAACCACTGTCGCCCGGGGCCACCTTTAACGCAGATCCCGACACGTCGAGTAATGGATTGCCGTCATCATCTCCAATGGTGCCGTCCGGCTGGAGGCTGAAGCGTCCAGCCCTTGTCAGCCGAGCACCTGCCGCCGTTCCGACAGTGAAATAGCCATGTGAGCCGATCGCCAGATCCAACGGCTCTCCAGTATGGGTCAGCGTTCCGGCGCTCTGATCGCGCCACGTTGCCCTGTCCTGGGTGAAGTCAATCGTCGTCTCACCTGCATTGGCCGCCCGCCGATCCGCCGGAAGCAGCCAGTCACTGAACAGCACATGTTGTGTCTTGAAGCCGGGCGTGTTGCTGTTGGCAATATTATTCGCCGTGACCTCCATCGTCCTCTCTTGGGCCATCAGTCTGGATAGTGCGATATATGTGGGGTTCTCCACGGCAGCCCTTCCTTGATCTCCAGACCGCCCGATAGTGACATCCCGGCCTTTCTAATCCTTTAATGCGCCGTAGCCCTGCGCAGCATCAATCAGCTGTTAAGAAGCCTGCTATAGATGGTCTCAGAGAGACGCCGAGCGAGGTTGACGGATGAGCACCGCGAATGATGCGGCCTTGGCGACAGCGACCTCTCCGCGAAGGAAAAGTATGAAGCTCCTGGTCGCCTTGGGCGGCGGCTTCGCGGCACTCGTGCTGGGTGCGGGTCTCTGGTTTGGTGGAGTTCTGTCGTCTCCACACAAGGTCAAGGCAACCAACGTCGAGGCGACCACTCAACCGACCTTCGTCGAGACGCCAGAGATGGTCACGAACCTTGACGCAGGCCCGCATCGACTAAGCTTTGTGAAGGTGCAGTGCAGGATCGAGGTGGAGCACGCGAACGAAGCGGCGCCGCTTACAGCGGCGATGCCGCGCATCGTCGACATGATCCAGACCTACCTGCGCGAGACACGGCCGGAGGAGCTGCGGAGCGATGCTGGAACGTATCGACTTAGGGAGGCACTTCTGCTACGTGCGTCCTTGGCAGCCTCCAACGTGCAGGTGAAAGACGTTCTGTTTGAAGAACTGATCGTACAATGATCGATCTGAAAGGCGTTTTGGAGCCGGAGCGCCCATGAGCGACATGCAGTGGTTGTTCGAAGCGGTTCTGATCGCACTTCTCGCCGCGACCCTCTTTCATGCGATCCGTCTGGAAAAGGCGCTGGTCGTCCTACGCCGTGACCGGGCTACGTTTGACTCGCTGATTGCCGGGTTCAACGACAGCACGAGATTGGCTGAAGATGGAGCAGAGCGTCTTCGTCTCGCCGCCGACGGTGCCGGAAAGCAAATCTCCCGCCAGATCGAGCGTTCGAACGCACTGAAGGAGGATCTGATCTTTCTGACCGAGCGCGGCGAGAAGGTGGCAGACATGCTGGAACGCCTGGTGACCGACGCTCGTCAGATGGCAAACCAGTCCTCCTCGACGCGTCAACCGCAGCCGGGTCTGAACGTGGCAGCTCCATCGCGGCTTGACTCGGCCGATCCGCCGCTTCGGAGCAAGGCGGAGCGCGACCTGCTCCGCGCACTTCGTCTCGGGCACTGAAAGATGGTCAGGCTTCCGGCACCAAGGCTGCTCCCCGTAACGATCATCATGATCACAATCTTACTCGGCCTGAAATCGTTTTCACTGGGGCAGGTGGCGCTTGCAAGGGATCCGAGGGCCGACGCTCAGGTCGGACCGCAGGCTGCATCGGCTGAACCGCCATCCACACGGAGCGACGCGGCACCCGTTCCGGCCGCCGCGATGCCGCCCGCGACGTCGCAACGACCAACGACAACTCCGTCGACGACGTCGATGCCTCCAGATTGGCCGCTGCTACAGGAGCTCAGAGACCGGCGTGAAATCTTGGAACGACGTGAACACGCGCTCGATCTGAGAGACGCAGCTCTACAGGCAGCATCCAGAGCGCTGCAAAACCAAATCGCCGATCTTCGAGGCCTGAAGTCGAAGCTTGAGGCGCTTGAGGTCGCCAGGCAGCAACGCAGCGAGGCAGGATGGACCGGCATCGTCAAGCTCTACGAGGCCATGCGCCCCGCCGACGCCGCTGCCATCTTCGATGCCCTCGACGTTCACCTGCTGGTCCAAATCCTGGACAGAATGAATGAACGCAAAGCGGCTCTGGTTATGGGCAACATGGATCCCGAGCGGGCGCGTCTGGCCACGCAGATGCTTGCACTCTATCGGCAGCGCCAGAACGCAGACCCGGTCGCAGCGGCCGCTACGACCGACATATCGAGATCTCCCGGTGCTGGATGAAGGTGGTTCGCTCGACGCTCGCTCTCGTTGCATTTTTTGCCCCGGTCGCGCGCGCCGCCAGTCTCAACGTGCGTATTACCTCTGCAGCCGGCTACAGCCGCGTCACCGTCGACGAGCCTAAGGGCGCCAAGCTTGCCATCACGCATCGTGGGAACGAGCTGTTCATCAGCTCTCTTGCGTCTAGAACGCCCGCCGCCGTCACCGGCCACGGAGCGCTCATTCTACACTCCACGAGCGCAGCGGGCGAAGTGACCCTGCAACTGGCACCAAGCTCAAGCCTGCGTCAGTTCAGGATCGGACCGAGACGCATCATTGACGTCTTCGCCGCAGTGTTGGCCGCGCCGCACACTGAACTCCAGACTGTCGCGTCAGCGCCGCCTGCGCACGATCTCATTCCTGGTCTCCCGGACGCGTTCGGGGCAACGATTGAGAATGCCCGGCCGCCTTCGGCATCTCAAACGTCTTCATCACCCGCATCCGGACAGGACCGCGACAAGCATGCAAAACCATCCTCCGGGTCACGACGGTCCCAAGACACCGACACACAGGCGTCAGGCGGCGAGGCGGCGAGCAGACTGGTAACTACACAGGCAATTGCCGCCTCGAACGAGCCCGCGACCAACTCGCCGGCCGCCGTTCTGCTGCCGTTCTCAACAGATGTAGGCATTGCTGCTATCCGCCACCTGCGAAGCGTTGACATTTATTTCGACGAGGCACGTCCACTGGATTTGTCCGCCTTCCAAGTCGATCCGATTATCGGCCGCGCCACGGTCACGATGCAGACGAGCTTCACCAGGCTCACCGTGCCACTCAGTGCCGATCAGCCGATTGAAATGTCGCGTCAACCTGCTGGTTGGCGCCTGAGGATCGGCAAAGCCGCCCCGGATTTCCGGGCGATTAAAATTCAATCGGCAGCAAATGAGCTGCACTTCCTCATGTCCGCGCCCGGGAAGGTGTTGAATGCGGTGGACCCGATCACGGGATCTGTTCTGATGATCGGAACCGATCGCGAGGGGCGAAGTGCTTCCCCGTCTGCCTACCGCTCGACAACCTTTATCGTCGGCCGCTCTGAGGTCGGGCTGGTAATCGAGCCGTTATCGGACCGGCTGTCGCTCCGACCGGCAGAGGGGGGCTTCTCACTCCTTCGCGATGACGGTCACGGCCTTGCCTCCGCTCTTCCAGGCTCTTCGGCAAATCCGACCGGCAAGCTGTTCGGGCTTACGCGCTTTCTGGTATTCCCATCTGACGCGACACCGGATTTGCTAGAACAGCTTAAACGTCAACTGCTCTCCGCCGCACGGACCGCTCCGCGCGCGAGACTCGCGCCTAGGCTGGCCGCAGCGCAAACGATGATCGGGCTAGGCCTTGCTCGAGAAGCTCGGGTTTTGCTCGACGTGGCCTTCACTGACGATCCATCCGCGCAGGCCGATCCGCATGCACGGATGCTTCGCGCCTTGGCCGACTTCCTCACCGATCAAAACCAGGGCACCTCCCTGGCGGACCCGGCCTTGCCCGCAAGCGACGAGACGCGATTGTGGCGCGCGCTCTCGGGTCCGCATCTTGCGTCGCCCGAGATCGACGCCTCGATCATCCGTGAAACTCTCCCGTTGCTATTATCTTTCCCGGAGAACCTTGGCGCCACTGCTGCAGGCCTGGCGGCGCCCATCCTGTTGGCCGCCGCAACTCCCGCCGATCTTGACGCGATTAGGCGTTTGCCATTGACACCGAGGACGGCGGTCGCGAAAGCGACGGCCGTCGGTCTCAAAGGCAATTGCGCGAGCGCCTTGTCCCAACTGAGTGCCTTGGCGAACGCTCAAGACATGAAGACGTCAAGCGACGCCATTCTTGCCTCCATCCTGCTCAAATCGGAGCTTGGGCAGATGTCGCCATCGGCCGCCGCGGACGCGCTGGCGACACATCGCCTGGACTGGCGCGCCACCGGCCAGGAAGGCGACGTGCTCCTGCGCGAAGCGGACTTTCGCCGGCAGGCTGGCCAGTTTGCCAGGGCGTTCGAGCTCTGGCGCGAGATCGAGCGCCAATTTCCTGACCTTGCTGACAAAGCGCAATCCGCCATCGTGACGACCCTAGGCCAGTTGTCGAAGCCCAATGTGGCGGCCAGGATGCCCCCTGCCGATTTCGTCCTCGTCGTCACCGACTGCGCGCGCGAGCTTGCGTCTCGTGAACAGGTCGCCGCCGAATTGGCGCCGTTACTGGCCGACCGCCTCGAAGCGTTGGATCTGCCGGCGCGTGCGACAGGTATTCTCAAGCAGGTGATCGACGCGACTGCGTCGGGCGTTGCCAGGGCAGAACTCGGCGCGAAGCTAGCTTCCTTGCTCCTCGAGCAGAGTAACATCGAGGGGGCGCGCAACGCTCTCGATCGGTCGGAGGCTTCCACATTGCCCGCGCCAGTGGCCAACGAACGCCACCTCGTCCTGGCGCGTATCCTCGAGCGGCAGGGTGAACACGATGCGGCTCTGAAGGCGATCGAGGCCGACGACAGCCTCGCCGCCCAGGACGCCAAGGCTGTTATCTTCGCCAACGCCGGCCGTTGGCACGATGCGAAACTGTTGCTTCAAGCCATGTCTGTGCAGTTCCCCGCGCGAGGGACGCTCGAGCGGAGACAGGCCGACCAGGCGATCCGCCTTGCTACAGCCGCGCTTCGGGATGGTGACATCGCCCTTCTCACGAGGCTTGCCCGTGCCGTAAACGGCCGGTTTCCCGATCCTGATCAGCAGGAAACGTTCAATCTCACGACGGCACCGCTGATGCAGCCATCGCCGCCGCCCAACGCAGGATAGGAGCCATAGGCGTAAAAAGGCCCTGTTGGACCGGTTTTGCCTTGCATCGGGCCTCGCCAGGCCATATCTGACGCCCCCTTGGCCCAAGGGGGCGCTTCTGCCTTACCGGCTATCTACTGGTTTGGGGGTACGTGATGAACGCACTTGCTCAACTGGGGATGGTCTCGGACGT
>CAXTSH010000015.1:0-47211 GCA_964246925.1 uncultured Acetobacteraceae bacterium
GCCGCCCGGAGATCGGAAGGCATACCCTTCCTGGTCCTCGGCGATTTCAACCGCCGGCTGGTCGAGGGCGACCGCCTGCTGGCATCCCTCGACCAGGCCGCTCCCTTGGCAAGTGCCACCTGGGGTTTGTCGAGCCCGTGCTGGGAGGGCCAGGACTTCATCGACCAGATCCTGGCCGGGAACGCTGCTTCGGCCTGGATGCAGGCAGGAAGCCTGCGCGTGCTGACCTATCGCGGCTCCGACCCCGCCCGAAAAGACCACATCTCCGACCACTGCCCGGTGTCGGTCCGCTTCGTATTGCCTTTCGGACATCTGCCCACAGATCAGGCCGGAACCGGAACCGCCGGCAACCGCTAACCTGCGGCGCCAGCCGCCTCAGGAGACCATGCATGTTCGAGGGCAAATCGAAAGTACGAGTACGCGAGGGCCGTCCTCACCCGCGCGGCGCGACCTGGAACGGGCTCGGGGTGAACTTCTCCTTGTTTTCCGCCAACGCCACCAAGGTCGAGCTGTGCCTGTTCGACGACGACGGCAAACGCGAGGTCGCACGCGTTCCATTGCCCGAATATACCAACGAGATTTGGCACGGATTCCTCCCTGACGCCCGTCCCGGGACCATCTATGCGTATCGCGTGCACGGGCCGTACGAGCCCACCGAGGGCCACCGCTTCAACCCCAACAAGCTTGTGCTCGATCCTTACGCGAAGGCTATCGTGGGCCAGCTCGAATGGGGTCCCGAGCTGTTTGGATACACCCTCGGCCACGCTGATGCCGACCTCAGCTTCGACGAGCGCGACAGTGCCCACCTGATGCCGAAATGTCGCGTGGTCGACCCGGCCTTTACCTGGGGCGACGACCGCCGGCCGCACGTGCCCTGGGAACGCACCGTCCTCTACGAGACGCATGTGCGCGGCTACACGATGCGGCACCCGTCGGTGCCGGAGGCGTTGCGCGGCACCTACCGTGGCCTGGTCGACCCCGCCGTTATCCGCCACATCAAGCGCCTCGGCGTCACCGCCGTCGAACTGCTGCCGGTACACATGTTCCTCGACGACAGCTACCTGGTCGAAAAGGGGCTAAAGAACTATTGGGGCTATTCCACGCTACAGTTCTTCGCTCCCGCACGCCGTTACGCAAGCGTTCCCGACTTCGCCTTCAGCGAGTTCAAGGAGATGGTCGCACGCATGCACGAGGCCGAGCTTGAAGTCGTTCTGGACGTCGTCTACAACCACACCGCCGAAGGCAACGAACTCGGCCCGACGCTGTCATTCAAGGGCATCGACAACGCGAGCTACTATCGGTTGCTGCCTGACGACCAGCGCTTCTACATCAATGACACCGGCACGGGCAACACCGTCAATCTAAGCCACCCGCGGGTGATCCAGATGGTGACCGACAGCCTGCGCTACTGGGCGACCGAGATGCGCGTCGACGGATTCCGCTTTGATCTCGGCACGATCCTGGCACGCGAACCGCACGGCTTCGACCAACAGAGCGGCTTTTTGCGCGCCGTCGGCCAGGACCCTGTGCTGAGCAACGTCAAGATGATCGCCGAGCCTTGGGATTGCGGCCCCGGCGGCTACCAGGTTGGCGGCTTCCCGCCTGGTTGGGCCGAATGGAACGACCGCTACCGCGACACTATGCGATCGTTTTGGAAAGGTGACGAAAGCAAGCTACCCGACTTCGCGATGCGGCTGACCGGAAGCGCAGACTTCTTCAACCATCGTGGACGGCCCGCCTGGTCGAGCGTCAATTTCCTGACCGCCCACGACGGTTTCACGCTTAACGATACCGTCACCTACAACGACAAGCACAACGAAGCCAACGGCGAGGACAATCGCGACGGCTCCGACAGCAATCACTCCTGGAATTGCGGCGCCGAAGGTCCGACCGACGATCCCGACATCCAGGCGCTGCGCGAGCGCCAGATACGCAACATGCTGGCCACCCTTCTGCTGTCGCGAGGTACGCCGATGCTGCTCGCCGGCGACGAGTTCGGCCGCACGCAAAATGGCAACAACAACGCCTATTGTCAGGATAATGAAATTTCCTGGTTCGACTGGGACATCAAGGACAAGGGTAGGGCTCTGATCGGCTTCGTCCAGAAGCTGACCGCCTTGCGCCAGCGTGCGCGCGTGTTGCACCGCTCGCGCTGGCTGACCGCGCAGTACAACGAAGAACTCGACATCAAGGATGTGACCTGGCTGGTCCCGAACGGCGAGGAGATGGGCGAGGAAAACTGGTCGGACGGGAACGCACGATGCGTCGGCATTCTGTTGGATGGCCGGGCGCCAGAGACCGGCATCCTCCGGCGCGGCGATGATGCAACCGTGCTTATCCTGGTCAATGCCTACCACGAGGAGATTGGATTTCGCCTGCCGCAAACCGCCGGCGGCTATGGCTGGACCTACGTGATCGACACTGACGCGCCGGACTCGGAAGACGAAAAACATTTCGCCTTCGACCACCAGTTCGACCTCAAGCCACGGTCATTGGCCGTTTTCGAGCTGCAACGGGACAAGAGCTATGCGACAGCGTCTTTGCGAGAGGCTCGGGCCAGAGGCGCCGTGCCTCGACACGCCGTCGCATTGACCCCTGCACCCCGTCAGAATGAGCCTCCCGCAAAAACCATCACCAAGGAGACGGTCTGACCTCAGAACAGACTGTCGTCGCCACCGCCCCCGCCGTCCCAGCCGCCCCCTTGGTCACCGCCCCACGGATCGCTGCCGGTGTCAGCGCCGCCGCCCGCGAACGGATCGGCACCGCCGGCACCTGCATCGCCATAATTATTCTCGACGATGGTCTCGCCGCCGCCACCGAAGCCGCCGCCACCAAACCCGCCACCCTCGTGGCCCGAAAACATATTCATCAGCGCGTCGCCCACAACAACGCCGCCGGCCACGCCTGCTGCCGTGGTCAAGGCAGAACCCAGGAATCCAGAGCCTTGCCGCTGGAACATGCCGGGCTGGTAGTTTGGCGGATATTGCGGGGGTGGCGGCTGATATTGTGGCGGAGGCTGAGGCTGGCCGTAACCGGGTTGCGGCCCGCGTTGCTGACCGCCACCGAACAGGCCGCTGAACAGCCCACCACTGCCCCGTGGTGCCTGCTGGGCCACAGCCTGGGCTTGGCCCACCTCCCACTCGAGACGCTTGATACGGTTCTGCGCCTCCGCTAGCGCCGCCTCCTGGACGACCGCCATCTGCGTGATCCGATAGCGCGCCTCCGGATAGGCGTCGAACTGCTGACCGATGAAGCGGTCCGCCTCCGGGTCGATCGGCGGCAGGTTGGGCCGGGTCGCCGGCACGCTGGCACCGAAGCCGCTTGGGCCCTGACCCCCGCCGCTGGCGCGCTGCACGAACCGAGCTATGAGTTCACGTTCCTCTTGGGTCATGGCCTGCTCCGCCTTTCGGACGGCCTCCGGACCGCCACCTGACTGAAGGTGGCGTGGAACCGCTCGCGGTTCAAGAAAACCGCGCCGCGTCGCCCCTCCCCAGCCCAAGCCTCGGCCACTCGATCATGGGACATCGGTCCATCACCACCGCAAGCCCGGCCGAGCGGGCTCGAGCCGCGGCCGCGACGTCGATCACGCCCAGTTGCATCCAGATCGCATGCGCGCCCAGCGTGACCGCTTTGTCGACCACCGCCCCGGCATGAGCGCTGGCGCGGAAAACGTCGACCAGATCCAGCGGCAGCGCCTCCTCCAGCCCGGCGGCCACGCGCACGCCAGCAATCATGCCCCCCGCGTGACCGGGGTTGACCGGCACGACCTCGATACCGTGTTTCTGGAAGAATAACATCGCGGCATGTGACGGGCGCTCCACACGTGTCGAGGCGCCCACCACCGCCACCCGTCGGGTCCGGGCGAGGATGTCGCGGATTTGTGCGTCATCCAGCCCGTCGATCGCCATCCGGCCTCCCTTCCCGAGCGCTCAACCTACTTGGCCTGGACCTCGCTCACCAGACGGCCGGTCGCGGCATCGACCACGAACCTGACCATCATCCCGTCATGGGCGCCCAGGCCGACCCAACTCGAATGATCCAGGCGCAAGCTCGCCACGCAACTGTATCCGGCCTCGATCAGCATCGACTCGATCTGCGACCGGTCCGGCGCAGCGGCCTGGACCGGCGCCGCCGCAGCCCGCGCTCCATCAAGGAACGGCACGGCCGCGAGGCATACCACGACGAGGCTCGTGAGGATTTTCAAGGGATGCTTCCAGTCCGATCGACTGCCAGGATGGACAGTCTCATCCCGGCAGGTTAATTTTCTACCAACAAACGCGAGCTTTCTACCTGGATGGCGATGGGCCATGGCAAACCAGCTCAACATCAAGACCGAGGAGGCTCACCATCTGGCGGTGGCGCTCGCCACGATGACCGGTGAGAGCCTTACCACCGCCGTGACCGAGGCGTTGCGGGAGAGGCTCGACCGTGAGCGCCACAAGCGTGACGGTGCGCTGCTCAAGGCACGGCTGGTCCACATTGCGGCGGAGGTCAGGGTCAGCCTGAAGCGAGACGCGCCGCGTGGTTTCTACGACGAGCGCGGCCTGCCGCGTTGAGGCTGTCTTGGTCATCGACGGTTCGGCGCTGATGGCGATGCTGCTCGATGCCGGCGACGCCGGCCCGCTGTTCGATGCCTTGGTCGGCGACCCGGTGCGCCACATGTCCGCGGCGACATGGCTCGAGGTCGCCATCACTGTCGAGGAGCGCGGCGGCCGGATCGCCGCACTCCGCCTCGACGAGTTCATCCGCG
Organism: uncultured Acetobacteraceae bacterium; assembly: GCA_964246925.1. GTDB lineage: Bacteria > Pseudomonadota > Alphaproteobacteria > Acetobacterales > Acetobacteraceae > CAXTPV01. The sequence continues at coordinate 4,751 of CAXTSH010000015.1, forward strand.
CCGCCGGCATCGAGATCCTCCCCGTCACTGCCGAACAGGCGAGCACCGCCCGGACCGCGTGGCGGCATTTCGGCATGACCCGGCACAGCACGCGCCTGAACTACGGCGATTGCCTCGCCTACGCGCTCGCCAAGACGACGAACGACACGCTGCTGTTCAGCGGCTCTACCTTTTCACGCACCGACATCACGCCGGCAATCGCCTGAGCGAGCGGCAACGGGAGACGACGGATGGCGAAATGGGTCTACAGTTTCGGCGCCGGACGCAACGAGGGTCGCGCGGAGATGCGCGATCTGCTCGGCGGCAAGGGAGCCAATCTGGCCGAGATGGCCAGCATCGGCCTGCCGGTACCCCCCGGCTTCACCATCACCACGGAAGTTTGCACCGAATTCTATGACAACAACCGCCGCTACCCGGAGACGCTCGCCGCCCAGGTCGACGCCGCACTGGAGCATGTGGAGCGTTCGGTCGGGCGCGGCTTCGGAGACGAGGCGCACCCGCTGCTGGTCTCCGTCCGCTCCGGCGCGCGCGTCTCCATGCCTGGCATGATGGACACCGTGCTGAACCTCGGCCTGAACGACCGGACCGTCCGCGGCCTCGCCGAGAGTGCCGGGGACCCCCGCTTCGCTTGGGACAGCTATCGCCGTTTCGTGCAGATGTATGGCTCCGTTGTGCTCGGCGTCGACCACCACCGGTTCGAGGAGATCATCGAGGAGGTCAAGCTCGACGGCGGCCAGACCCTCGACACCGAGCTGACAGCTTCCGATTGGGAGCGGGTTGTCGGCGAGTATATGGCCTTGGTCGAGCAGGAAACCGGCCGCCCATTTCCGCACGCACCGCGTGAGCAGCTCTGGGGTGCCATCGGCGCGGTCTTTGGCTCCTGGATGAACCCGCGCGCCAACACCTATCGCCGACTGCACGACATCCCAGCCGGCTGGGGCACCGCGGTCAACGTGCAGGCCATGGTATTCGGCAATATGGGTGATGGCAGCGCCACCGGCGTCTGCTTCACCCGCAATCCGTCGACCGGCGAGAACCTGCTCTACGGCGAATACCTGGTCAACGCGCAGGGTGAGGACGTGGTCGCCGGCATTCGCACCCCGCAGCCGATGTCGGCACAAGCGGCCAAACCAGGCGAGATCTCGATGGAGGAGGCGCTTCCCGACGCCTACGCCGAACTCGCGACCGTACGCGAGACCCTCGAGCGGCACTACAAAGACATGCAAGACATCGAGTTCACCGTCCAGCAGAACAGGCTCTACATGCTGCAGACGCGGTCGGGAAAACGCACTGCGGCGGCGAGCCTGCGGATCGCCGTCGATATGGCCGACGACGGACTGATCGACCGCAACGAGGCGGTAGCACGGGTGAGCGCTGCCGCACTTGACCAGCTTCTGCATCCCACGCTCGATCCCGACGCCGACCGCCGGCTCTTCTCCAAGGGTCTTCCCGCAAGCCCGGGTGCTGCCTGCGGCACTATCGTGTTCTCGGCCGACGAGGCCGAAAAGCGCGCGTCGGACGGCCAATCGGTGATCCTGGTCCGCGCCGAGACCAGCCCGGAGGACATCCATGGCATGCACGCGGCGCGCGGCGTTCTGACCACACGCGGCGGCATGACCAGCCACGCCGCCGTTGTCGCCCGCGGCATGGGCCGCCCCTGTGTCGCCGGTGCCGGCGGGATCAGCGTCGACGAGCGGTCACGGACTATTTCGTCGGGCGGTGTCACGCTCCGAGAAGGCGACCGTCTCACGCTGGACGGCTCGACCGGCGAAGTCTTCGTGGGCGAGGTGCCGACCGTCGAGCCCGCGCTGTCGGGGGAGTTCGCGACCCTCATGGGCTGGGCCGACGCCATCCGCCGCATGGGTGTGCGCGCCAACGCCGAGACGCCGCTCGACGCCGAGACCGCCCGCAAGTTCGGCGCGCAAGGCATTGGGCTGTGCCGGACCGAGCACATGTTCTTCGATCCGTCCCGCGTCGGCGCCATGCGCCAGATGATCATGTCCGACAGCGAGGCCGGGCGCCGGACCGCGCTCGCCAAGCTGCTGCCGTTCCAGCGCCAGGATTTCATTGACCTGTTCCGGATTATGGCCGGGATGCCGGTGACGATCCGTCTGCTCGACCCGCCGCTGCACGAATTCCTGCCCCGCACCGACGCCGACATCGAAGAGGTCGCGCGCGGTCTCGGCGTCGGCGCCGAGACGGTCAGGCGCCGGGGGGCGGAGCTGACCGAAACCAACCCGATGCTCGGCCACCGCGGCTGCCGTCTCGGCATCACGTTTCCCGAGATTTACGAGATGCAGGTCCGCGCCATCTTCGAGGGCGCGCTGGCCATCGCCGAGGAAACCGGCAAGCCCGTCGTCCCCGAGATCATGATCCCGCTCGTCGGGACCGAGCGCGAGCTGGAGATCACGCGCGCCCTGGTGGACCGCGTCGCCGCCGAGGTGCTCAACGGCACTGAGGTCGAATACCGCGTCGGCACCATGATCGAGCTGCCGCGCGCGGCCTTGTTGGCCGACAGGATCGCCAAGGACGCTGACTTCTTCTCCTTCGGCACCAACGACCTAACCCAGACCGTATTCGGCTTCTCACGCGACGACGCCGGCAAGTTCCTGCCGCACTACGTCGAGGCCGGCATCCTGCCCAAGGACCCCTTCGTGTCGATCGACCGCGACGGCGTCGGTGAGCTGGTCCGCATCGCCTCGCAAAAGGGACGACAAGTCAAGAACGCGCTCAAGCTCGGCATCTGCGGCGAGCACGGCGGCGACCCCGCCTCGATTGCGTTCTGCGAAACGATCGGCCTGGACTACGTGTCTTGTTCCCCGTATCGCGTCCCGATCGCCCGCCTTGCCGCCGCCCAGGCGGTCCTGCAGGCGTGCGCCGACCGCAGCGCCGCCCAGGAGGCCAAGCCGGTGGCCTGGTCCCTCTAGGGCCGGCGGCCCCAGATTGAGACGGGATCGGCTGGCAAAGGCGAGACCAAACCCAGCATGACGACAGCCGGGCGGGTCTGGGGGCGCTTGCCCCCAGCGGGGTCTTGGGGCAGCGCCCCACGCCTACCTTCGCAGAGGTCTCGACAAGCATTTGGCCGCGTTTGGGGCAAACTTCACCATCGAATTTTGCGCTGAGAGCGAGCCCTTGCCTTTCTTCCGCGCTAAACCGGCGCAGTTTCCGCTGCGGCCGCAATCGGAGCCTCACTGGTGCAAAGATGCGAGCCAGCGTCCGGAACCCTGGGCCGTTCGAGCGGCCCAGGCCTGCCGAGCAGATATCCCTGCACCTGATTACAAAGCTGGGACTGCAGCGAATCGAGCTGACTTTGTGTCTCGACGCCTTCAGCCGTGACCGAAAGTCCGAGACAGTGGGCCAAGGCGACGACAGCGCGCACGATTGATGCGGACTTCTCGTCGACACCCAGGTCGTCGATGAACGATCGGTCGATCTTGATCTTGTCGAGCGGAAACCGGCGAAGATAGCTTAGGCTGGAATAGCCCGTACCGAAATCGTCCAACGATATCCTGACGCCGAATGACCGCAGGCTGGACAGCAGACTGATTGCGCGTTCCGGTTCACCGATCAGTACGCCTTCCGTCACCTCGATTTCGAGCCGGCTAGGATGCAGGCCGGTCCGATCCAGAGAGCTCATGATCCGCTCGACGAGGTCGGTCTGCTTGAACTGTGCGGGGGAGAGATTGACGGCAACACGATACGGTTCGTCCCATGCGGCCGCAGCGGCACACGCCGTGTCGAGCACCCAATCGCCGAGCGGCAGGATGAGACCGCTTTCCTCGGCGATCGGGATGAACTCTGCCGGAGAGACGAAGCCGCGCGTTGGATGCTGCCAGCGCAGGAGCGCTTCATAGCCTTCAATCTCTCCGGTCTCGCAGCCGACGAGCGGCTGGTAGAAGAGCTCGAGATCCTCGCCATCAACCGCTTCTCTGAGATCACGTTCTAACGCACGTCGGTTTTGGAGCTCGGCGTCCATCTTCGCCTCGAACAGCCGGTATGTCCCGCGTCCCTCCTCCTTGGAGCGATACATCGCAATGTCAGCACAACGCAGGAGTTCTTCCGCTGTCCGGCCGTCCTGAGGGTAGAGCGCGATCCCAATCGACACGCCGACGACCACATGTTGATCGTCGAGCCTGAACGGCTCGAGCATGCCTTGTACGATCCTGTTCGCCAGAGATCGGCACGCTCCGATGTCGGCAGCATCGGGCATCAGAATGACGAATTCGTCGCCACCGACGCGCGCAAGCGTATCAGACTGCCGCATAAGGGCTGCCAGGCGCAGCGAGACCGCAATCAGCAGCTTGTCTCCCGCGGCATGGCCGAGAAGGTCGTTGACCGGCTTGAAGCGGTCGAGATCGAGACATAACACCGCTCCACGTCGGACGGGCTGGTGCATGCTCTCGAACGCCTGGCGCATGCGCGTGCCGAGCAGCACGCGGTTCGCGAGGCCAGTCAAGGCGTCGTGGTGAGCCAGGCGGTGAAGTGCTGCCTCGTTGTCGCGCCTCGCGGTCAAATCCCTGATCGCGATCGCAGTCGCATTGCCTTTGTCGAAAGCGATCGACTGGGCCAGGAGCTCGACCGGCATCGTGCTGCCGCCGGTTCGTCGAAGCACGTGCTCGCCTCCCGCTGCCGACCAAGTCGCCACGCCATCATCAGACGCGCTCGCGCGGGCGAGGATCGCGCCGACGGGCTTTCCGATGATTTCCGTCAGCGTACAGCCGCTGAACTCGCCCATCCGCTCGTTCGCATCGATGATGATGCCAGCTTGCTCGATGATCAGACCTTCGAACGAGACGGCCGCCAGCTTGCGCAGTCGTGCTTTCTCCTCGCACGCTCGCTCGCAGAGAAGCCGGTCGACGATCGAGAGAGCGAGGCTGAGAAGGACCAGAGCGATGCTCGATGCCGCCACCACGAGGGCCAGCGCACTCGAACTGATCAGTGCTCCCGACATGCTCCTTGCCATGCCGGCATGGAGGTTCATCGCCGACATGCCGACGAAGTGCAGTGTGCAGATGGCCGCCGAAAGCATTGCGGTCGTCAGTGCCTGCCGCCCGACGGTGCTCAGTTGCGCCATGCTGATGGTCGCTGCGATGCAGAAGGCGGCGCTGATCCCGACTGAACAGGTCACGTAGACTGGATCGAGCGAGAAGCTGCCATCCAGGCGCATCGCGGCGACACCCGTGTAATGCATCCCACCGATGGCGAGCGTCAGCATTGCCGCGCCGCCGATCACGCTGATCGGATCGCGTCGTTGCGACGCCGCAGGAAGAAAGCCGAAGAACGATCCGAGCACCGCGATAACGACGGACCACACCGTGGCGGCCAGATTGAAGCCGACGGGCATTCCCGGCATGAAGGCGAGCATCGCGACGAAGTGGAGCGACCAGACGCCGCATCCGAATTCGACGGCTGCGACGCCAACCCACAGCAGCTTCTGCTTGCCGGAGGAGGCTTGTGCACGCGACAGGAGGGCCGAGGCGGTAAACGACGCCAGCGCACAGATCAGGGCGGCCAAGACGACCAATTTTGGATCGTGGTGATCCACCAGGCAACGAAAGACTCTCAGCATTCAGACCGTTCCCAAAGCCCAGCACGGTCTGACAGAGCAGGGCTAAGGAAAGGTTGACCGGGTCGGATTAGGAGGAGGTCTTGGGTCCCTCCCAAACCCCGTCGGGGGCGAAAACGCTCCACATCCGGTAGGAGGAGAAAACCCCTTGGGCGAGCCGCGGTCGGTGCCTAATCGCGTCGGTCGGGCTCGCCCCTCGCACCTGCTCCAGGCATCTCGCGAGCAGCGCGCGACGCCTTGCTTGCCCGATAGGCGTGAAAGCGAGCCGCACGGCGTGCGGCGGACGCCGTCCCCTCGTCGCCCGCCAACGTGGCGGCACGAGCTATTTCGTCATCATGGTGAGCAGCCTCGGCCTCCCGCCGTGCCACCTGGGACGGTGATTGGTCGTTGGCAAACGAATGGGACAACGGCCCTCGCGCCTGCGCTGCGAGCGGTGCGATCCAGAGCGCGACAAGAACGGCCAACCTTGATCGCCGCACGCCATCGCCCGAATGCGAGGACCCGATCAGCGCGGCGACAACACCATGATCATCTGTCGGTTTTCCATCCGCGGCATCTGCTCGACCTTGGTGCGCTCGTCCATGTCGGTGCGTATCCGCTCGAGTACCTTCACACCCAAATCCTGATGCGCCATTTCGCGGCCGCGGAACCGCAGCGTCACTTTGACCTTGTCACCCTCCTCGATGAAGGAACGCATTGCCCGAAGTTTCACCTGGTAGTCGTTTTCGTCGATGTTTGGACGAACCTTCACTTCCTTGATCTCGATGACCTTCTGCTTCTTTCGAGCCTCATTTTTCTTCTTCTGCTGCTCGTACTTGAATTTGCCGTAGTCGAGGATTTTGACCACGGGCGGGTCGGCGTTCGGGCTGATCTCCAGCAGGTCCAGGCCCACGGAAAAGGCGCGGAGCAACGCGTCGCGCGCGCTCATCACGCCCTGCATCTCTCCCAATTCGTCAATCAGACGAACCTGCGGAACACGGATCTCATCATTGACGCGCGGCCCGTCGCGTGTCGGTGCTGCCTGCATCGGCGGTCTGGCGATTGTACTCTCCTGTCGAAGTTACGAGTTCGAAACACCGGGCGGTGGCAAGCCGCGCGCAGTCCGACCACACAACATGCTCGCGCGCGCTCCCTCAATCAAGCGCGTCACCTCACCACGCAGCACCCGCGTCGTGAGGCTCAAACCTGGCCGCCTCGTCGGCCGGTGCGTCGATCAGGCCCAGCACTTCGCGATAGACGGCGATCGTCGCCTCCTGCATGCGCGCGGTGCTGAACCGCCCGACCACGGCCGCTCGCGCCTGCGCGCCGTAAGCGGCTCTCGTCTCGGTCGGCAACGCGAGCGCGGTCTCGATCGCCTCCGCCAGGGCACCGGCGTCGCCGGGCGGCACCCGCCAGCCGGTTACGCCGTGCTCGACCGTCTCGACCGCCCCGCCATGGTCGGCAACCACCACCAGCCGTTCCATCGCCTGGGCCTCGACAACCACGCGGCCGAACGGCTCGGGCTTCAACGACGGCACCACCACAAGGTCGGCCAGCGCATAGGCGCTGGCCATATCGGCCGTGTGCCCGGCAAAGCGCAGCCGTTCGGCGACCCCGAGCGCGCGGGCTCGTGCGCACAACGCACGGACCAATCGCTCACCCCGGCCGCCATCGCCGCCCACGAACACGACGATGACGTTCTCGTCCGTGATCCTGGCCAGCGCCTCGATCAGCAACGCCTGGCCCTTCCAGGCCGACACGCGGCCGGGCAACAGCACCACGCGTGCGCCGTCCGGAATGCGCCAGGCGCTGCTCAGCTTATGCAGACGCTCGCCCCCTATGCGGCTCACGTCGAACAGCGACGGGTCGGCGCCACGGTGGATGACGCGCAGGCGGTCGACGCCCACGCCGTAGTCGGCCACTACCCGGCGGCCCACGAAATCGCTGATCGCGATCACCCGCTCGCCTTTTGCCATGACGGCATTGTAGGCGCGCTTGCCCGGCAGATTCTCCGCATAAACGCCGTGCCACGTCGTGACGAACGGTATGCCCGCCCGCCGTGACGCCAACCAAGCCGACCACGCCGGCGCACGAGAGCGCGCGTGCACCAGGTCGACCCGCTCGCGACCGATCAACCGCCGCAGCCGGCCGGCGTTGATCAGCACGTTCAGCGGATCCTTGGTCAACAGCGGCAGCAGGACGTGACGGCCTCCCGCACGCTCGACCGCGGCGACCATCCGGCCTCCTGCGCTCGCCACGATCGGCCTGCCGTCGGCGCGCGCGATGGCTTGCGTTATCTCAACCGTACCCCGCTCGACTCCACCCTCGTTCAGCGCGGGCAGGATCTGGAGCACAATGCGGCCTGACAGGGACTGGTGCATCACGCACCGATGATACCATTCTCCGCCGCTTCGCACCGAACTGCCGACCGCCATGGGGACATGCCATGCAGATGACCGATCGAGGCGACGGCGTCCGTCTCGCCTGGACGCTGACCGAAGGTGCGACTCCCACCGTCGTTTTTCTCCCGGGCCTCGGCAGCGACATGAATGGCGAAAAGGCGACGAACCTCTCCCTCTACCTTGCTGCACGCGGCAACGCCGTGCTCCGCCTCGACTATTCCGGCCACGGTAGCTCCGAGGGCGCCTTCGAGGCGGGCACCGTCGGCATCTGGCGCGACGACGCGTTGTCGGTCATCGACCGGCACACCCAAGGTCCGCTGCTGCTGGTCGGCTCCTCCATGGGAGGCTGGATCGCCATGCTGATCGCCCAGATGCGCGAGCGCGTCGTGGGCGTCGTCACCGTGGCACTCGGCGCGGACTTCACCGAGCGCAGTCTCTGGGACCGGTTCACCCCGGAAATGCGCCGGCAGGTCATGCGGCACGGGTCGGTCGAGGTGCAGACCTGGTTTGCCGAGCGGCTGGTCATCACACGCGAGTTCATCGAGGACGGCAGGCGCAACCTGCTGCTGGACGGCCCAATCGAGCTCTCCTGTCCGGTCCGCCTGCTCCACGGGCAGCGCGACACCGACGTTCCCTGGCAGGTGTCGGTGGACGCGGCTGCCCTGTTGCGCTCCGATGACGTCCGCGTGGTGTTGACCAAGGACGGCGACCACGGCCTGTCGCGTGCGTCCGACATCGAGGTCATCGTGGTGTCAGTCGAGGAACTGCTTCGACGCTACGATCGCCCTTAGACCTTCTCGATAGGTAGCATACCGCCAGCGCCGGTGCAGCGCCGCCTGAGTGATCTCGCTGCGCACACGGCGGTTGTCCGACCAGAACGACTGCGCCATCGGGCTCATCGTCTGCCAGGCCGCCTCCAGCGTCTGCTCGGGCGGTGGCGGGAGACCGAGCAGGCCGGCCGCAAAGCCGATCACGTCCGCACTCTCCGCCGGCTCGTCGTCGCTGAAATTAAGCACCCTGGGGCCATCCAGCGGCGCCGACGTGGCGATCGCCGCCAGCGTTCCCTCGGCGATGTCGTCGCGATGGATACGCCCGAACGCATGACCGGCTGCGCGGATCGGCCGCGCGTTCCCGTCCCGCAGATCGTCAAGCACCGAGCGTCCGGGACCGTAGATGCCGGCCAGACGGATCAGGTCGACGGCCCGCCTCCCGCTCGCCAGCGCCGACCATGCGGCTTCCGCTTGGATGCGTCGGCGCGCACGAGCCGAGGTCGGGTCAGGCGCGGTCGTCTCGTCAACCCAGGCGCCGCCTCGGTCGCCATAGACGCCCGTGGTCGACAGGTAACCGATCCAACGCAGCGCCGGCGCCGCTTCGATCGCCTCGCCATGGCGAGCCAGAACCGGGTCGCCTCGCTCGCCCGGAGGTGCCGTCACGACGAGGGCCGTGGCATCCGCGATCGCCTCGGCCGCTTCGTCAAAGGCCACCAGCCCAGGCCGCAGGCGCGACTCGTCGCGGGTCGTTGCCACGACGTCCAGACCGCGTGTCTGGGCCGCCTCGAAGATGGCCCGGCCGGAATAACCGAACCCCACGACGACGAGCCGGCTCATCGTCTCCTGTCACAAGCCGCGCTAGGGTTGGAGCCATGAGCGACCAGATCATCCCGCTGCCCCCAGTGCCGCCCCGGATCGACGAGGGCAGTGACTACGAAGCCTGCCTCGGCATGCTGCCCAACGATCCGTCGGGTGCCGACGCCTATGCCGAGGCTTGGCGCGCACGAGGCGGCGGCAACGGCGCGCTGCACTGCCGGGCGCTTGCGTCGGTCGCACTTGGCGATCCGGCGGGCGGTGCCGCAGCACTCGACGATCTGGCACGCGACGGCCAGGCTTCGACCGTTGCACGCGCCTCGATCGCCGGTCAGGCGGCGCAGGCGTGGCTGATGGCGGGCGACGCCGCGCGCGCTCTCGCCTCCTCCGGCATGGCGCTCGGTCTGTATGGCGACGACGCCGACCTGTTGATGACGCATGCGACCTCCGCCGCACAGCTCGCGCAGTATGATGTCGCCGTCGCCGATCTCGACCGGGTGCTGACGCTCGATCCGACCCGCGAGGACGCGCTCGTCCTGCGTGCCACCGCGCATCGGGCGGCTGGCGCTTTCAACCTGGCCGCCGCGGACATCGCTGCTGCGCTGGCCATCGACCCGGACGATCCCGACGCCCTGCTCGAGCGCGGCCTCGTCCGCCAGCACCACGGCGACCTCGACGGCGCTCGCCAGGATTGGGAGCGGACGATGTCGATGGCGCCCGACACGCCGGCGGCCGACCTCGCGCAGCAGAACATCGCGCTCCTCGAAGCCGGCCCGGACACGCGCTAGCAAGTTAAGGTATGGGTCGCTGCCCCAAGCCCCGTCGTGCGATGGCACCAAGGCGTGACGGCGAGCCACCCCCACCCGCCACATCAGAAATCCAGATCCGGATAATGCGCAGGCGGCACGACGCCCGACACGCGATCGGCCAGCACGGCCCGGAAGCAGGGGCGTGATTTCATCCGCGCATACCAATCCTTGGCCTGCTGGGACAGTCCCCAATCGAGATCGCCGATGAAGTCGAGCGCCGAGAGCTGGGCGGCGGCGGCGAAGTCGGCCAACGACAGCGTCGGCCCTGCGAGCCATTTCCGTGTCTCGGCTAGCCATCCGAGATACTCCATGTGATAGCGCAGATTGCCGTAGCCGGCCCGCAACGCAGCCGCGTCGGGCTCGCCGCGACCCATCAGCCGCTTCATGTGCTTCTCGCCCAGCAGGTTGCGCGTCACCTCGCCGTGGAACTTGCCGTCGAACCAGGCCACCAGGCGTCGTATCTCGATCCGCTCGGCAAACGTCCGCCCAAGCAGCGGTACATCCGGGTATGCCTCTTCAAGATACTCGCAGATCACTGCCGAGTCGGGCACGACGAGCCCATTGTCCTCCACCAGCACCGGCACCAGGCCAGCCGGATTGATCTCCAGGAACTCGACCCGCCGGTCCCAGACCCGCTCGACCTTCGGCTCGAACGGCAGGCGCTTCTCGTTGAGAACCAGACGGACCTTGCGCGAGAACGGCGACAGGGGGAGGTGGTGAAGAATCCGCATCGACGGCTTATCGCATCCGGTTGGGGGCTCGCCAATCGTGCCGGTCATTGACGTTCGCCGCCGCGCGTGAATACGCCAGTGTGTGACGAGTGCCACCCCCCCGAAACTGACCCGAGTCCACACCCTCAAGGTCCGCGGCCGATCCTTCATGGCGCTGGTGCTGACCCCGGAGGCTCCGCTCGCAGATTGGCTTGCCACCCTCGACGCCGAAATCGCTCGCGCCGAAACCTTCTTTGTCGAGCGCCCGGTGGTCCTCGACCTCGGGCTGCTTGGCGAGCAGCCAGGGATCCACCGTCTGCCCGAGGAGATGGCGAGCCGTTCCATACGCCTCGTCGCCACCGAAAATCCGCCGGGCGAGCTCGGTTTGCTGCCACCGCCGCTCGCAGGGGGGCGCGGAACGGCCGAAATCGAGCTGCCCACCCCGGACCAGACCTCTGAACCGACGCCTGCCCCGGCCGCTTCGCTGCTGATCGACCAGCCGGTCCGGTCCGGACAGCAGATCCTGCACCCCGAGGGGGACATCACCATCCTGGGCGCCGTCGCCTCGGGTGCCGAGGTGATGGCCGGCGGCTCGGTCCATGTTTACGGCGCGCTACGCGGCCGCGCGATCGCGGGCTTCGGCGGCAATCGTCAGGCTCGCATCTTCTGCCGCAGGCTGCATGCCGAACTGCTGGCCATCGACGGCTTCTACGTGACCGCGGACGACATGGAGCCAGTCCTCGTCGGGCGCCCGGCGATGGCACGTTTGACCGGCGAGCAACTGACCGTCACGGGTCTTCAATGAGGGGGAGCTGATGTCAAAGGTCATCGTGGTCACGTCCGGCAAGGGCGGCGTCGGCAAGACGACATCGACCGCCTCGCTCGGCGCCGCGCTCGCGCAGACCGGCAAGAACGTGGTGATCATCGATTTCGACGTGGGCCTGCGCAACCTCGACCTGGTCATGGGCGCCGAGCGTCGCGTCGTATTCGACCTCATCAACGTCACCCAGGGTGACGCCAAGCTCAACCAGGCGCTGATCCGCGACAAGCGCTGCGACACGCTCTCGCTCCTGCCGGCCTCGCAGACCCGCGACAAGGACGCGCTTAACCAGGAGGGCGTCGCGCGCGTGATCGCCGAATGCCGTGACCGGTTCGACTGGGTGATCTGCGACAGCCCGGCCGGCATCGAGAAGGGCGCGCAGCTCGCCATGTACGAGGCCGACGCCGCGATCGTGGTCACCAACCCCGAAGTCTCGTCGGTGCGCGACAGCGACCGCATCATCGGCCTGCTCGACAGCAGGACCAAGCGCGCCGAGAACGGCGATCGCATCGACAAGCACCTGCTGCTCACCCGCTACGACGCCAGCCGCGCCGCCCGCAGCGAGATGCTCAGGGTCGAGGACGTGCTCGAGATCCTGCGCATCCCTCTGCTCGGCATCATCCCCGAAAGCGAGGAGGTGCTGCGCGCCTCCAACCTGGGCTCGCCGGTTACCCTGGCCTCGCCGCAGAGTGCGCCCGCGCGCGCCTACGCCGAGGCTGCCCGCCGGCTGGAGGGCGAAACCATCGAGGTCACCGTCCCCACCGACAGGAAGAGCCTGATCGGCCGTCTCTTCGGCCGGAGGGTCGCATGAACTGGCTCTCCCTTTTCCGGCCGCGCGGCTCGGCCCCGATCGCGCGCGACCGGCTGCAAATCCTGCTCGCCCACGAGCGCGCCGTCGACGGCCGCACCGACCTCGTCGCCGTCCTGCAGGAGGAGATCCTGGCCGTCATCGCCCGCCACATCGCCGTCGATCGCGAGAAGGTGCAGATCAAGCTTGACCGCGAGCGCGGGGTCTCGACGCTGGAGATCGATATCGAAATGCCGCCCGCTGCCTAAGCCTATTCGCCTAAGCTTTCCTGACAGCTATTCCTTCGGCCGGTTTGTGTCCTAGTTTCGGACGATGGACACCAACCTTCACCCGGCCTCGCTCACCGCGATCGACTTCGCCAGCGACAATGTCGCCGGCGTCTCGCCGGAAATCATGGAAGCGATGCGTCTGGCAGGGCAGGGGACGGCGCCCTCCTACGGCGCCGACGCGCTGACCGAACGGCTCGAACGGATGATGGCCGACATCTTCGAGCGCGAGTGCGCGGTCTTTCCGGTCTCGAGCGGGACGGCCGCCAACGCGATCGCCCTCGCCGCCATGACGCCGTCGTTCCGCGCGGTCGGCTGCACCGACTGCGCCCACATCCACACCAGCGAGTGCGGCGCGCCGGAATTCTATTCCGGCGGTGCCAAGATGATGCCGCTCGCGACGGTGTCCGGGTTCCTGCAACCCGACGCGCTCGCGGCCGCCTTCGAGCACGGCCTGTCGCACGGCGTACACCAGAGCCGGATCGCCTCGATCAGCCTGACTCAGGCGACCGAGTGGGGAACCGTCTATCGCCCCTGGCAGATCGCGGAGCTCGCCGACCTTGCCCACCGCAACGAAGCGGTCGTCCACATGGACGGTGCCCGTTTCGGCAACGCGCTCGCCACACTCGACGTCAGTGCTGCCGACGCGACCTGGCGCGCGGGTGTCGACATGCTGTCCTTCGGCGCCACCAAGAACGGCGCCATGGCGGCCGAGGCGATCGTCGTCTTCCGCCCGTCCCTGGCACACGGGATCGCCGAACGGCGCAAGCAGGCGGGCCATCTACTGTCCAAGCAGCGCTTCCTGAGCGCCCAGCTCGTGGGTTATCTCGACAACGGCCTCTGGCTGCGAAACGCCCGTCATGCAAACGCCGCCGCAAGACGCCTCGCCGACGGATTGGCGGCACTTCCCGGCGTCGAACTCGCCCAACCGGTCGAGGCCAACGAGATCTTCGCCCGCCTGCCTGAGGCTATCGCCAACGGCATGGAGCAGGCCGGCATCGGCTTCTACCGCTGGGCCTCCGAGGAAACGCACACGCTGGTGCGCCTGGTCACGTCCTTCGCCACACCTGCCGCACACGTCGACACCACCCTCGATATCGCCCGGCGTCTCGCGGCCTGAAAAGGCCAGGGCTCTGCCCCGGACCCGCTGGGACCAGTGGCCCCAGACCCGCGGCGTCGGCGAACCGCCTAGGCTGCGTCGGCTGTCCGAGCGTCCGTCTGCATCAAACCTCCTGAAGACAACGTCATCCTTGAGGGGTGACCGAACTATCGACGCAATCCCCTCATCGCACCCAAAAAGGCGGCACCGGCCAGCATTGGAGCCGCTATTGCCATGAGAGTTGCTCCGGCCACCCCCGTGGCGATCGTCCCGTAAAACACGTCCCGTTGCCGGCTGGTCCAGAACTCGGTCCTGGTCTGCTTCACCCGGTCAGTAAACCGGCCGTCAATCCCGCGCTCACCGGGGATCGGCTCGAACAGGTTGCCTTGCGGGTTCGCGACCGGCTTGTCCTCGAGCTGCCCATCCCACATCCGTGCCGCCAGACGATCCGCCAAATGCGGCGACACCCGTTGCACGGCACCCATCTGCGCCACCGATCGCCCAACCCAGATTTCCCGCCTCGGATGCTCGGCCGCGAACACGATCGCCTCCGCGCACAATCGGGGGTCGAACACCGGGTCCGGCGCATATTGCGCCCGTCCGGTGTGGTTCCGCGCCCAGTCGAACTGCGGCGTGTTGACTGCCGGCAAATACACCACGGACAGCGCGATCTTGATCTTGTCGTGCAGCAGCTCGCTTCGCACGCTGTCGGTGAAACCGCGAACGGCGGCCTTGGCCCCGCAATAGGCCGACTGCAGCGGGGCCGAGCGGACCCCCAGGCCCGAGCTGACCTGCACGATGACGCCGCTGTTTCGTGGCGTCATCAGCCGGATCGCTGCATTCGTGCCATGCACCTGGCCGAGATAAGTCACCTCGGTGACGCGCCGATATTCCTCGGGCGTGATGTCGCGGGCGGGTGCCACGACGGTCGCCATCGCATTGTTGACCCAGCATTGGATCGGACCGAGCTCCGCCTCGATCCGGTCCGCGGCCGCTGCGACTGCCGACGCGTCTGCGACATCGGCCGCAATCCCGACCGCAGCCACGCCCAGGCTGCGCAAGTCCGCTTCCGCTGCAGTCAGCCGCGCCTCGTCGCGCGCGATCATGCCAACCGACCACCCGCGTTCCGCAAACAACCGGGCTGTCGCCCGGCCGATCCCGACCGTTCCCCCGGTCACCACTGCCACAGCCATCGTCACCCTCCGCGCCGACACTCATGTGCGACGCCGGGCGCCGCTGTCAGCGGGGAGGGACGAAGGCGATTTGCAGTCTCAGGCGGCGGCGCGACCCACGGACAGCGCGCTTCGGAGGTTTTGGAACGAGCTCTCGATGTCGGACACGATGGCAGCGCGGGCGGCCGCGGGATCGCGGGCGCGAAGCGCGTCGAGCAGGCGCTCGTGCGGATGATCCGGCGTGATCGGGTTGTCGAACGACTCGAGCAAGGCGTTCAGCGGTCCGAATCGCACCTGCAGCGCATCGACCATCTTGAGCAGCGTCGGGCGATTGGAGCGCGCCAGGATCTCGTGGTGGAACGCGTCGTTCTGCGCCAGCATCTCGGCTCTGTCGCCACTTGCCACCGCCTCACGCAGCTTGGCCTGGATGCCTTCGAAGATGTGGATCTGCTGGGCGGTGGCACGCTCGGCCACGACGGCGGCAGCGCGGCCTTCGAGGTCGATCCGCAGCTCCCGCAACTCATCGAGTTCGTCGCTGCCCAGCGTCGGCACCAGCACCGAGTTGCGTTCGTCCAGTCCCAGCGCCTGTTCGGAAACAAGCCGGAGGAGTGCCTCTCGCACCGGCGTCGCACTGAGACCGAGCCGTGCTGCGAGCGGACGCAGGATCAGCCGCTGGCCGGGCCGCAATTCGCCCGAGCGGAGTGCGACGCGAATGGCCTGGTAGGCCCGCTGGCTCAGCCGCTCGGCAGTGCCTTCGGTCGCCAACGTTGTTACTTCGGATTGAACGAGCACGCGCCCACCTCTTGCCAATGTTGATCTGACACGCGCCGGCCCCGCATGGCGGGCCAACCAGATTGTCGACGACGAGATTTATAACCCTACCGTTATCTTCCCTGCCAAGTATTAACGTCATGTCAAGGCCGGAAAACGACATCATTTCAGGGTTTTACGCCCCGAGCGTGATCTTAAATGACGACAGAGGGGCCGCCTCGACAAACGGAAACGAAACTTGGACAGAGCAACGGGATTAGGACGTCAGGCAACATCCTCTAGCGTCATTGCCTGTCGTGACAGCAGCTCGCGATACGGCCCTTCCTCACGCTCCAGCATGCTCGGCGGCCCGTCCTGCAGGATTCGCCCGGACTTCATCACGACGATCCGGTCAAAGTTGCGCAACGTCGACAGCCGGTGCGCGACTGCGATCACCGTTCGCCCTACCATCAGCCGGTCGAGTGCCTCCTGGACGCGCTGCTCGCTCTCACTGTCGAGGGCGCTGGTGGCCTCGTCGAGCAGCAGTATCGGTGCATTGCGCAGGAAGGCGCGCGCAATGGCGATCCGCTGGCGCTGTCCGCCCGAGAGTTTGACCCCGCGATCGCCGACCTCGGTGTCGAATCCGTCCGGCATCGCCTCGATGAAGTCCCGGCAGCCGGCAGCGTCGGCGGCAGCGACCACCTCGTCGTCGGTAGCCTCCGGCTTGCCGTAGCGAATGTTCTCCAGCACGGAGCGGTGGAACAGCGACACGTCTTGCGGCACGACGGAGATCGCGCCGCGCAGCGCCGCGTCGGTCAGGCGCCTGATGTCAGTCCCGTCGATGAGCAACTCGCCGCCCTGGATGTAGCGCAGCCGCTGTAGCAGCGCGAGCACGGTCGTCTTACCGGAGCCGGACCGGCCCACCAGCCCGATCCGTTGCCCGGGTTCTACGGCCAGATGGAAGTCGTCGAGCACCTTGTTGCCACCCGGATAGGCATACATCACCCCGCGAAACTCGACCGCACCGCGCGCGGGAGCGGCGAAGGTGGTCGCGTCCGCCTGGTCCGGCATGTCGTGTGGCAGCAGCAATGTCCCGAGCGCCTCGGCCAGCCGCGCGATGTGCTGGATCGTCTCCACCAGAGCCACCGCGAGGTCGCGAGTGCCGTGCAGGATCGTGAAGCCCAGGCTGGTGATCATGACGATGTCGCCGGTGGTCACCTGTTTGCGGGTCCACAGAACCACCGACACGATCAGAAGGGCGGCAGTCAGCGCCGCCGTCATCACCGCGTGCAGCAGACGCAGCTTCTCCAGGTAGCGTAGCGACCGGGTGCGTGTCGCCATCTCGCCGCGCAGCCGGCGCGAAAAGCGAAGCCGCTCCCGCCTGCCGGCCCCGAAGGCGCGCACCAGCGGCATGTTGTTGATCACGTCGAGCAGCTCGCCATCGACCCGGGCCGCGTCGGCGGCATAGGCGTGGTGCAGGACACGTCCGGCCGCGGCCAGCCGAAACAACAGCAGCGACATCGCCACCGACAGCACCACCAGCCCGAGCGCGATCCACCATCGCACGCCGGCCATGTAGCCAATCGAGATGATCACCGCGAGCGTCGGCGGCAGCACGTTCCAGGTGGCGAGGTTTTCGACGAGAAAGGTGGCGTTGGACGTCGCGGTGATCCGCCCGGCGAGCGTTCCGGGCATCCGGTCGGCGAAATACTCCGGGGAGTGGCCGGTCAGGTGGCGAAACAGGTCGCGCCGGATATCGCCGGTGACGTCGACGAAGCTGCGGGTCGAAATCCAGCCTCCGGCCCGCCACGACAGGTTATCGACCAGGATCAGCACCAGCAGGAAGATCACCGCGCGCCAGACGCCCCCGATCCGGTGCGGATCCTCAGACGCCGCCTGCAGCGCATTGACCAGGAGCTTGCTCGCGAACGACGCGCTGACCGAGCAGACCACGCCGGTCAAAACCGAGATCAGGATGACCAAATGCGCGATCCGGTGGCGCATGACGTAGCTGAGCATGAACCCGATCGGACGGCCGGCGAACCGGGTCAGATCGTGCAGCGTCGGCTCCGGCTCCTGGGCGTCGGGACGGGGCATCAAGTCGTCCTTTAGGCGAGAGGTGCGGCGGCCGTCGAGCCCCGGCTGGCGCCGATCAGCAACGCCGAAGCCAATCCTTACGTTCCTACAATCACACGGATGCTGTCGTGCAACAAAGCGGCCACTCCACACGTTCAGGTAGTCGTGCGCGGCGGTCTCGACGGTCAAACCATGACCCGACGGTCGCCGCATCTTCGCCCTCTTTGGGCAGTCTTCTTCAAGCCGACGAGTTTGGAAAGGTCATCCCGGATGCGTATTGCCCAGATTGCGCCGCTGCACGAAGCGGTGCCGCCGAAGCTTTATGGCGGTACCGAACGCGTGGTGTCGTTCCTGACCGAAGAACTGGTGGCACTGGGTCACGACGTCACTCTGTTCGCTAGCGGCGACAGCGTCACCTCGGCCAAGCTGCACGCGAGTTGGCCGCGGGCGCTGCGCCTTGACCCCGCGATCCGCGACCCGATCGCGCCTCACATGCTGCTGATGGAGGACCTCGCGCGGCTGAAGGATCAGTTCGACGTGCTGCACTTCCACATGGACTACTGGCCGTTCAGCATGTTCAGCCGGCAGAAGGTGCCGTTCGTCACCACACTGCACGGGCGGCTCGACCTCAACGAGCTGCAGCCGGTGTTCAACGCCTTTCCGCGCGTCCCGGTGGTGTCGATCTCCGACAGCCAGCGTCGCCCGCTGCCGCAGGCCAACTTCGTCCGCACCGTCCTGCACGGGTTGCCGGCGGACCTGCTGACACCGCGTGAGGGCAACCGCGACTACCTGGCGTTCCTGGGCCGGATCTGCCCAGAGAAGGGCTGCGACCGAGCCATACGCATCGCCCGCGCCGCAGGTCTCCCGCTCAAGATCGCCGCCAAGGTCGATCGCGCCGATCACGAGTATTACGAGACCGTGATCAAGCCGATGCTCGCGGGCGGCGGCGTCGAGCTGATCGGCGAGATCAACGACGCGCAGAAGCCCGCGTTCCTGTCGGGCGCGGTGGGCCTGCTGATGCCGATCGATTGGCCGGAGCCGTTCGGCCTGGTCATGATCGAGGCGATGGCCTGCGGAACGCCGGTGCTCGCCTTCAATCGCGGCTCCGTCCCGGAAATCCTGGAGCATGGCCGCACAGGCCTGATCGTCGAGGATGAGACAGGCGCGGTCGGCGTGGTGGAGAAGCTGGCTCGCCTGGACAACAAGGCGATCCGGGCCCGCTTCGAGCAGCGCTTCACAGCGCGGCGCATGGCGCAGGACTACCTGTCCGTCTACCGTTCGCTGATGGGCATTGGCCGCCCCTCGCTCCGCCTTGTGGGCGACACCGCCGACTGACAGCGTTCAGGCCGCTGGAGGGGGCACCGTCGCCGCCGCCAGCGCGGCGGCCTGCCGCTCTGCCAGTGCCGCCTCATCGAAGCCCTCGATCAGCTCGTTGAACATGCGTGACCAGTTCAGCTCGGCCTTGAGGCGCAGGAACACGCTCCCCAACCCGATCGCCGAGCGGTCCATCAACACGAATTCGCGCGGCGGTCGCACCCCTCCGGTTCTCTGCAATCCGGCGTGGACCCGTTCGGCCGTCGCGCGACCATAGTTCGGATCGTCGTTGAGCTGGATCGGACGAACCCGGTCGTCCAGCAACGGCTCATACAGGAAGCGCGCCCACTCGTTGAGCACCCGCATCTTCTCGCGTGTGATGTCGGTAAAGCCCCAGCTCTCGTAGGCGTGCAGTGCCCGGTCCTCGTCGCCGTCGCGAACCGCGAGATAGAGGTCGATCACCCCGCGGATGAAGCGCGACCGGAAGATGCGGATCGCCCCCATGTCGAGCAGGTTCAGTCCGCCGTCCTCTCGCCGCTGGAAGTTGCCGAGATGCGGGTCGCCGTGGATGACTCCAAACCGGTAGAGCGGCACGTACCAGGCGGCGAACAGGGCGCGGGCGATCTGGTTGCGGCTTTCGAGCCCGAGGCCGGCCGCGAGCTGCTTCTGCAGGCCGCTGCCGTCCAGCCAGGTCATGGTGAGCAGGCGCCTCGTCGTCAGATCGTCCACCGGCTCCGGCACGTGGATGTCCGCCTCGCCCGCCAGCATCGCGTTGTAGAGCCGCAGATGCGAAGCTTCGCGCTCGTAGTCGAGTTCCTCGCGCAACCGGGCGACCAGCTCCTGGTAGACGTCGTCCTGCCGGACGGCGCTGTCCATCCGGTGATAGATCGCCATCGCCACCTTGAGCTGGCGCAGGTCGGCCTCCACCGTGCTCGCCATGTCGGGATACTGGAGCTTGCAGGCGACCATCCGCCCGTCAAGGAGCCGCGCCTTGTGGACCTGGCCCAGGCTGGCGGCGGCTGACGCCACCTGACCGAACTCCGCAAAGTTGGACTGCCAGTTGGGACCCAGCTCGGAACTCATCCGGCGACGCACGAACGCCCACCCCATGGGCGGCGCGTTGGCCTGCAGTTCGGCCATCTCGGCCGCATATTCCGGCGGCAGCGCGTCCGGAATGGTGGCAAGGAATTGCGCCACCTTCATCAGCGGCCCCTTCAGGCCGCCCAGGATGGCGCGAAGGTCCTCCGCGTGCGCGCCTCGGTCGCCCTTGACGCCGAACACGCGCTGACCGGCGAAGCGAGCGGCAATTCCGCCCACCGCCCCCGAGGTGCGCGCAAAGCGCCGCAGTTCGCCAAGGACGTTGCTGCGTGTCGAGTCGCCCCGGTCAGCCATGCGGGCCGGCCAGCTCGTCGATGAACCCGGAGATCACATCGAGCCCGCGCTTCCAGAACGTGGGGTCGGACGCGTCGAGACCGAACGGCGCCAGCAACTCTCGATGCCGGCGCGTGCCGCCGGCGCGCAGCATGTCGAGGTACTTCGCCTGGAACCCGGGATGACCGTCGCGGAACGTGGCGTAGAGCGCGTTCACCAGGCAGTCGCCGAAAGCATAGGCATAGACATAGAACGGCGAGTGCACGAAGTGCGGCACATAGGACCAGTAGACCGCGTATTCGGGCGTGAACTCGAAGGCCGGTCCCAGGCTCGTCCGCTGCACGTCGAGCCAGATCTCGCCCAGTTGGTCGGGGAGCAGTTCGCCGCTCCGCCGCGCGTCATGCACCCGCGTCTCGAACTGGTAGAACGCGACCTGGCGGACGACGGTGTTGAGCATGTCCTCGACCTTGCCGGCGAGCATGATCCGGAGTCGCGCGGGATCAGTTTCTGCATCGAGGGTCGCGCGGAAGGTCAGCGTCTCGCCGAACACGCTCGCCGTCTCGGCCAGCGTCAGCGGCGTCGACGACATCAGGTAGCCCTGCTGCGCCGCCAGCAGCTGGTGAACGCCGTGGCCGAGTTCGTGCGCCAGCGTCATCACGTCGCGCGTGCGGCCATGATAGTTCATCAGGATGTAGGGATGCGCCGATGGAACGGTGGGGTGGGCGAAGGCGCCCCCCGACTTCCCCGGTGTCGGGCTGGCGTCGATCCAGGCATGCTCGAAGAAGCGCCGCCCGAGAGCCCCTATCTCCGGATCAAATCCGTCGTAGGCCGCGAGCACGCGCGACCGCGCTTCCGACCAGGGCACCGTCCGGTCGTCATCGTCCGGCATCGGCGCGTTGCGGTCCCAGTGCTGCAGCCGATCCAGCCCCAGCCAACCCGCCTTGAGCTGATAGTAACGGTGGCTGATCCGCGGGTAATCGTTCGAGACGGCCTCCACCAGTGCGTCCACGACCTCGTCCTCGACCATATTCGAGCGGTTTCGCGCACTGCCTGGCCGCGGATAACGACGCCAGCCATCGACGATCTGCTTGTCCTTGGCCAGCGTGTTGGTGATCAGCGAGAACAGGCGGAGGTTCGCCCCGAACACGCCGCCGATGGCGGCCGCCGCTTCCCGCCTCATGTCCCGCGAGGGGCCCGACAGCCGGTTCAGGGCTGCGCTGACGGTCAATTCCTCGCCCCCGAGCGGAACCCGAAGGCCGGCGATCGTCTCATCGAACAGCCGGCTCCAGGCAGCGCGGCCGGTGACGTCCTTCTCGTGCAGGACCCGCTCGATGTCGGCCGAGAGCTGATGCGGCCGGAAGACGCGCAGGTCACGCAGAAACGGCCGCCAACGCGCCAGGGGAGCAGCACCGAGCAGGGCCTCGACATGAGCGTCGTCAAGCTCGTTCAGCTCGAGGGTGAAGAACACGAGGTGGGTGCCGACCGAAGTGCAGCGCTCGTTGATCGACTGATACAGGCGGCCGCGGACAGGATCGGTGCTGTCCCCGGCGAACAGCAGGCCGGCATAGGCGCCGAGGCGGCCGAGTATCTCCTCGATGCGCTCGAACTCGGCGATGGCGTCAGCGAGCGCGCGCGCGTCCAGCGTCGCGAGCCTGCCTTTGTGGCGGTCCTCAAACCCCGCCGCCGCCGCCGCCGCGCGCGCGAGATCGGACTCGACCCGCGGATCGTCCGGAGCGGCGTAAAGGTCCGTCAGATCCCATGACGGCAGCACATCCTCCTGCGGCCGGCGTTCGCTTCTGGCCGGGCGTATCGCCGTCATCGTGGGATCCTGTTCTAGGTTCGCTCCTGCATCTATGGCGTGTTCGGGTCCCGTCAAAGGCTGATGCGGCAGGTGGCGCTTGCGCCGGTGCGGCGATAGGTTCCTGCCATGCCGGACGATGGACCTCTAAGCGCGTTCGAGCGGCGCGCGATCGCGCTGCGATCAAGCGTGCTGCGCGGTGTGATCCGGCACGGACCGTCGGTGGCCGGTCGGGCGGCACGGATCACCCTCTGGGGAATCGTGCATTTCGCGTTCGTGCTGACCCAGCAGTTGGCCGAACTGCTCGCGCCGTTGCTGCTGGTGCTGGGGCTCGGCTGGTATGCGCTGCCGAAGGCCGTCGCGCTGATACAGACCAACGACGGCCAGATGCGCGACATCCTGAACGGGCTCGTCGAGCACGTGCCGACCGAACTGACGGTCGCCAACTATCAGTTCACGCCGACTGGACTGATCCTGGACGGGGTGCTTCTCATGGTCATCGCAGCCGGCCTGTCGACCGCGACCGCCCTGCTGGCCAACGAACTCTATCGCGATCGGTAGGCGACGGAGCCTCAGAAGAGCTTGTTGATCAGCTCGTCCCCGATGCCGAAGCCGGCGCCGGTCTCGATCGCGCGGCCGAAGCCCGACTGGAGGAAGTTGCCGAACATGCCGCCGACCTGCGGCGGAGCGACCGCCTGCTGGGGCGGATAGCTCGGAGCGCCCCACTGGCCGCCCGAGGTCGGCGGTGCCGCGGCAATCTGGGACTGGTTCGCGACATAGGCGTGCAGCGCCTGTAGCAGGTTGCTGACCTGGTCCTGCTCCGAGCGGAACGACAGCGCCAGCTCGCGCAGGTCGAGCATCCATTCCCTTGCCTGTTGGTCGCCCCCTTGTGCGGCCGCCTGCAGCTTGTTGCCCAGCGTCTGCAGCGCCTGAACGGTCTGCTGCGACTGCCCCTGAAGCTGGGCGTACTGCTGGTCGATCGTCTGCACGTCCATCGCAAAACCTCCTGCCACTGTACGATTGTCGAACCCCTAAAACCTGATCGGGGCTTTGCTCCAGACCCAACGGCGATCGCCTCTGGAAACCATTACCCTCTGACAAGTTGCGGGTCAGGGGTGACTGGCCCCGGCGGGGGCGGAGCTCCAACCGCCGCCCTGACCGCCGCCAGGGACGCCTCCACGCTGCCGACATCAGGCCCTCCTGCCTGCGCCAGGTCCCGTCGTCCACCACCGCCCTTGCCACCGAGTGCCGGCACGGCGGCACGCACCAGCGCCACCGCGTCGAACCGTTCCGTCAGGTCCGGCGAGACGCCCACCACCAGGCTCACCTTGCCCTCCGCAGTCGAGGCAAGTGCCACGACACCTCGTTCGATCTGCTTGAGCGAGGCTTCCGCCAACCCCTTCAGGTCGCGTGCCGGTACCCCCCCAAGGTTGCGCGCCGAGAACGCGATGCCGCCAACCTCCTCGACCGACTGACCGGCCTCGCCGGCGGCGATCCGACGTTGCAGCTCGGCGACCTGCCCCTGCAGCACCCGGCGCTCATCGAGCAAGGCGTCCAGCCGCGACGGCAGCTCCGCCGGCGACGTCCGCAAGCCTGCCGCCAGCCTCGCCATCAGCGCGTCCTGCTCCGCAACCGCCGCCTCCGCCGCTCGCCCGGTCACCGCCTCGATCCGACGTACGCCAGACGCGACACCCGTCTCGCCGACGATTCGGAACAGCCCGATGTCCCCGGTCCTGGCGACATGGGTGCCACCGCACAGCTCGATCGAGTAGGCCCGATCGTTCGCAGAGCCCATCGACACCACCCGGACCTCCTCGCCATACTTCTCGCCGAACAAGGCCATCGCGCCTATTCCGACCGCCTGATCCGGTGTCATCAGCCGCGTGGTGACTTCCCCGTTCTCGCGGATGCGCTCATTGACCTCCGTCTCGACCGCGCGGAGCTCCTCGCGTGTGATCGGCCTCGGCTGGCTGACGTCGAAACGCAGCCGGTCGGGTGCGTTCAGGCTGCCCTTCTGGGTCACATGGCTGCCGAGTTGCCGGCGAAGTGCGGCGTGCAGCAGATGAGTTGCCGAATGATGGGCTCGGATCGCGCGGCGGCGCTCGCCATCCACCTCGGCTCGCACCGCCAGCCCGACGGCTGCCTCGCCCTCAACCACCCGACCGACATGCGCGACAAGATCGCCAAGCTTGCGCTGCGTGTCGCTGACGTCGATCCGCAACGCCGATCCCACCCCAACCAAAACTCCACGATCACCGACCTGTCCGCCGGCTTCGCCATAGAAGGGTGTCTGGTTGAGCACCACACAGACCTCCGACCCTGCTCCCGCCCGCTCAACAATGGTGCTGCCCGCCAGTAGCCCGGTGATCTCCGCTTCCGCCACTTCTGTCGCGTAGCCGAGGAAATCCGTGGCACCCAGCCGGTCGCGCAGCTCGAACCAGGGCCGTTCCGTTGCCGCTTCCCCCGACCCCGACCACGAGGCCCTGGCGCGCGTCCGCTGCTCGGTCATCGCCGCCTCAAACCCGGCAAGGTCCACGCGTCTGCCATCCTCGCGAAGCGCGTCCTCCGTCAGGTCGAGCGGGAACCCATAGGTGTCATAGAGCCGGAACGCGACCGCACCCGGCAGCGCCTCGCCGTCCGCCAGATGCCCGGTTTCCTCCGCCAGCAGCGACAATCCGCGTTCGAGCAACGACTTGAACCGCTCTTCCTCCAGACGCATCGTCTCGCCGATAAGCGCCTGCGCACGCGCGAGCTCCGGGTACGCGCTGCCCATCTGTCGCACCAGCGTCGGCAGCAGCTTGTAGAAGCTCGCCTCCCGCGCCCCCATTCGGTGTAGATGGCGCATCGCGCGGCGCATGATCCGCCGCAGCACATATCCCCGGCCCTCGCGCGACGGCAGCACGCCGTCGGCGATCAGGAATGCCGTGCTGCGCACATGGTCGGCCACCACGCGGTGGCCGACCCGGAATGGCCCATTCGGCGCCTGTCCGGTCGCCTCCGCACTCGCCGCGATCAGCGCCCGGAACGTATCCGTGTCGTAATTGTCGGTGACCCCCTGCAGGATCGCCGCCATCCGCTCAAGGCCCATGCCGGTGTCGATCGACGGGTGGGGCAGGGTGGTTCGCGTTCCCGGCGGATCCTCGTCGTACTGCATGAAGACAAGGTTCCAAATCTCGACGAAGCGGTCGCCGTCCTCGTCGGCACTTCCGGGCGGCCCTCCCGCGACATGAGGACCATGGTCGTAGAAGATTTCCGAGCACGGCCCGCACGGTCCGGTGTCGCCCATCCGCCAAAAATTGTCGGCTCCCCCGATCCGGATGATCCGCCGCTCGTCCAGGCCGGCGATCGCTCGCCATAGGGAAGCCGCTTCCTCGTCGTCGGCATAGACCGTCACCACCAGCCGCGACGGGTCGAGGCCGAAATCCCTCGTCACCAGCGTCCACGCGAGCTCGATGGCGCGCGGCTTGAAGTAGTCGCCGAAGGAGAAATTACCCAACATCTCAAAGAACGTATGATGCCGGGCGGTAGTGCCGACGTTGTCGAGATCGTTATGCTTGCCGCCTGCACGCACGACTTTTTGCGCCGTCGCCGCCCGCACGTAGGAGCGACGCTCCTGCCCGGTGAAGACGTTCTTGAACTGCACCATCCCGGCGTTGGTGAACAGCAATGTCGGGTCATTGCGCGGGACCAGCGGCGAACTGTCGACGATCTCGTGACCCTGGTCCGCAAAGTAGTCGAGGAAGCGCGCCCGGATGTCGTTGCTGCTGGCCATACGTGGCTCTAACGCACGCAGGGCCAGCGGTGAAGTGCCGGGGGAGAGGTCCGCCTCGCCTCGGCTAGGCAGCGCGCGTCCGGAATACGAACCGCTGCGAAAGCGTGAAATTGGCCGCGAGCCCCGCTGCCGCGCCGGCCACAAGCGCCAGGATTGGCTGCTCGCGGCATCCCACGAACATGACCACCAGAACAGCGGCAGTCCCGCGATTGAGGACAAACCCGAGCGAATTGGCCACCATATAAAGCGCCCATTGGCGAGGAAGGGAATGGTCGCAGGGCGTATGGCGGAAAGTCCACGCCCGGTTCATCCCCCAGTTGAGTGTGGCGGCGATAACGAACGACACCATCATCGCCGGCAGGACGCCGAAGGTGCCCTTCGTCAGATAGACAATGCTGGTGTCCCAGATGAAGCCGAGGCAGCCCACTACGCCGAACCGAAGGAACTGCGGAAGCGACGGCTTGCGGCCGAACGGCCCGGTCTCCGCAGCCTCAATGGCCTCGTCAAGATCGATCGGCAGAATGTCTTCCACGCCCTCGAATGCGTTCAAAATCCATATCCTGTCGAACGGCCAGAGGATCGTGCCGGCGTGCGGGCGGAAAAGGAAGGGCGCCCTTCGGCGCCCCTCCGCAGTCGAAAGGATAGGCGCGGCTACTGCAGGATGATCTCGACACGCCGATTCTGCGGCTCGCGCACATTCGGGCCGGTCGGCACCAGCAGGTGCGTGTCGCCGAAACCATGCACCTGAATGACGTTTGCCGGCACGCCGTCGCGGATCAGCTCGGCCTTGACAGAGTCTGCACGGCGCAGTGACAGCCGTAGATTATACTGCTGACCACGGCGGCCGGGAAGCGCATGCGAGGTGTCGGCGTAACCGTTGACCTCGATCGTCGTCGTCTGCGTGCGCGTCGAGTTCTGCGCGGCCTCGGCCACGATCTGGCGTGCCCTTGGTGTCAGATACGACTTGTCCCAATCGAAGAACACGAGATACGTCCGAGCCGGCTGCGGCGCCGGAGCGACCTGGACCGGCGCAGGGGGTGGCGGCGGCGGCGCGGTGTTGAACGCGTAGCGGATGCCGACCATCACCTCGTGGTGCAGGAGATCGTTGAAGTCGGCGTTCCCTTCGTGCACTCCGTTCGGCGCATACGCGAACGACTTGAACGACGAGATATCCGATGTCCCGACGAAGCGATAGTCGAGCGTCAACGCCAGACCGGGAACCGGCGGGATGTTGTAGGCCACGCCCACAATGCCCTGGTAGGACACACCGCCTGCAGTGCCGCCCACTCGATTGACGTTGCCGTTGTTGAAGACCGTCGTCACCGGTCCGAGGTGGTTCCACAGATAGCCGGCGCCAATGCCGATATACGGCGTCACCGGCACCGCGATGCCGAACTGGGCCAGGTCGAAATCATACAGCACGTTGATCAACGGCCCATATGACTCAATTCGGCCGCTCGTGTTGCCGGGCGTCGCCGTCCCGGCGCGATGGTCGAGGTCGTCATACAGGTAGTCGCCCTCGAGTTCGACACGCACCCCATTGCCGAACCCGTAGCCGACCGAAGCCTGCCCGGTGAAGCCGTAGTCGGAGGCGTAGCGAGACTTGTTCGCCGTGCTGACCGAGCCGATGCCATCGTCGATGCCATCAGCATAGGTGCTTGGCGAGAAGTGGGCCCCTGTCGTCTGCAGGAGGTCGTAACCACCTCCTAGGCTGACGTAAGGGCCGCTAACAGGCTGAGCCAGAGCCGCCGCTGGCGCCGCCATGATCGATGTTGCGAGAAGTGCCGTGCGGAGACGCATCTGCCTCAGTCCTTGCCGTTGACGTCGTTCCAGCGAGCAGCGGCCGTTGATCCGGCCAGTCCGATCGTTCTGACTAACCCTACAATAGTTGCCCAAGTTGCGGTTGCAGAGACACCAGAGAGGTCGCGCTGCGTTCACCTGCCGTGATGTGTTGCAAATGCCACAATTCATTCCGGGCCACAAACGCCGCTTCCGTCTCGTTCTCCCTTCTGCAAACGGCCGAATCGCCGTCTGCAATCCCCAAAGCGCGCCGACAACGTCGCGGAGTTGTGTACGAAGCCCCGAATGTCGAAACCTCGCCGCGTCCCGGACTGATGCCGATCGGCAACAACGTCACCGCATCGCTTCCACTCACGGGTCGCACCCCGCATCGGCAAGCAGATCAAGCACGTTGGCCATCGCAACGCCCCGATCGGCAAAAGCCTCGCCGATCCCGTGCGCCAGGACGAAGGTCAGCGTGCCGTCACGCCTTTTCTTGTCATGCTGCATGTGCGCCACCAGCCGAGCGCCAGAGACCCGGCCCGGCAGGTCGCCGATGGTCGCCGGCAGCCCGGTCGCGCGCAGATGCGCGCTCACCCGCCGCGCATCGTCCGCTGCACAATGGCCCAGTCGCTCCGACAGCGTGAACGCGAGCTGACAGCCGACCGCCACCGCCTCGCCGTGCAGCAGCCTGCCGTCGAAGCCGAACTCCGCCTCCAGCGCGTGCCCGAACGTATGGCCCAGGTTAAGCAGCGCCCGGCCGCCCTCCTGATCCTCTCGCTCGTCCTCCGCCACGACGGCCGCTTTGAATGCGGTTGCCCGTTCCACCGCCTCTGCCAGCCGGCTCCCCTGACCCTCGATCACCGCATTCCCGTGCCGCTCGCACCAGGCGAACAGGTCGGCGTCCCCGATCAGGCCTGCCTTGACGATCTCCGCATAACCGGCCCGCCTCTCGCGAGCCGGCAACGTCGCGAGCGCACCCGTGTCCGCCAGGACTGCGATCGGTTGGTGAAACGCGCCGATCAGGTTCTTGCCCGCGCGCGCATTGATCCCGGTCTTGCCGCCGACGCTGCTGTCGACCTGTGCCAGCAGCGTCGTCGGGATCTGCACCAGCGGCAACCCGCGGAGTAAGGTCGCCGCCACGAAGCCGGCAAGATCCCCCACCACGCCACCGCCCAGTGCGATCACCGTCGTCTGCCGCTCGACGCCGATCTCCAGAATCGCGTCGGCGAGCCGCCCGAACACCTCTATTCGCTTGCTTGCCTCGCCTGCCGGAACCGTTTCAACCCACGCCTCGATTCCGCATTCCGCAAGCGACGTCATCAGCGCCGGCAGATGAAGGCCCGCCACCACCTCGTCGGTCACCACCACGCAACGCTTCTGCGGCAGGATCGGGACGAGCAGGGCCCCGGCGCGTGCGATCAGCCCGTCCCCGATCATCACGTCGTAGGGTCTCTCGCGCACTCCCACCCGAACCCGTCGCACGTCTTGCGACGTCGCCAATCGCGCGAACACCGTCAGAGTCGTCGCCTCTGCGCTGGCGTCGCCGCAATCGACCGTGAGGTCGGCCTGCGCATACAGGTGTCCGCGCTCGGCCAGCAATCGCTCAAGCGTGGCCGTGACATCCGTCCCCTGCAGGAGCGGCCGATGGGTCCGCGCCGACACCCGCCGGACCAGCGAGGCAAGCGGGCAGCGCAGCCATACCGACACCGCGCGCTCGCGGATCAGTTGTCGCGTCGCTCCGTCCGTGACCGCGCCGCCGCCCGTCGCGATCACCGCCTGATGTCCGCTCAGCAGCCGCGCGATCACCCGGCGCTCGCCTTCCCGGAACTCCGCCTCGCCAAATCGCGCGAACAGTTCCGCGATGTTGCAGCCCGCCGCCTGCTCGATTTCCGCGTCCGCGTCGACGAACGCGAGCCCGAGCAATCCTGCCAGCCTGCGGCCAATCGTCGTCTTGCCCGCTCCCATCAGGCCGACCATCACTACGCAGCGTCCATCCAGGCGGTCCAGAATGGCGTGTGCTGCCGCCTCATGCGACAGATCGCTGGGCGGATGATCGCCGACCGAGATCGCGAGGTTGCGTGTCATGGAGTGCGACGCTAGCACAGACCGGACCCGGCCATAACGGCCGCGCGGCAGCCAGCCGGGCAACAGCGGATTTACGATGCGTCGCGTCTTCCTGATCGCTCTCGGTGCCGGCCTCGTCCTCCTGGCCGTCGGCGCGCTCATCATTGGCGCCTTTCCGCCGAAGATCGCTCCGCATGAAGTCGAACGGACCATCCCGAACGACAGGTTTTCACACTAGCTCCGCGGCGCCAGGCAGATGACGATCGACCGTCACGCGGAAGCCTTTCTCGAGATGCTGGTCAGCGAGCGCGCGGCGAGTCCGAACACGATCGCCGCCTACCGCGCCGATCTGCAGTGCGTCGGGTGCCATCTCCGCGCGACAACGCTCGCGAGTGCCTCGCCCACCGACCTCGCCGACTACATGGCCGGCCTGTCGCGTGCCGGTTTCGCCGCCCGCACTCTCGAGCGCAGGCTCTCCTGCCTACGCCAGTTCTATCGTTTTCTGATCAATGAGGGGATCCGTCCCGACGATCCGACCGCCCTGCTCGAAGCCCCGAGAAGCGGCCGCTCGCTGCCTCGCCTGCTCACCGAGCAGCAGGTGGCGGACCTGATCGATGCCGCCCAGACACTCCTGCCGCCACGCGGCCCGGTCGTTCTCGCCGCGATCATTCTCCTCTACACCGCCGGCCTGCGCGTGTCCGAACTCCTCGCCATCGAGCGCGCCGGCCTTGCGCGAGGCGCGCGAGCGCTCACCATCCGCGGCAAGGGCGGTCGTGAACGCCTCGTCCCCCTGTCGGCCGAAGCGAGTGCGGCCGCCGCCGCCCTGATCGAAGCAAGTCCGGCGAGCCGTTTCCTCTTTCCCGGCCGCGACCCAAGGCGGCGTCTGACCCGCCAGGGCTTCGACCTGGTGCTTGCCGACGCCGCCCGCAGCGCCGGCCTCGACCCGGGCATGCTGTCGCCGCACGTGCTGCGCCATTCCTTCGCCAGCCACATGCTCGCCGGCGGCGCCGACCTTCGCCACCTCCAGGTGCTGCTCGGTCATGCCGACATCACGACGACCCAGATCTACACTCACGTCCTGCCCGCGCGCCTGACGCAGCTTGTCCAGGCCCATCATCCGCTCGCGCGGGACCCGCCTGTTGACCCCAGCGAAACGTGCTAGAGCGCCCGGATGCGACAATTCCTTGAGTTCGAGAAGCCCATCGCCGAACTCGAAGGCAAGATCGAGGAACTCCGCCGCATGTCCGATCCCGAGGGGATCAACATCGCGGAGGAACTGGTCAAGCTCACCGAAAAGGCAGATCGCCAGCTCCGCTCAACCTACGCCAAGCTCACCCCCTGGCAGAAGACCCAGGTCGCCCGCCACCCGGAGCGCCCGCGCGCGCTCGACTACATCGCTTCCCTGATCACCGACTACACGCCGCTCGCCGGCGATCGCGCCTTCGCCGAGGATCGGGCCATCGTCGGCGGCCTCGGCCGCTTCGAGGGTGACCCGGTCATGGTCCTCGGCATCGAGCGCGGCGGCGACACCGACACCCGCGTCCGCCACAATTTCGGCATGGCCAAGCCCGAAGGTTACCGCAAGGCGCGCCGCCTGATCGAGCTCGCGGGCCGTTTCGCGCTCCCCATCCTGACCTTTGTCGATACCGTCGGTGCCTTTCCGGGCATTGACGCCGAGGCGCGCGGCCAGGCCGAGGCCATCGCCCGCTCCGTCGAGGCCTGCCTCGATGCCCCGGTGCCCATCCTGGCCACCATCATCGGCGAGGGCGGTTCCGGGGGCGCCATCGCGCTCGCCGCCGCCGACCGCATCTACATGCTGGAGCACTCGATCTACGCGGTGATCTCACCCGAAGGCTGTGCGTCGATCCTCTGGCGCGATCCAACCCAGGCCTCGCTCGCCGCCGACGCGCTCAAGCTGACCGCGCAGGATCTCAGGCAGCTCAAGCTGATCGACGACATCATCGAGGAGCCGGTCGGCGCCGCCCACCGTATGCCGGCCGAAACGATGGAGTCCGTTCGCCGCGTTCTCGCGGCCGCGCTGCCCGAGCTGAGAACCGTCGACGCACCCACGCTCAGAATCCGCCGCCGCGAGAAGTTCCTCGCCATGGGGCGGGAAGGAACGACGTAGGAAGATCAGGGCGCTGCCCTGCACCCGCTGGGGCCAGCGGCCCCAGCCCGCAATCCTCTGACAATGATGGTCGGGGTTTGCGGCGAACGGGTTCACTACCTAAACAGAGCCGCCACCTCACCCACGATGCCGCGCCGGAACGCGACCACGCAGGCGACGAACACCGTCCCCTGCGTCACCGTCACCCAGTCGCCGAGCGGGGCGAGGTAGTTCTCGAGCGCCACCAGAACCGCCGCGCCAACGACTGGTCCGAACAGCGTGCCCAGCCCGCCCACCAGCGTCATCAGCACCACCTCGCCCGATGTCGTCCAGTAAACGTCCGACAAGGTCGCGATCCCGAACACCAGCGATTTCATCGCCCCCGCGATCCCGGCGAGAAACGCCGACAACACAAAAGCCACCAGCTTGTAGCTGTCGACCCGGTAGCCCAACGAGATCGCCCGCTGCTCGTTCTCGCGAATGGCAGTCAGCACCTGCCCAAACGGCGAATGAACGACCCGCCAGATCAGCGCGAAGCCCGCCAGGAACACCAACGCGACCAGCGCGTACATCGCCCGGTCGTTTGCCAGCGGGACCAGGCCCAGCAGCCTGGGCCGCGGCACGAGCTGGATGCCGTCCTCACCGCCGGTGAAAGGCGCCTGGACGCAGAAGAAATAGACCATCTGCGCCAGGGCCAGCGTGATCATCGAGAAATAAATGCCCTGGCGCCGGATCGCGACGGCGCCGAACACGGCGCCCAGCCCTGCTCCCACCACGCCGCCGGCCAGGATCGCCAATTCCGCCGACAGCCCCAGGCTCTTGGCGCCATAGGCGGCCACGTAGCTGCCCATCCCGAAGAACGCCGCGTGGCCCAACGACAGCAATCCAACCCGGCCGATCAGCAGGTTCAGCGCGCAGGCGAATAGCCCGAAGCACAACACCTTCATCACGAACACCGGGTAGAGAACCCAGGGTCCCGCCGCGATCAGCGCCACCATCACGGCGAACGTACTCGCCTGAGTGCTGGGCCCCAATCAGGCGGCCCGGCCGAACAGGCCCGCGGGTCTGGTCAGCAGCACGATCACCATGACGACGAAAATGACGGTCGCCGAGCCCTCCGGGTAATAGACCTTGGTCAACCCCTCGATCAGCCCGAGCGCGAAGCCGGTGACGATGGCGCCCCCGATCGAGCCCATTCCCCCGATCACCACCACCGCGAACACCACGATGAGGAGGTTCGATCCCATGTCTGGATTGACCGAAGAGATCGGCGCCGCCAGCACGCCCGCAAACCCGGCCAGGGCCGCACCCGCACCATAGGTCAGCGTCACCAGGCGAGGCACGTCAACGCCGAACGCCTGCACCAGCGGCGCATTCTCGACCGATGCGCGCAGCACCGCTCCAAGCGATGTGAATTCGATCGTGCCCCACACGACCAGGCACATCGCGGAGGCGGCCAGCACCGCGAAGATACGGTAGGTTGGCAAAACCATGAACCCGAGATTGGTCGCCCCCTGCAACGTGTCGGGAACCGGATAGGACACGCCCGAACTGCCGAACTCGTTGCGCATCAATCCCTCAATGACCAGCGCGCAGCCGAGCGTCAGCAGCAGGCTGTAGAGCGGATCCAGCCCCGACACACGGCTGATCAGCGTGCGCTGCAGCAGAACGCCGAACGCGCCCACGCCCAACGGCGCCAGCAGCAGCGCCAGCCAGAAGCCGATGCCGAGATGCGTGAGCAGGCCCCACGCCGCGAACGCGCCGAGCATGAAAAGCGCACCGTGGGCGAAATTGATCACGTTCAGCAGCCCGAAGATCAGCGCCAGACCGAGCGACAGCAGAGCATAGAACGCACCGTTGATCAGTCCGAGCGCCAGTTGCCCATACAGCAGCAGCAGCGGCTTGCCGAAGACCATGATCATCGATTGAGCCGGGCCTGGTCAGGACTTGACCAGCGGACATCCTCCTTCGCTCATCGGCCGAAACGCCTGATCGGCCGGGATCGTCTGCACGAGCGTATAGTAGTCCCACGGACCCTTGCTCTCGGCCGGCGTCTTGACCTTGAACAGGTAACAGGGATGCAGCGCCCGCCCATCCTCTCGTATCCTGCCCGCGCCAAACGCATCGTCGTCGGTCGGCATTGCCTTCATTCGCGCGATCGCCGCCGAGCCGCTCGCCTTCGCCTGCGTCACCCCCATGTCGGCCGCCGCCTTCATGTAGTGCAGCGTGGCACTGTAGCCGCCCGCCTGATCCATCGTCAGCCGTTTGTCCGGTGCGCGCGGCTTCATGCGCGCCGAGAACGCCCGCGTGCGATCATTCAGATCCCAATAGAACGTGTTCGAGACCAGCAGCCCGTTCGCCGTCTCCAGTCCCAGCGCGTGGATGTCGCTGATGAACACCAGCAAGCCGGCCAGCGTCTGCGTGATCCCGAACTCGTGCGCCTGCTTGATGCTGTTGATCGTATCGGTCCCGGCGTTGGCTAGTCCGATCACCTTCGCGCCGCTTGACTGCGCCTGCAGCAGGTAGGACGAGAAGTCCGACGTTCCCGGAAACGGATACGCCACGCTGCCCAGCACCTTGCCGCCCGCCGCGGTCACAAAACCGGTCGTATCCCGCTGCAGCGCGTGCCCGAACGCGTAATCCGCGGTGATGAAAAACCAGCTGGTGCCGCCCGCCTTCACCGCCGCCCCGCCGGTCGAGTGCGCCAGCATCCAGGTGTCGTACACCCAATGGATGGTGTTGGCGTTGCACAGCTTGCCGGTCAAGTCCGAGGTAGCGGCGCCGGTATTGGCATACGCCTTGTTCTTCTCGTGCGTGACGCCGGCCACCGCCAACCCGACGGCCGAATTCGGCACCCCCGTGATGAAGTCCACGCCGTCCTGATCGTACCACTGGCGCGCGATCCCCGCGCCGACATCCGGCTTGTTCTGATGGTCTGCAGAAACGATGTCCACCGTCAGCCCCTTCGACCCTGCGAATTCGGCCACCGCCTGCTGCACCGCCTGCAGTCCGACCGGGCCTCCGACATCGCGATAAGGTCCGGACATGTCCGTTAGAAACCCGATCTTCAGCGCCGGGCCTGCGGCACGTGAACGCCCGAGGGGCACACTTGCGGCAGCAGCGGCGCCCAGCAGGGCACGACGGTTCAGGCGCATCGTGACGTTCCCCCATTCTTGTTGGCCCGGCGCCCGTTCTCAGACGCCGAGAATGCGGTGCAGCTTAGTCATGTTCTCTTGCACGTGCGAACCGAGGATCATGTCGACAATCCGCCCGTGTTCCATCACGTAGTGCCGGTCGGCGAGCCGGGCGGCGAAGCGAAAATTCTGTTCCACCAGCAGCACCGTGAAGCCGCGCTCCCTGATGGCGCGAACGACTTGTCCGATCTGCTGCACAATCACCGGTGCGAGGCCCTCCGTCGGCTCGTCGAGCAGCAGCAGCCGCGCGCCTGAGCGGAGAATGCGCGCGATCGCCAGCATCTGCTGCTCGCCACCCGACAGGCGTGTTCCCGGGCTGCGCGCACGTTCCGCGAGGTTTGGAAACAGTGCGTGGATCGCCGGCAGGTCGAGACCGCCTGCTGCCACGATCGGCGGCAGCACCAGATTTTCGGCCACCGTGAGCGAGGCGAAGATCCCTCGCTCCTCCGGGCAGAAGCCGATCCCGGCGCGCGCAATCCGATCCGGCCGCTCGGCGCCGATGGGCGTGCCGCGCCAGCTTATTTCGCCGCGCCGTCGCACCAGCCCCATGATGCTGCGCAGCGTCGTCGTCTTGCCGGCACCGTTGCGACCAAGCAGCGTGACCACCTCGCCCTCCGGCACGTCGAGTTCGACCCCGTGCAGCACATGGCTTTCTCCATACCAGGCGTGCAGGTCGCGCAACGCCAGCAGGACGTCACCCATCGTCGCTGCCGAGATAAGCCCCGATCACCTCCGGGTCACGCGATACCGTCAAGTAGTCGCCCTCCGCCAACACCCGCCCGCGCGTCAGCACCGTGATCCGGTCGCACAATCCCTCCACCACCGACAGATTGTGCTCGACCATCAGAATCGTTCGACCCACGCGCACCCGGCGCACCAGTTCGACGATCCGGCCCACATCGTCATGCGTCATCCCGGCCGTGGGTTCGTCGAGCAACATCATCGCCGGCTCCAGCGCCAGCGTGGTGGCGATTTCCAGCGACCGCTTACGCCCATACGACAAGCTGGCCGCCGGCGTGTCCGCCGCCTCCTCAAGCCCGACCTCGGCCAGCAGCGCCCGCGCCCGTTCGTTGTAGGTGCGCAGCACCCGGTCCGAGCGCCAGAAGTCGAAGCTGCCGCCGCGCGCCCGCTGCAGCGCCAGACGAACGTTCTCGAGCGCCGTCATATGCGGAAACGTCGCCGAGATCTGGAAACTCCGCACCAGGCCCAGCCGAGCCACCCGCGCGGGCGCCAGTCCGGTGATGTCGTGCCCCTCAAAGCGGATCCGGCCGGCGCTCGGCGCGAGAAACCCGCTCAGCAGATTAAAGCAGGTCGTCTTGCCGGCGCCGTTCGGTCCGATCAGCGCATGGATGCTGCCGGCCTGCACGCGCAGGTCCACACCCGCTACGGCCACGAAACCGGCAAACGAGCGCGTCAGGCCCTCGGCTTCGAGAATGGTTTCAGCCATCAATGCCAGGGGCGCCGCCCCTGGACCCCGCTGGGGCGGCGCCCCAGACCGCAAACAAAGCCAACTGGGCTGATGGGCTGGCTTGCGGAGACAGCCTGACCGATCGATCCAGCGCCGAAACGGCAATGGAGGGTAGGCTACATCCGCGACTTATCCATGCTGCCTGAGCACTGAGAAGCCGGGTGGGCCTCAGAGAAGCGAGCATCCGGCCTAGCTCTCAATCGCCCGAACGCCCTGGCACGGGCGACAAAGATACGTCACGGCGCCCTCGCCCGATGGCGTCCGGTAGTCGCGCGCGACAGATGCCAGCGCCGCTTCCACCCCCTCGCGCGTCGCCACCGAAACTACGCAGCCGCCGAAACCACCGCCAGTCATCCGCGCCCCTCCGCGCGAGCCGATCGCTTCGCCCATGATCGCCACCAGCCGATCAATCCCCGGCGTCGTGATCTCGAAATCGTCGCGCATCGATGCGTGTGACGCCGCCATCAGCGTTCCGAGCGCCGCCGTATCGCCACGCTCCAGCGCGGCCGCCGTCTCGACCACTCGCGCGTTCTCGCTCACGACGTGGCGCGCTCGCCGGAACGCCACGTCGTCCAGCCCGCTCCGCCCGGCCTCGAGCAACGCCGCATCGACATCGCGCAATGCAGCGACGCGGTAATGCCGCGCCGCCCGGGCGCACTCCTCACGCCTGCGATTGTATTCGCTGCCGACCAGCCCGCGCTCGATCCCTGAATGGACGATCAGCACCACCAGCCCGTCACGCACCGCAACCGGCCGCACCTCCAGCGTCCGGCAGTCGATCAGCAATGCATGTCCCGCGACGCCGCGGGCCGAGATCAACTGGTCCATGATCCCGCACGCGACACCGACGAACTCATTCTCCACCGCACGCGCCGACACCGCGACCTCGGTCGACGACATCGTGTCCAGCCCATCAAGCCGGCGGAACGCGTCGATCAGCGCCACCAGCAACGACGCCGACGACGACAGCCCGGCCCCCTGCGG
This sequence comes from uncultured Acetobacteraceae bacterium, assembly GCA_964246925.1. Classification (GTDB taxonomy): domain Bacteria; phylum Pseudomonadota; class Alphaproteobacteria; order Acetobacterales; family Acetobacteraceae; genus CAXTPV01. Next base: position 42,645 of record CAXTSH010000015.1, read on the forward strand.
CACATCGCCAGCAATCGCGATGTCGGCGCCTCCGAGCGCCACCCCGCGTGCCGCCAGGATTTGCATCGCTCCACGAACGTAATCCGCCCAGCCCTCCGCCGGACTCTTCCCGATCGCCGGCGACACCCCGAACTCGTCCAGGCCCTCGCAGAAATCCGCCGCGACGACACGCACGCGCCCATCCTGACGCCGTCGTGCGCCCACCACGGTGCCGAAATCGATCGCACACGGAAGCACCAGCCCATCATTGTAGTCGGTGTGCTCGCCGATCAGGTTGACCCGTCCCGGCGCCTGCACAAGCAGCGCGGGCACGCCGCCGAATTGCCGCGTGAAAGCGTCGCGCACGCGCTCGATCGGTCCGGTCATCGTACGACCTCGACCATCCTGTCCCGCAGCAGCGCCGCCGCCTGTTCCGGCGTCAAATCCCGCTGCGCCTCCGCCAGCATCTCGAAACCCACCATGAACTTGCGTACGCTCGCCGAGCGCAGCAGCGGCGGATAGAAATGCGCGTGCAACTGCCAGGGCGTTGGGTCCAGCCTGTCGAACGGCGCCCCATGCCAGCCCATCGAATACGGAAACGACGTCGTGAACAGCGCGTCGTACCCCGCCGTCAACTGCCCCAGGATACGCGCCAGATCGCGGCGAGCCGCCACGTTCAGGTCGGGCATACGGCTGACCGCAAAATTCGGCATCAGCAGCGTCTCGAACGGCCATACCGCCCAGTAAGGCACGACCGCCAACCAGTGCTCGTTGCGCACCACCATCCGCTCGCCCTCAGCCTCCCGCCTGACAAGGTCGAGCAGCATCGGCCGGCCAAACCGCTCATGATACGCGCGCTGGTGCGCGTCCTCGGCCGCCGGCTCGTTCGGCAGGTAGTCGGTCGCCCACACCTGCCCGTGCGGATGCGGGTTCGAGCAGCCCATGGCGGCGCCCTTGTTCTCGAAGACCTGCACCCACGGGTAGCGCTGCCCGAGGTCGGCCGTCTGCGCGCACCAAGCCTCGACCACCCCCTCGACCGCCGCCTCCGGCAGTTCCGGCAGTGTCTTGCTGTGATCGGGCGAAAAGCAGATCACCCGGCTCGTCCCGCGCGCCGCGTCCAGCGTGAACAACGGGTCCGCAGGCGCCGTCGAGGTCGGCACCTCCTCCATCAGCGCCGCAAAATCGTTGGTGAACACCAGTGTTCCGTCATAGTCCGGATTGCGCGCGCCGCTGACCCGCACATTCCCCGGACACAGATAACAGTCAGGATCATAGAGGAGCGGGGCGCGCGTATCCCGCCGCTCCTCCTGTCCCTGCCACGGACGCTTCGCACGGTGCGGCGAGACCAGCACCCACTGCCCTGTCAACGGATTGCGCCGCCGATGCGGATGATCGGCTGGCGAGAACGTGCTCACGCCGGCGGCTCGCCCTCGATGACGACGAAGCCCGCTTCCCGGATCATCCCGTCGACCTCTCCGGTCACCATGTCGAGCTCCGCCGCGTCCGTTCCCCGTGCCACGATGGCGACCCCGTTCGTCTCGCCGCGGTAGAACGGATAGCTGCCGATATCGACGGAAGGGTGCGCCGATGCGATCCGCGACAACGGCCCAGCTATCCCGCCCTCCGCCATCTTCAACGCGTGCAGCGCACGCGACTGCACCACCACGCCGGTCGGCAGCTCAGGCACCAGACGCTCGAACATCGCCCGCATGATTGACGGCACGCCGGCCATCACATGCACGTTGCCGATTGAGAACCCGGGCGCCACCGATACCGGATTGTCGATCAGGCGAGCACCGCGCGGCATCATCGCCATTCGCCGGCGTGCCTCGTTGAACTCCACGCCTCGCGCCTCATACATCTCGGCAAGCAGCCGCATCGCCTCCGGATGCGCTTCCCAGGGGACCCCGAAGGCGGCCGCGACGCATTCGCTGGTGATGTCGTCATGCGTCGGGCCGATGCCGCCGGTCGTGAACACGTGATCGTATCGCGCCCGCACCTCGTTGATCGTGTCCACGATCCGGTCCGTCACGTCGGGAATCACCCGGACCTCTCGCAAAGGCAGCCCGAGTTCACCGAGCCGTGTCGCGAGATGCTTGATGTTGGCGTCCTGGGTGCGGCCGGAAAGCACTTCGTTGCCGATGATCACCAGACAGGTGGTTGGGTTGCCCATCCACCAACCCTACAGCCTCCTGCTCTACAGGAAAGCCCGCAGCATCGGCACCAGCGGCTTGCCCGCCGGCGTCATCGGCGTGTCGCCCAGGCTCTGGGGTGCCACCCACGCCAGACGCTGCCCCTCGCGGCCCATTGGCGTTCCGCTCCAGCGACGGCAAACGAACAACGGCATCAAGAGGTGAAAATCGCTGTAGTCGTGCGACGCGAACCCGAACGGCGCCAAGCATCCCGCACTCGCATCGATTCCGAGCTCCTCACCGAGTTCGCGCACCAGCGCCGCCTCCGGAGACTCGCCCGCCTCGATCTTGCCGCCCGGAAACTCCCACAAGCCCGCCAGCCGCTTGCCCTCTGGCCGGCGGGCGAGCAACACCCGGCTTTCGCCGTCCAGCAATGCTGCGGCCGCCACCAGCACGATGCGCGACCGCTCCACCGATGCCGGCGCCGGCGCGACGGGCTCGGCCGGCAGATCGTGATGCGAGAGCGCGAAGCGCAGCATCGCATGCTCCCTACCGCGTGCCTCGAACCGCTCCCGTCCGGTTCCCGCCTCCTTGAACCCGACCCGGCGCAGCACCGCCACCGAACCGGAATTGTCGGTGGCGACCTTGGCCACCACCCGATCGACGTCGAGTTGCGCCAGTGCCCAGCGTGAGACCCGCGCAACCGCCTCGGTGGCGAACCCCTGTCGCCAAAACTTCCGACCAATCCAGTAGCCGACATCTGCGGCCCTTGGCTCCGCGTCCAGCCGCACGCCCAGGCATCCGACCAGCGTTTCCGTCCCGGCCAGCATGATCGCACAATGGTAGGCGCTGCCTGCTCGACGCTGTTCGGCGGTGGACGCGATCCACTCGTCCGCCAGCTCGCGCGGATACGGAAAGGGTAGGCGCGGCAGCATCCGGACGATCCCCCAGTCATTGACCAGCCGATGAACCGCCTCCGCATCCGCCGCCATCAGCGGCCGCAGGCGCAGCCGCGCGGATGAGAGCTCCACTCAAGAACGCCGATGGCGTGGTGCGACAGGACGCCTGCCGGCGTGACGCCCTTGGACCCCGCTGGGGCTAGCCCCAGACCCGCGACACTTAGCTTCGATACGACGCATTGATGTCGATATACCCGTGCGTCAGGTCGCAGGTCCAAGCCGTCCCCCGGCCGCGCCCAAGCCCGAGATCAACCGCGATCTCGATCTCGTGCCCCGCGATGTGCGCCGCCACCGGCGCCTCGTCGTAGCCGGCCACCACACTACCTTCGCGCGCCATCCAGGTCCCGCCGATCGCCACCGACAGCGTGTCGCGATCCGCCGGCTCCCCCGACTTGCCCACCGCCATGACGATCCGGCCCCAGTTCGCGTCGCCGCCGGCGATCGCCGTCTTGACCAGCGGCGAGTTCGCGATCGCCAGCGCCACCCGGCGCGCCGAGCCGTTGCTTGCGGCGCCTGCCACGTCGATCCGGATCAATTTCTGCGCACCCTCGCCGTCACGCACCACCTGCAAGGCAAGATCGAGCATCAGTTCGTCCAGCGCGCGTTGGAAATCGCGCCAACCGCGCGCGTCGTCCGCACTGACCTTCCCGTGCCGGGTCTGCCCGGTCGCGAATAGCAGCACCGTGTCCGAGGTCGAGGTGTCGCTGTCCACCGTCGTCCGGTTGAAGCTCGCGCCGACCGACCGCTCCAGCATGATCTGCAGGGCACGCCGCGGCACCTTCGCGTCCGTCGCCACGAAGCACAGCATCGTCGCCAGATCCGGTGCCACCATACCGCTGCCCTTGGCGATCCCCTGCAATCCGATCGTCACTCCACCGACCAGCGCCTCGCGCCGAGCCACCTTGGGGAACGTGTCGGTCGTCATGATCGCGCGCGCGGCCTCGTTCCAGCCGTCATTCGTCAGCCGCGCCTGCATCCCCGGTAGTGCCGCCTCGATCCGCTCGACCGCCAACACCTCCCCGATCACACCCGTCGAGGCCACGAACACCTCGCGTACTTTGCATCTGAGCAGCGCTCCCGCCTGCTCGGCCGTCACCCGAACCGCCGCCTCGCCCGCGCGTCCGGTGAACACGTTCGCGTTGCCCGAGTTGACGACCAGACCGCGTGCCCGCCCACCCGTCAACGCTCGTCGGCACCAGTCGACCGGCGCCCCGGGACACCGGTTGCGTGTGAACATACCGGCGACCGTCGTGCCCGGCGCAAAGCCCATCAGCAGGAGGTCGTCACGTCCGGGATGGCGTATGGCGGCTTGAGCGACCGCTGCCTCAACGCCGGCGAGCGGCGGCAGCCGAGGCCGAGACACCGCCAGCGGCGAAACCGGCATGTCGGCCATCGAGCCCGCGCGCTACTCGTTGTTGGGCGCGCTTTGACCCGGTGCCGGCGCTGCCGGCCGCCGGCGCCGCCGGCCGCCAGACCCCGACGACAAAACGCCCGCGC